>NZ_JBVJMD010000017.1:0-150993 GCF_055584385.1 Streptomyces sp. NPDC104096
CCCCCCCCCCCCCCCCCCCCCCCCCCCCCCCCCCCCCCCCCCCCCCCCCCCCGCCGCCCCCCCCCCCCCCCCCCCCCCCCCCCCCCCCCCCGGGACCGACCCGGTGACCGGCCGCCGGCGAACGCCACCGCACGGGAGCGCGCTGGACCCCGGCATGGACGGACGGGGCGTTCCGGTCTGTGGAACGCCCCGTCCGTCACGTCGTGCGAGCCGCCTCAGAGGCGGGAGACGTTCCGTTCGTAGACCATGCGCAGGCCGATGAGGGTCAGCCACGGCTCGTGCTCGTCGATCACCGACGCCTCGCCCAGCACCATCGGCGCCAGCCCGCCGGTGGCGATCACCGTCACCTCGTCCGGGTCGTCCGCCAGCTCCCGTGCCATCCGGCTGACGACGCCGTCGACCTGGCCGGCGAACCCGTACACGATGCCGGCCTGCATCGCCTCGACCGTGTTCTTGCCGATCACGCTGCGCGGCCGGGCGACCTCGATCTTGCGCAGCTGGGCGCCCTTGACGCCCAGCGCCTCGACCGAGATCTCGATCCCGGGCGCGATGACCCCGCCCACGTACTCCCCCCGCGCGCTCACCGCGTCGAACGTGGTCGCCGTGCCGAAGTCGACGACGATCGCCGGACCGCCGTACAGCTCGACGGCCGCCACCGCGTTGATGATGCGGTCGGCGCCGACCTCCTTGGGGTTGTCGGTGAGGATCGGCACGCCGGTCTTCACCCCGGGCTCCACCAGCACCGCGGGCACGTCGCCGTAGTACCGGCGGGTGACCTCGCGCAGCTCGTGCAGCACGGACGGCACGGTCGCGCAGATGGCGATCCCGTCGATGCCGTCGCCCAGCTCCTCCCCCAGGAGCGGGTGCATGCCCATCAGGCCCTGGAGGAGCACCGCGAGTTCGTCCGCGGTGCGCCGGGCGTCCGTGGAGATCCGCCAGTGCTCGACGATGTCCTCGCCGTCGAACAGGCCGAGCACCGTGTGCGTGTTGCCTACGTCGATCGTCAGCAGCATGGCCGGTCCCGCTCCCTACTCCGCCGCCCGCAGATCCAGACCGATGTCCAGGATCGGCGAGGAGTGGGTCAGCGCCCCGACCGCCAGGAAGTCCACACCGGTGTCGGCGTAGGTCTTGGCGTTCTCCAGGGTCAGCCGGCCCGACGCCTCCAGGAGTGCGCGCTCGCGGACGATCCCGGCCGCCTCCGCGCACTGCTCCGGCGTGAAGTTGTCCAGCAGGATCAGGTCGGCGCCCGCCTCCACCACCTCGCGCAGCTGGTGCAGGGTGTCGACCTCGACCTCGACCGGTACGTCCGGGAAGGCCTCGCGCACGGCCGCGAAGGCCTGCGCGACGCCGCCCGCGGCGACCACGTGGTTGTCCTTGACCAGGGCCGCGTCGGACAGCGACATCCGGTGGTTCACACCGCCGCCGCAGCGCACCGCGAACTTCTCCAGCGAACGCAGGCCCGGCGTCGTCTTGCGGGTGTCGCGGACCTTCGCCTTCGTGCCCTCCAGCGCGTCCGCCCACGCGCGCGTGGCGGTCGCGATGCCGGACAGCCGGCACAGCAGGTTGAGCGCGCTGCGCTCGGCGGTCAGCAGGTCGCGCGTGCGGGTGGTGACCGACAGGAGCTTCTGCCCGGCCTCGACCCGCTCGCCGTCCTCCACGTGCCGCTCGACCTCGAACTCGTCCGTGCAGACGACCGAGATCACCGCCTCGGCGACCCTGAGGCCGGCCACGACACCCGCCTCGCGCGCGGTGAAGTCGGCGGTGGCCACGGCGTCCTCGGGGATGGTCGCGACCGTCGTCACGTCCACGCCGTTGTCCAGGTCCTCCTGGATGGCGACGTTGGCGATGTCCTCGACCTCCAGCGGGTCGAGCCCCGCCTCGGTCAGGAGCTGCGCGAGCGCGGGGTCGAGGCCGCACTCCAGGTATTCCTCGCCGGTGTCCGCGCCACAGGCACAGCCGTCGCCGCAGCCGTCGGACGAGGCGAGGGGAAGGTCGGAGGTACTCACTGCTGTCACTGCTCCTGGGGACGGTGCGTGGCGGTCCCCGCCGCCCCGGCGGGGCCGGGAGCGGAGGGGAGGGTCGGGGGGAAGTCTGCGGTGTCCGTGGTGTGCACGGCCAGCGAGCGGTCCGGATTCAGCCGTACGACGATGTGGCGCCGCCAGGCGCTGTCGTCGCGGTCGGCGTGGTCCTCGCGCCAGTGGCAGCCCCGGGTCTCCTCGCGCTGCCCGGCCGCGGCGACCAGGACGCGGGCCACGCACAGGAGGTTGGTGGCCTCCCAGGTGTCGACGCCGGGCTCGGCGGTCTTGCCGTTCTCGTCGAGGGCGTCGCGGGCCTCGCTGTGCAGCCGCTGGAGCTGGTCGGCGGCCCGGGCGAGGGAGCCGGCGGAGCGCAGCACACCGGCGCCCTCGGTCATGATCCGCTGGATCGCGAACCGGTCCTCGGGGGCGAGCAGCGGGTGGGCCGGCTTCTCGGGCTGCGCGACCGGCGCGGGCACGCGCGCGTGCAGCCCCTCGCGGGTCCGGCCGCTCGTGATGTCGGCGACGATGCGCTCGGCGTAGACCAGGCCCTCCAGGAGGGAGTTGGAGGCGAGCCGGTTGGCACCGTGCACGCCCGTGCAGGCGACCTCGCCGCAGGCGTACAGGCCCGGCACCGTCGTACGGCCGTGGGAGTCGGTGCGCACCCCGCCGGAGGCGTAGTGGGCGGCCGGGGCGATCGGGATGGGCTCGTGCACCGGATCGATGCCGTGCGCGCGGCAGGCGGCCAGGATCGTCGGGAAGCGGTGCTCCCACATCTCGGCGCCGAAGTGCCGGGCGTCGAGGAACATGTGCTCGGCGTCCTGCTCCTGCATCCGGCGCATGATGCCCTTGGCGACGATGTCGCGCGGCGCCAGTTCGGCCAGCTCGTGCTGACCCACCATGAAGCGCACGCCGTCGGCGTCGACCAGGTGGGCGCCCTCGCCGCGCACGGCCTCGGAGACCAGCGGCTGCTGGCCCTCGGCGTCGGCGCCCAGGAACAGCACGGTCGGGTGGAACTGCACGAACTCCAGGTCGGAGACCTCCGCGCCGGCCCGCAGGGCGAGCGCCACGCCGTCGCCGGTGGACACGGACGGGTTGGTGGTCGCGGCGAACACCTGGCCCATGCCGCCGGTCGCGAGGACCACGGCGGGCGCGTGCACGGCGCCCACGCCGTCGTGCTGGCCCTCGCCCATCACGTGCAGGGTGACGCCCGCAGTGCGGCCGTCGGCGTCCGTCAGCAGGTCCAGCACGAGCGCGTTCTCGATCGCGCGCAGTCCGCGCGCGTGGAGCGCCTCGACCAGCGCCCGCGAGATCTCGGCGCCGGTCGCGTCGCCGCCCGCGTGCGCGATGCGGCGGCGGTGGTGGCCGCCCTCGCGGGTGAGTTCCAGCCTGCCCTCGGCGGACTCGTCGAAGTGGGCGCCGGTCTCGATCAGCCGCCGTACGGCGTCGGGGCCCTCGGTGACGAGGATCCGTACGGCCTCCTCGTCGCACAGGCCCACGCCCGCGACCAGCGTGTCGTCCAGGTGCTGCTCGGGGGTGTCGCCCTCGCCGAGGGCCGCGGCGATACCGCCCTGCGCCCAGCGGGTGGAGCCGTCGTCGAGCCGCGCCTTGGTGACGACGACCGTGGTCAGGCCCGCGGCCTGACAGCGCAGCGCCGCGGTCAGGCCGGCCACTCCGGAGCCGACGACCACCACGTCCGCGGAGATGGACCACCCGGGCGCGGGCGCGTGCAGTCGTATGCCTGTGCTGGTCACGAGGCGGCTCCGAAGGTGAGAGGAAGGTTGTCGATCAGCCTGGTCGTGCCGACCCGGGCGGCCACGGCGAGGACGGCCTCGCCGGTGAAGTCGTCGTCGATCTCGGTGAAGTCGGCCGGGTCGACGAGCGCGAGGTAGTCCAGTTCGAGCGGCGGGTCCAGCCGCGCGGCGTCGTCGAGCACCAGCCGGGCGGCGGCGCGCACGGCCGCCGCGCAGCCGGGCACGGCCTTGGCGACGGCGTGGGTGTCGGCGGCCGCGCGGGACTCCCCGATGGCGCTGAGCGCCTCGGCACGGGCGTGCGTGACGGGTGTCGCGCGGGCCCGGGCGCGCAGCGCCTCCTGGGCCGCGTGCCGGTCGCGCCCCGCGAAGAGGGCCTGGGACAGGGCGAGGGCGGTGCGCCGCTGCCCGGGCGAGAGGTAGCGGTTGCGGCTGGACAGGGCCAGCCCGTCCTCCTCGCGCACGGTCGGCACGCCGACGATCTCGATGCCGAAGTTCAGGTCTTGCACCATGCGCCGGACCAGGGCGAGCTGCTGGGCGTCCTTCTGCCCGAACAGCGCCACGTCGGGCCGGGTGAGGTGGAGCAGCTTGCCGACCACGGTGAGCATGCCGTCGAAGTGGCCGGGGCGGGTGGCGCCCTCCAGCCGCTCGCCCATGGGGCCCGCGCCGATCCGGACCTGCGGTTCGCCGCCCGGGTAGACCTCCTCCACGGACGGGGCGAAGACGACGTCGGCGCCCGCCTGCTCGGCGAGCTCGAGGTCGGCCTTCAGGGTGCGCGGGTAGCGGTCGAGGTCCTCGCCCGCGCCGAACTGCAACGGGTTCACGAAGACCGTGACCACGACCTCGCCGTCCGGACCGGCGAGCTCGCGCGCGGTGCGGATCAGGGTGGCGTGTCCCTCGTGCAGGGCGCCCATGGTCATCGCGACGGCTCGGCGGCCCGCGGGCACGCGTGCGTGCAGCTCTCCCGCGGTACGCAGCAGGGTGGTGGTCATCCGGCGGCTCCTTCGGTGCCGTGGGTCCCGTCGGTGCGGTCCGCCCCGTCGGCGAGCACCCCGAGCAGGTCCTCCGCGAGTTCCGGCTTCAGCAGTCCGTGGGCGAGCGCCCGGTCGGCGGTCGCGCGGGCCATCGCCAGATAGCCGGCGACGGTTGCCGGGGCGTGCTCGCGCAGCTGGGCGATGTGCGCGGCGACCGTGCCCGCGTCCCCGCGCGCGACGGGGCCGGTCAGCGCCGCGTCGCCGGAGCGCAGGGCGTTGTCGAGGGCGGCGCCGAGCAGTGGGCCGAGCATCCGGTCGGGCGCCTCGACGCCGGCCGTGCGCAGCAGTTCCATGGCCTGGGCGACGAGGGTGACCAGGTGGTTGGCGCCGAGCGCGAGGGCCGCGTGGTAGAGCGGCCGGTTCTCCTCGGCGATCCACTCCGGTTCGCCGCCCATCTCGATGACGAGGGCCTCCGCGGCCAGCCGCAGCTCGCCGGGGGCGGTGACGCCGAACGAGCAGCCGGCCAGCCGCTGCACGTCCACGGGGGTGCCGGTGAAGGTCATCGCGGGGTGCAGTGCCAGCGGCAGGGCGCCCGCGCGCAGGGCCGGGTCCAGCACCTTCGCGCCGTACCGCCCGGAGGTGTGCACGAGCAGCTGTCCCGGGCGCACGGCGCCGGTCTCGGCGAGCCCCGTCACCAGGCCGGGCAGGGTGTCGTCCGGGACGGTCAGCAGCACCAGCTCGGCCCGGCGCAGGACCTCGGCCGGCGGCACGACCGGCACGTCGGGCAGCAGCAGCGCGGCCCGCCGGCGGGAGGCGTCGGAGACCCCGGAGACGGCCACCGGGCGGTGGCCGGCGAGCTCCAGGGACGCGGCCAGCACGGGACCCACCCGGCCGGCGCCGACGACGCCGACGGTGAGCCGCGCGGGGCGGTCCCTGGGGTCTGGCTGTTGGACTGTACTCACGCGACCGTGACCTTCCCGTTCCAGTCCGCTCTGGGTACCGGACGATTTCTCGTCATGTTAACGCGATCGGCCCCACCCGGTCCGGTTGTCCACAGGCTGTGGGTTTCCGGACCGGTCCGGATCCGCCCCGCGCGCGTGCCCGCACGGACCCGCGCACGGCATGATCCGGGGCATGGACGAGACGACGGAACAGGGCACGCGGGAGACGCGGGACGCGGGGGAAGCGGAGGACGTGGAGGGCGCGCGGGACGCGGGGACGTCGGCCGGGTCCCTGGGCGAGCGGCGCTCGGCCGTCCTGCGGGAGGCCCGGCGCACGCTGTCGCGCGCGGGTGCCCGGAGCACGCTGCGCGAGCGGCTGGCGTACCTGCACGAGACGGCACCCGAGGTGTACGACCTCGACGAACCGGCGGACATCTACGGCAACGGGGTCGTGGAGCGCCTGGAGGAGCGGGTCGCCGCCCTGCTGGGCACGGAGGCCGCCGCGTTCTTCCCGACCGGCACGATGGCCCAGCAGGTGGCCCTGCGCTGCTGGGCGGGCCGCACCGGCGACACCGCGGTCGCGCTGCACGCGCTGGCGCACCCCGAGGTGCACGAGCGGCACGCGCTCAGCCAGGTCAGCGGGCTGCGCCCAGTACGGCTGACGAACGAACCGCGGCTGCCGACCGCCGACGAGGTGCGCGACTTCCCGGAGCCCTTCGGGACGCTGATGCTGGAACTGCCGCTCCTGGACGCCGGTTTCGTCCTGCCCGCCTGGGAGGAGCTCGGCGAGGTCGTGGAGGCGGCGCGCGAACGGGACGCGGTGGTGCACTTCGACGGCGCGCGGCTGTGGGAGTCCACCGTCCATTTCGGCCGCCCGCTGGCGGAGATCGCGGGCCTCGCGGACAGCGTCTACGTCTCGTTCTACAAGTCCCTCGACGCCTTCGGCGGCGCGGCGCTCGCCGGGCCCGCCACGCTGGTGGAGGAGGCGAAGGTCTGGCGGCACCGGTACGGCGGCCTGGTGTTCCAGCAGTTCCCCACGGTGCTGTCGGCCCTCGTCGGCCTCGACCGCGAGCTGCCCCGGCTGCCCGACTACGTACGCCACGCGCGCGTGGTGGCCGACGCCCTGCGGACGGGGTTCGCCGAGGCGGGGGTGCCGTGGGCCCGGGTGCACCCGGAGCGGCCGCACACCCACGAGTTCCAGGTCTGGCTGCCGTACGAGGCGGACCTGCTCTCCGATGCGGCGGTGCGTCAGGGCGAGGAGACGGGGACCCTGCTCTTCGCCTCCGGCTGGCGGTCCGGCGGTCCGGGCCTGGCCTTCACGGAGGTCGGGGTGCGCGCCACCGGCCTGGAGTGGACGCCTCGGGACGTGACGGCGGCCGTCGGCGACTTCGTGTCCCGGCTGCGCCGGACGGACGAGCGCACCGACGGCTGAACGGCCCCGGGAGCCCGGCCCGGACGGCCGGCCGGCCGGCCCGGGCCGACGGCGTGACCGACAGCGAGGCCGACGGCCGCGGTCGGTACGGCCGACGGTCACGGTCGGTACGGCCGGTGGCCGTGCCCCGCGCCGCCGACGGCCCCGGACGGCGCTGTCGGTGGTGGAGTGCACCATGGGGGCATGAGCGTGAGCATCGACATCGCGGGGCTGCGGCCGGAGAGGGTCACCGTCGTGCCCTCCCCGCTGGCCGAGCTCGGCATGGCGCTGCACGCCCTGGCCGAGCCGGGGCACCATCCCGGTCTCCAGGGCTGGGTGACGAGCGTCACCAGTCGGCTCGACTCGCACCTGGCCGACCGGATGTGCGAGGCCGACTTCCTGTGGCGCACGACGTTCTCGGACCTGTTCCTGCCGTTCGCGGGCATCCCGGGCCGCGGCACGCTCCCGGGCGCCACGCTCCCCGGCGCCACGCTCGCCGACGACCTCGACCTCCTGGACCGGCTGACGGACGAGCAGTTCGTGGACGCGGCCATGGAGTTCACCTGCACGCTGAACTACGACGTCCAGGCCCCGGACCTGCTCGCCGACGCCGACGCCCGCCGCCGCGCGCTGGAGATCGCCGCCTCCCGCGGCCCGCAGCAGGTGCGTTTCGCGCAACGGCTGCTCGACGACCCGCCCAGCGTCCGGGCCTGGCTGCGGCGGTTCCTGGAGGACTGCGACGAGGCGTTCTTCGACGAGGCCTGGTCCCGGCTGCGCCACCAGCTGACGGCGGACGCCCGGCACAAGACCGAGCTGCTGCGGCGCAAGGGACTGGCCGAGGCGCTGGCCGCGGTCTCCCCCGTCGTGACGGTCGACGAGAGCGCCGGGCGGATCCTCGTGGACAAGCTGGCCCAGGGCCGTACGACCACGGCGGGCGGCGGCCTCCTGCTGGTGCCGACCAGCTTCGGCCTGCCGCATCTGACGGTGCTGCACCGCTACGGCTGGCAGCCGCTGCTGCAGTACCCGGTCGGATCGCCCGAACCGGTCTCCGCCCCGTCGGTCGAGCAGCTCGCCCTGCGGATGACCGCGCTGTCCCACCCCGTCCGGATGCGCATCTGCCGCCATCTGGCGCGCAGCGCCCACACCACCGGCGAGCTGGCCCGGATACACGGCATGACGGCACCCGAGATCTCCCGGCACCTCGGGGTGCTGAAGAAGGCGGGCCTGGTCATCACCCGGCGGCGCGGCCGGTACGTCCTGCACCAGCTGGACGTACCGGTGGTGGCCCGGCTGGGCAGCGACTTCCTGGAGGGGATCCTCCGCTAGCCCTGGGGGGACCGATCGCCGGGCCCCTGGGTCAGCCCCGGCCGCCGGCCCGCACCAAGCCCGTCTCGTAGGCCAGGACCACCACCTGCACCCGGTCCCGCAGCCCCAGCTTCGTCAGGATGCGGCCCACGTGCGTCTTGACGGTCGCCTCGGACAGCACCAGCCGGGCCGCGATCTCCCCGTTGGACAGCCCCTGGGCGACCAGCACCATCACCTCGCGCTCCCGGTCGGTGAGCCGCTCCAGCTCGGCGAGCCGGGGCTCCTTGCCGGTGGCGGGCAGCATCGGCGCGAAGCGGTCGAGGAGGCGGCGGGTGGTGGAGGGGGCGACCACGGCGTCACCGCTGTGCACCGAGCGAATCGCGGCCAGCAGTTCGGCGGGCGGCACGTCCTTGAGCATGAACCCGGACGCGCCCGCCTTCAGGCCCGAGAAGGCGTACTCGTCGAGGTCGAACGTGGTCAGGATGAGCACCTTCGGCGGCTCGGGCTCCGAGCAGATCCGGCGGGTGGTCTCGACCCCGTCGAGCTTCGGCATGCGGACGTCCATCAGGACGACGTCGACCTCGCAGGAGCGCAGCACCTGAAGCGCCTCGACCCCGTCGCCCGCCTCCGCGACGACCTCCATGTCCGGCTGGGCGGCGAGCACCATCCGGAATCCGGTGCGCAGCAGCACCTGGTCGTCGACGAGCATCACGCGGATCGTCATGAGCCTCTTCCGTTTCGTGGTTCGCGGTTGAGCGGTTCGCGGTCGGGCGGTCTGCTCGCGGTCGAGCGGCTTGCTCGCGGTCGGTGGGTCAGGCAGGGGCGTGACAGGTGTCAACGGGGGGCGCGCGTCGGCGTCAATGCGCGGGTTTGAGCGGGAGCAGGGCACTGATACGGAATCCTCCGCCCGGGCGAGGGCCCGCGTCGAGGGTGCCGCCGACCATGCCCACGCGCTCGCGCATGCCTATCAGGCCGTGCCCACGGCCGTCGGCGCCGCCCTCCTCGTACAACTCGTGCGGGGCGCCCTTCCCGTCGTCCTCGACGAGCAGACCGAGTCCGTCGTCGAAGTAGACCAGGCGCACGCTCGCGCCGGCGTTCGGGCCGCCGTGCTTGCGGGTGTTGGTGAGCGCCTCCTGCACGATGCGGTACGCCGTGAGCTCGACGCCGCTGGGCAGCGGGCGCGGTGTGCCCTCGATCTTGAAGTCGACGGGCAGCCCCGAGTCCCGGCACTGCTCGACGAGGTCCTCGATCTGCTGGACGTCGGGCTGCGGCACGTACTCCCCGACCTCCTGGTGCTCCCCGGTCCGCAGCACCCCCAGCAGGCGGCGCATCTCGGCGAGGGCCTGGCGGCCGGTGGAGGAGATCGTCTCCAGGGCCTTCCTCGCCTGGTCGGGCGCCGCGTCGAGGACGTAGGCGGCGCCGTCGGCCTGCACCACCATCACCGACACGTTGTGCGCGACCACGTCGTGCAGCTCGCGCGCGATCCGGGCGCGCTCGGCGGCGACCGCGACCTTCGACTGCGCCTCGCGCTCCTTCTCCAGGCGCGCGGCCCGCTCCTCCAACTGCGCGAAGTAGGCGCGGCGGGTGCGCATGGAGTCGCCGAGCACCCAGGCGAGGGCGAACGGCACGGTCTGGAAGATCACGATCGCCAGGTTGCCCACGGCGCTCGAGTTCTCGTTCGGCCACCGCAGCTGGGCCAGGGTGGCCGCGACCAGGCCCATGCCCAGGGCGAGCCAGGACGCCCAGCGGGCGCCGGTCGCGGCGACCGTGTAGACGATCACCAGCATGGCGAAGTCGGCGGCCGTCGTCTCGACGTCCAGCGCCAGCTGCGTCAGTCCGAGCACGGCCGTCAGCAGGAGCATCTGCACCGGCAGGCGTCGGCGCAGCGCGACCACCAGGCACAGCAGGAACGTCACGGGGATGATCCGGGCCGGGGAGTCGGTGCCCGCGGTCTCCGCGCGGGCGGCTCCACCCGCGACCGAGATCCCGAACAGGACGGCAGCCCAGAAGCTGTCGACCCAGGTCGGGTGCCTGCGGATGAGGTCATAGAGGCGCTGCACGCCACCCAGCGTAGGGAAGCCGGATGTGGGTGGGGGTCAACCGGAGGGCCGATCCGTGCCCGACGCGCGTACTCCGCAAGGTGGAGGCCGTGATCAGCACGACGCCTAGTCTGTCCGGGTGGAGCAGCACACGAAGGACCCGGCGGACGGGACGGGCGCGGCGGACCCGGTGGACGGGTGGCGTGGCTGGCGGGCGGCGACCGAGGACGCCCTGTACGGGCCGGACGGCTTCTACCGGCGGCCGGAGGGCCCCGCCGGTCACTTCCGTACGTCGGTGCACGCCTCGCCGCTCTTCGCCGAGGCGGTGGCCCGGCTGCTGTGCCGGGTCGACGAGGCCCTGGGCCGGCCCGCCGCGCTCGACTTCGTCGACCTGGCCGCCGGCCGCGGTGAGCTGGTCCGCGGGGTGCTCGCCGCGCTGCCCGCGGACGTCGCCGCCCGCACGCGCGCGTGCGCCGTCGAGATCGCGGACCGCCCGTCCGGCCTCGACCCCCGGATCGGCTGGCTGCCCGAGCCGCCGCGGGAGGTCACCGGGCTGCTGTTCGCCAACGAGTGGCTGGACAACGTGCCCGTGGACGTCGCCGAGGTGGACGCGGCGGGCGTGGCACGACTGGTGCTGGTCCGGGCGGACGGCGCCGAACGGCTCGGGGAACCGGTCCGGGGAGCGGCGGCGGACTGGCTCGCGCGCTGGTGGCCGTTGCCGGCCGAGGAGGGGCTGCGCGCGGAGATCGGGCTCCCCCGGGACCGCGCGTGGGCGGCCGCCGTCTCCCGCGTGGCGCGGGGGCTCGCGGTGGCCGTGGACTACGCGCACACCGCGGACGCGCGCCCCCCGTTCGGGACGCTGACCGGCTTCCGGGAGGGGCGCGGGACGGTGCCCGTGCCCGACGGTTCGTGCGACATCACGGCGCATGTCGCGCTGGACGCCTGTGCGCTGGCGGGCGCACGCCGGATCACCCAGCGCACGGCGCTGCACTCCCTGGGGCTCACCGGCGCACGTCCCCCGCTCGCGCTCGCCTCCGGCGACCCGACGGCGTACGTCCGCGCCCTCGCGCACGCCGGAGAGGCCGCCGAACTGACCGCGCCCGGTGGGCTGGGCGACTTCGGGTGGCTCCTTCAGCCGGTGGGTGTCACGGACCCGCGCGCCCTACTTGTCGATGTCCCCGACCACGAAGAACAGTGAGCCGAGGATGGCCACCATGTCCGCCACCAGCGTGCCCGGCAGCAGCTCGGTCAGCGCCTGGATGTTGTTGTACGAGGCGGACCGCAGCTTCAGCCGGTACGGGGTCTTCTCGCCCTTGCTGACCAGGTAGTACCCGTTGATGCCGAGCGGGTTCTCGGTCCACGCGTAGGTGTGGCCCTCGGGCGCCTTCAGCACCTTCGGCAGCCGCTGGTTGATCGGTCCGGGCGCCAGCCCGGGGAGCCGGTCGAGGCAGGCGTCGGCGAGGTCCAGCGCGTTGTGCGTCTGCTCCAGGAGGCACTCGAAGCGGGCCAGGCAGTCGCCCTCCTGCCGGGTGACGACCTTCAGGGTGTCCTGGAGCTCCCCGTAGGCGAGGTACGGCTCGTCGCGGCGCAGGTCGAAGTCGACCCCGGAGGCGCGCGCGATCGGCCCGCTCACGCCGTACGCGTGCACGGTGGCCGCCGTGAGGGCGCCCACGCCCCGCGTACGCCCGCGGAAGATCTCGTTGCCGAGCACCAGGTCGTCGTAGACGTCCATGCGCGACCGCACGGCGGCCACCGCGGCGCGGGCGCGGCCCGCCCAGCCGGCCGGCAGGTCCTCCTTCAGGCCGCCGACGCGGTTGAACATGTAGTGCATGCGCCCGCCGGAGACCTCCTCCATGACGTTCTGGAGGACCTCGCGCTCGCGGAACGCGTAGAACACCGGGGTGATGCCGCCCAGCTCCAGCGGGTACGACCCGAGGAACATGAGGTGGTTCAGCACCCGGTTCAGCTCGGCGAGGAGCGTGCGCGTCCACACCGCGCGCTCCGGCACCTCCATGCCGAGCATGCGCTCCACCGCGAGGACCACGCCCAGTTCGTTCGAGAACGCCGACAGCCAGTCGTGGCGGTTGGCGAGCATGATGATCTGGCGGTAGTCGCGCGCCTCGAAGAGCTTCTCGGCGCCGCGGTGCATATAGCCGATCACCGGCTCCGCGCTGACGATGCGCTCGCCGTCCAGCACCAGCCGCAGACGCAGCACGCCGTGCGTGGAGGGGTGCTGCGGCCCGATGTTGAGCACCATGTCGGTGCTCTCCGCGGCGCCGCCGATCCCGACCGTGGTCTCCGTCGTAGGAGTCATGGACACAGTCTCCCCTACGTAGGCTGGCCCCATGGAGACGGGGAGCCCGGGAGGGGCGGAGGCGACGGGGGCGGAGCCGGTGGCGTGGACGGGGCTGCCGCCCGGACTGCTGCGGATGCGACGGTTGCTGCTGGTGGTGTGGCTGGGGTCGGCCGCCCTCGCCGTGGGACTGCTGCTCGGGCTGCTGGCGGGGCCCGCCTGGGCGGCCTTCGCGCTGCTGCCGACGGCGGCGGCGTGGTGGGGCTGGGTGATGCTCGGCCGCAACTGGCGCTCCTGGCGGTACGCCGAGCGCGCCGACGACCTGCTCCTCAGCCGGGGCGTGCTGTGGCGCACGGAGACCGTCGTGCCGTACGGGCGGATGCAGTTGGTCGAGGTGACCTCCGGTCCCGTCATGCGGTGGTTCGGGCTGGCCGGGGTGCAGTTGCACACCGCGGCCGCCGCGACCGACGCGACCGTCCCCGGCCTGGAACCGGCCGAGGCGCAGCGGCTGCGCGACCGGCTCACCGAGCTCGGCGAAGCCCGGTCGGCGGGGCTGTGACGGCGCCGGACGCCGGTCACGACCTGCGCGCGCCGCGGCCCGTGACCGAGCGGCGGCTGCATCCCGTCACACCGTTCCGGCGGGCGTGGGCGCCGGTCGCGGTGATCGTGGGATGGGCGGCGCACGACCCCGACCAGGCGCAGGCGCAGCTGACCCGGCTGACCACGACGACCCTGCTGGTCGCGCTCGCCGTGTTCGTCCCGGCCGCCTCCCTCTACGGCTTTCTCACCTGGTGGTACACGCACTTCTCGGTGACCGACACCGAACTGCGCATACGGACCGGCCTGTTGTTCCGGCGCACCGCGCACATCCGGCTGGAGCGCATCCAGGCGGTCGACGTCACCCGGCCGCTCCTCGCGCGCGTGGCGGGCGTCGCCAAGCTCAGGCTCGACGTCGTCGGCACGGACAAGAAGGACGAACTCGCCTTCCTGGGCGAGGGCGAGGCACGCAGGCTGCGGGCCGAACTGCTCGCGCGGGCGGCCGGTTTCGCGCCCGATACGGCCCACGAGGTCGGCGAGGCGCCGTCCCGGGAGCTGCTGCGCGTGCCCGCGCGCGACCTCGCCGTCTCGCTGCTGCTGACCGGCGCGACCTGGGGCGCGGCGGCCGCCGCGCTCGTCGTACCGCCGGCGCTGTGGCTGGCCACCCACAGCGTGTGGACGGTCCTCGCGACCGGTGTACCGCTGCTCGGCGCGGCGGGCGCGCGCAGCGTGGGGCGGTTCGCCGGTGAGTACGACTGGACGCTGGGCGAGTCGCCGGACGGGCTGCGCATCGACCACGGCCTGCTGGACCGCGCGCACGAGACGGTGCCGCCGGGACGCGTGCAGACCGTGCGGATCGTGCAGCCGCTGCTGTGGCGGCGGCGCGACTGGGTGCGGGTGGAGCTGGACGTGGCCGGGTCGTCCGGCTCGGTGCTGGTACCGGTCGCGCCGCGCGCGCTCGCCGACGCGGTCGTCGCGCGCGTGCTGCCCGGGGTGAGCGTGCCGGCCGCCACGGCGACGACCCGGCCGCCACGGCGGGCCGGGCGGTGCGTGCCGGTGTGGTGGCGGGGCTACGGGCTGGCGGTCACCGGCGCGGTGTTCGCCGCCCGGCACGGGCTGCTGCGGCGCACCGTGGCGCTGGTGCCGCACGCCAAGGTGCAGAGCGTACGGCTGACGCAGGGGCCCTGGCAGCGGTTGTGGCGGGTAGCCGATGTGCACGTGGACACGGGGGCCGGCAAGTCGGTGACCGCCCGGCTGCGGGACGCCCGGGAGGCCGCGGAGCTGCTGCGCGGGCAGGCGGAGCGTTCGCGCACGGGACGCAGGGACGCCCGGCCCGACAGGTGGATGGCCTGAGCGGACGCCGGGCGTCGTATCTGTCGTTCCGTCAGGACGCCGCGCTGCTGCGCAGTCCCTTGAGGTCGATCTGCTCCGTCTCGTCGTGCTCCGTCAGGTCGATGACCTGGCCGGCGTCGCGCGACCGCGGGTCCACCGGCGTGAACTCCCCTTCCGCCGCCGCCTTGTGCACGGCGATGGCCTCCTCGCCGACGACGTCGGCGAGGTCCTCGTTCTGCACGGCGTCCAGG
Organism: Streptomyces sp. NPDC104096; assembly: GCF_055584385.1. Taxonomy (NCBI): domain Bacteria; kingdom Bacillati; phylum Actinomycetota; class Actinomycetes; order Kitasatosporales; family Streptomycetaceae; genus Streptomyces; species Streptomyces sp. NPDC104096. Next base: position 14,850 of record NZ_JBVJMD010000017.1, read on the forward strand.
GCGGACGGCTCCGCGGACTTCTGCATGCCGAAGAAGTCGAACCCGCCCTCCGCCGTCGGCCTGCGCACGGGCGCGGCGGCCGGTACGACGGCCACGGCGGTCGGCACGGTGAAGTGCCCGGAGGGCCGGTGCACGGGGGCGGGGGACTTCGCCGGCGCCGGCAACTGCGGGCGGGACCGGTCGGCTTGGGCGGCCCGAGGTGCCTGGGTGGCCGGGGCGGCCTGGGGCGCCTGGGCTGCCTGAGGGGCCGTTTCCCTCCGGGCGATGGCCGTGCTCACGGCGGAAGCCGTCTCCGGTCGCGCGAGGGGGTCGGTCCGGTCGGTCGTGCGCGCCTCGACGACGCCCGTCCCCCGGGCGGCCGCCGCTCGCGGGGTGCCGGTTTCCTCGGCGGTGACGTCCGCTTCGGGTCGGGCCGTCGCTTCCGGGGTGACGGTCTCCTCGACGGTGACGGTCCCTTCCGAGGAGGTCGGCTCCTCCTGGGCGGCCGGCTTCACCGGGGCGGCCGCGTCGGTGACGACGGGCTCCTTGCGGGTGGCGCTCTCCCTGTCCGACATGGGTTCGGCGGCCGCACGCCGGTGCTCGTCGGCCGCCTCGGGCTTCCCCTGCGCCTCGTCCTCCTGCACGGCCTCCGCGCGGAGCGCGACCTCGGCACCGGAGGCACCGGAGAGAGCGGACCGGACGGATTTCGCGGACTCCGGCCGGGTCCCGGCGGGCGCGTCCGCGGCGGCCTCGGCGTCGAACCGGCTCAGCGCCGCCTTCGCCCGCAGGAACAGCTTGGACCCCTCGGGGGAGAAGGCCGCCGGAGCCACCGGCGCCCCCTCGTCGACCGTCGCCTCGTCCTCGGCATCGGCCTCGGCATCGATGTCGGCGTCGGCGTCGATGCCGTGCTCCGCCTCGGCATCGGCCACGGCGTCGGTCTCCGCACCGGTGGTGGCCTCGTCGTCGGTCTCGGCGTCGAGATCGGCGTCGGTCTCGGCCGGGGCAGCCACAGCCTCGGTCTCCTCCGCCACGGACGAAGCCGTCCCCGGCGGCAGTGCCCGCGCGGGGGACGCGCTCTCTATCTCCAGCAGCCGGCGGCCCTCCAGGGCGGTCGCCCGCTCGGTCTCCGCCGTCGCGTACCGCCGCAGCAGCGCGGCGTGCTCGTTGCGCAGCCGGGCCAGTTCGGCGCGCTTCGCGCGCAGCCGCTGCTCCAGCTTCACGCGCAGCTCGCGCGACTCCTCGAGGTCGGTCTCCAGTTCGGCGACACGTTCCTCGTGGCGCCAGTCGTCGCTCGCACGCGCGCGGGTGAGGTCGGCGACCTGTTTGCCCGCCTGGGCGTCCCAGCGGCGCATGACGACGGCGCCCAGAACAGCCGTCGTCGCGGCGGCCGCGGCCAGACCGCGGAGCACCATCGCCTGCGAGAACACCCAGGGGGCGAAAGCGCAGACGACGGAGACGCCGGCGATCACCGAAGGCGGCAACAGCCTGTGCAGGGGCGGGGAATGGCGGTGACGTCCACGTGGCATGGCCAGAAACTTACCGCGCGTAGGCAAGTGGTGGTGCCCCGCAGCACAAAAACGCAGCCATACCGAAGCCTTTTCAGCCTTCGTTCAGTCGCCCGCTGATCCACTGCAACGTCGCGGGGATCTCCCGGCGCCAGGTATTGAAGTTGTGTCCGCCGCTTTCGAGGATGATCGACGAGATCCGTGTCAGGTTCGTCGCCTGCACCCGTTCTATGAACTTCAGCGTGGATTTGTAGTTGGATTCGCCGACCTTGCTGCTGGTGACGAGCAGTGAGGTGTCGGGCGCCGGCTCGTGCTTGATGAACCACAGCAGGTCCGCCCGCCGGCGCAACAGCTCGTCGCCGTGGAAGAGATCGCCGGTGGTGGGGTCGTGGGGCGCCCTGTAGTACGGCGACAGGCCCGCGCCCGCCGCGTAGGCGCCGGGGTGGTGCATGGCGAGCTTCAGTGCGCAGTAACCACCCGTGGAGTCGCCGATGATGCCCCAGCTGCCCGGTTTCCCACCCGCCCGGTAATGCGCCCGTATCGCGTCCGGCAGATCGTCGGCGAAGAACGACTCGGTCTGCGGTCCGCCCGGCACGTCCACGCACTCCGTGTCGCGCGGCGGCGCCACGGTCGGCCGCAGCATCACCAGGATCATCGGCTGCATACGGCCGTCCTTGGCGAGTTCCCGCGCCGTGCGCGGATAGTTCAACTTGTCCACCAGCGCCGCGGCGGTGCCCGGATATCCGGTGAGGACCACCGCCACGGGAAACGTGCGCGTGCGGTAGGCGGGCTGGAAGTACTCCGGCGGCAGATACACGTACGCGGGGGTGGCGATGCGTGTCCTGCGGCCGAAGACGTCGATCTTCTGGATCTGCCCGCCGTCCTGCGGCCGGACACCGCCCTGATCCGTCACCGGCCTGGTGCCGACCACCTCCAGCGGACCGCCCGAGCCGCGGCCCCCCGTGTGGTCGACGACGACCCCCTGGTCCTTCTCGCGCCCGAACAGGTCCGCCCAGCCTGCATAGAACCCGAAGGCCTGGTTGACCGCCACCGCCACACAGACGAACACCGACAGCTGGGTGACGAGCAGCAGCCCCACCCGCCCGACGACCGCCCACCAGGTGCGCCGGGCCAGCCGCGGCCACCACCACACCGTGCCGACGAACAGCAGCACGGCGAGCACGATCGCCAGTACCAGCACCTTGTTGCTCGTGAGCCCCATAAGGCTTTCCCGCCTGCGCTTCCCGTCCGGGCACCCGCGCTCGACGCGATCTTTCGCGAGCGCTTGTCCCGGACTTTCCTCTGCCTTTGACGCGGCTTTGTCGAAAGGAGTGAACCTCTCCCCCCGAGACACCGTCCTAGAGGGCGCAATGTCGCCGGATGCCCTGAAAGGGCACCGGATTCAAGGTCTCTCGCAGAACCACGGGATGCGATGTCTGTCAGGGAAGATGGGGAAATGTCGGACGGGGTTCCGAACCGATCAAGCCGAGTGCGGCGCCTCCTGCGAGGGCCGCGCCCCGAGTCCGTACCCGCTCTCGTCGGCAGAGCGTGTGCCCTGGTCGGTGCCCTGGACATCGCCGCGGGCGTCTTCCCGCGCTTCCGGCACAGCCGTATGCACTCCATGGCCGAGGTGCTGCCCGGCTCGGTCGGCCCGTTCGCGGCCGCGCTCTCGCTCAGCAGCGGTGTGCTGCTGCTCCTGCTCGCCCACGGCCTCAAGCGCGGCAAGCGCCGGGCCTGGCGGGCCGCGGTGGCGCTGCTGCCGGCGGGTGCCGTCGGACAGTTCACGTACCGGCACTCCCCGGTCGGAGTGCTGATCTCGCTGGCCCTGCTCGCACCGCTGCTGCTGCACCGCGACCAGTTCGCCGCCCTGCCCGATCCACGCAGCCGATGGCGTGCCCTTGCCAACTTCGTCCTCATGGGCGCCGGTTCCCTCGTCCTCGGACTCGTCATCGTCAGCGTCCACCCGAAACGCATGATCGGCGACCCGAGCCTGGCCGATCGCCTGACCCACGTCCTGTACGGCCTCTTCGGCTTCGAGGGACCCGTCGACTACCAGGGCAACACCTCCTGGACGGTCGCCTTCTCCCTCGGCGCCCTCGGCCTGCTCACCGCGGTCACCACGATCTACTTCGCCTTCCGCCCCGAACACCCGGCCGCCCGCCTCACCGAGGAGGACGAGGCCCGGCTGCGCGACCTGCTGGCCAGGCACGGCCGCCGCGACTCCCTCGGCCACTTCGCGCTGCGCCGCGACAAGGCCGTCGTCTTCTCCCCCAGCGGCAAGGCCGCGGTGACCTACCGCGTCGTCTCCGGTGTGATGCTCGCCAGCGGCGACCCCATCGGCGACGTCGAGGCCTGGCCGGGCGCCATCGAGCGCTTCATGGACGAGGCCAGGGCCCACTCCTGGACCCCGGCCGTCATGGGCTGCTCGGAGACGGGCGGGGAGGTGTGGACCCGCGAGACCGGCCTCGACGCCCTCGAACTGGGCGACGAGGCGGTGGTGGACGTCGCGGATTTCTCGCTCGCCGGCCGCGCGATGCGCAACGTGCGCCAGATGGTCAAGCGCATCGAGCGCGCCGGTTACGAGACCCGAGTACGGCGCGTGGGTGACCTCGGCGAGGCCGAGCTGGAACGCGTGCGGCAGGCCGCGGCCGCCTGGCGCGGCACCGACACCGAGCGCGGCTTCTCCATGGCCCTCGGCCGGATCGGCGACGCCTCCGACGCCGACTGCCTCATCGCCACCGCCCACAAGGCCGACGCCGAACCGGGACCGTACGGCGACCTGAAGGCCGTGCTGCACTTCGTGCCCTGGGGCACCGACGGCGCGTCCCTCGACCTCATGCGGCGCGACCGCTCGGCCGACCCCGGCATGAACGAGCTCCTCATCGTCGCCGCGCTCCAGGCCGCCCCGAAATTCGGCATCGCGCGCGTCTCGCTCAACTTCGCGATGTTCCGCTCGGCACTGGCCCGCGGCGAGAAGATCGGCGCGGGCCCGGTGCTGCGAGCCTGGCGCGGACTGCTGGTCTTCCTCTCCCGCTGGTTCCAGATCGAGTCCCTGTACAAGTTCAACGCCAAGTTCCAGCCCCGGTGGGAGCCGCGCTTCGTCGTCTACCGCGCCTCGGCCGACCTGCCCCGCATCGGCTTCGCAGCCATGCAGGCCGAGGGCTTCGTGAACCTGGCGCTGCCCCTGCCGGGCTTCCTGCGCCGCCGCTCGGCCAGCCCTCGCCCGTGCGCGCACGGACTGGCGGAACGAGGCGTCCACGTCGCCTGAGCGTCCGGGCCGGTCACCGCGACGGGCCCGGGCGCGGCCGCGCCCACGGCCCCGTCCGTGGCCCGCGGCGGGCACCCGGCCCACGGCCCTTGCGGGTCTTGCGGCCCTGTCCTGGGCCTACGCTGAACATATGAGCAAGCAGAGCGGACGCGGGCACGTGGCGGGTCTTCCGGACTGGGACCGCTGCGCGGTCATGGGGGTCGTGAACGTGACCCCCGATTCCTTCTCCGACGGCGGCCGCTGGTTCGACACCACGGCCGCGGTCAAGCACGGCCTCGGGCTGGTCGCCGAGGGCGCGGACCTGGTCGACGTCGGCGGTGAGTCCACCCGCCCCGGCGCCACCCGCGTCGACGAGGCGGAAGAGCTCAAGCGCGTCGTCCCGGTGGTCCGCGGGCTCGCCTCCGAAGGCGTCGTCGTCTCCGTCGACACCATGCGCGCCTCCGTCGCCGCCCAGGCGCTCGCGGCCGGCGCCCGCCTGGTCAACGACGTCAGCGGCGGTCTCGCCGACCCCGCGATGATCCCCGTAGTGGCCGAGACGGGCGCCCCCTTCGTCGTCATGCACTGGCGCGGCTTCCTCCAGGGCGACGCCGTCCGGGGCACCTACGCCGACGCCGTCACCGAAGTCGTCGACGAGCTGCACGCACGCGTGGAGGCCGTCCTCGCGGGCGGCATCGCCCCCGACCGCGTCGTCGTCGACCCCGGGCTCGGCTTCTCCAAGGAGGCCGAGCACGACCTGGCCCTGCTCGCCCACCTCGACCGGCTGCGCGCCCTGGGCCACCCCCTGCTCGTCGCCGCCTCCCGCAAGCGGTTCCTCGGGCGGGTCCTGGCGGGCCCGGAGGGCGCCCCGCCCCCGGCCCGCGAGCGCGACGCGGCGACGGCCGCCGTCTCCGCGCTCGCCGCGCAGGCCGGCGCCTGGGCGGTCCGGGTGCACGAGGTACGCGCGACCGCGGACGCCGTACGCGTCGCCCGCGCCGTGGAAGGCGCCCGCGCCCCGGGCGGCTTCCCGGGTGCCGACTCCACCGAGGGAGCCCGGTGAGCGCCCCCCACACCGACGTGGAGCAGGTCGAGGCCGCCAACACCGCCTTCTACGAGACACTGGAGCGCGGCGACTTCGAGGAGCTGACCGCGCTCTGGCTGACCCCCGCCGACCTCGGCGTCGACGAGGAGTACCACGACCCGGCCGACGCCGGCGTGATCTCCTGCGTGCACCCGGGCTGGCCCGTGCTCACCGGCCGCGGCGAGGTCCTCAGGTCGTACGCGCTGATCATGGCGAACACGGAGTACATCCAGTTCTTCCTCACCGACGTGCATGTCTCCGTCACGGGCGACACCGCCCTGGTGAACTGCACCGAGAACATCCTCAGCGGCGGGCCCGCCCCGAAGGACGGCGAGGAGCTGGGACCCCTCGTCGGACAGCTCGTGGTCGCCACGAACGTGTTCCGCCGCACGGCCACCGGCTGGAAGCTCTGGTCGCACCACGCCTCGCCGGTGCTGACCGAGACCGGCGAGGAGGACGACGAGGACACCCCCGGCACCCCTTCGTGAAGGGGTGCGGGAACGTCTGGACCGAAGAAGTGGTTGGAATCACTGCCCGCCGGGTAGAAGCGGCTACCGGCCCGTGAGCCGCCGGGTTTCCCGGGGGAAACCTCCGAGGAAACTTTCGGGGCCGACCGGGGCCGGTGCGCCGTCGGCCCGGCACTGTCAGTGCTCGCAGGTAGATTCGTTTGAGGCCGGTGTGCCGCGCGCACACGGTACGGACCGGCCGTCACCGACGATTGCAGGAGTGATTCGCGTGGATCGTGTCGCGCTGCGCGGCCTGAAGGCCCGCGGGCATCACGGTGTGTTCCCCAAGGAGCGCGAGGAGGGCCAGACCTTCATCGTGGACCTCGTCCTCGGCCTGGACACCCGGCCGGCCGCGGCCGACGACGACCTGACGAAGACCGCGCACTACGGCATCGTGGCGGAGGAGGTCGTGGCCATCGTCCAGGGCGAGCCCGTCAACCTCATCGAGACGCTCGCCGAGCGCATCGCCGCGGTCTGCCTGAAGCACGAGGGGGTCGAGGAGGTCGAGGTCTGCGTCCACAAGCCGGACGCCCCGATCACCGTCCCGTTCGACGACGTGACCGTCACCATCATCCGGAGCCGAGTATGAGCGCATCCCTCACCGGGGGTCACAGCGACCCGACCGTACAGCCGGTACCCGCCTCCGTCGTCGAGAAGGTCGACGCCGCCGACACCACCCTGCACAACCCGCAACGGGCGGTGCTCTCCCTCGGCTCGAACCTCGGCAACCGTCTGGAGACCCTCCAGGCCGCCGTCGACGCGCTGGAGGACACCCCAGGCGTGCGCGTCAAGGCCGTCTCCCCGGTGTACGAGACGGAGCCGTGGGGCGTCGAGCCCGGCAGCCAGCCGTCGTACTTCAACGCGGTCGTGGTCCTGAAGACCACCCTCCCGCCGTCCTCGCTGCTGGAGCGGGCCCACGCGATCGAGGAGGCCTTCCACCGCGTGCGCGACGAGCGCTGGGGTCCGCGCACCCTCGACGTCGACATCGTCGCCTACGCCGGCACGGTCAGCGACGATCCGCGGCTCACCCTCCCGCATCCGCGCGCCCACGAGCGCGCCTTCGTCCTCGCCCCCTGGCACGACGTGGACCCCGAGGCCCAGCTGCCCGGCCGCGGCCCGGTCGCCGGCCTTCTGGACATCGTCACCAGGGACGGGGTCACGGCGCGCAAGGACCTGGAACTCCGGCTGCCCGAGTAGTCGTTAGGGTCTAGACGACCACAGGGTCGGCCCACCGGGTGCGGGCCGACCACGACCGCTGTCCGGGGGAGCTGAAGGAACACCGTGAGAGAGCTTCGCATCAGGGTGCTGGCAGGCGTGTTCGTCGTCGCCGGAGTGCTCTCCTGGGCGGGCGCCCGCCTGTGGAGCGCGCTGGGGACCCTCCCCAGCGTCCCGCTGGCCGCCCCCATCGTCCTCGCCGTGATCGCGGTGATCCTCCTCGCCACGGCCCTGTCGATCCGCGCCCGTCTCAAGGCCCAGCGCGAGCGCCGCCCCGACGCCAAGGGCGTGGACCCGCTGATGGCGGCCCGCGCGGTCGTCTTCGGCCAGGCCAGCGCCCTGGTGGCCGCCCTCGTCGCCGGCATGTACGGCGGCACGGGTGTCTTCCTGCTGGAGTCCCTCGACATCCCCGCCCGCCGCGACCAGGCCATCTACGCCGGCTTCTCGGTGCTGGCCGGGTTCGGCGTCATAGCGGCGGCCCTCTTCCTGGAGCGCGTGTGCCGCCTCCCGGAGGACGACGAACACGACAACGGCGCGGCCACGACGGCGTAACGGCCGCACCCGACCGCAACGGCCCAGGGCCGGTCCAGGGTCCGAGACCCGCGACGGCCGCGGCAGCCGTCGGGCCGGCCTCCGAGCCGCAGAGCCCGCCGGCCGAAGGGTGCGCCGGTCGACGTCCCGGGCCGCGAGGCCCGGTCCGGGTCGTCGCAGCGGTGTCAGCGCGCCATGATCAGGCTCATGGCCTCGGTGCGGGTGGCCAGGTCGCGCAGCTGTCCCCGCACGGCCGACGTGATCGTCTTCGCCCCGGGCTTGCGCACGCCCCGCATGGACATGCACATGTGCTCGCACTCGACGACCACGATCACCCCGCGCGGCTCCAGGATCTCCATCAGCGAGTCGGCGATCTGCGTGGTGAGCCGCTCCTGGACCTGCGGCCGGCGGGCGTAGACGTCCACGAGCCGGGCCAGCTTCGAAAGACCGGTGATCTTGCCGTCGACGGACGGGATGTAGCCGACGTGGGCGACCCCGACGAACGGCACCAGGTGGTGCTCGCAGGAGCTGAGGACCTCGATGTCCTTCACCAGGACCATCTCGTCGTGCCCCAGGTCGAACGTCGTCGTCAGTACATCCTCGGGCTTCTGCCACAGCCCCGCGAATATCTCCCGGTACGCCCGCGCCACCCGCGCCGGAGTCTCCTTGAGCCCTTCACGGTCCGGGTCCTCACCGACCGCGATGAGGAGCTCGCGCACCGCGTTCTCGGCGCGCTTCTCGTCGAACTCGCCGATGGAGCCCTCGCCGTCCAGCGTCACGGGGTCGGTCATCTGAAGCCTCGTTCCTGTACCTGTCATGCGTGCGTGCGGGCGGGCCACCGCGTCTCACTTGCGGACATACCGAAATGCCGCGCCCCCCAAGGCTAGAACCTCGGGGGGCGCGGCATCCATTCCGGGCCTGGTGGGGCCACCGGGGACGGCCGGGAGGGTCAGCTCTCCGGCCGGTCCTCCGTGACCGGTTCCGTCGCCGACGCGGACTCCGCGGCGGTCGACTTCACGGTGCTGATGGCCGGCGTCGCGCCGTTCGCGCCGTTCGTCAGTGCCAGCTCCTTGGGGGAGAGCACCGGCGGACGGGTGGACGGCGTACGGCGGGAGGAGCCGGTCCAGGCGGGCCGCGGCGGCCGCTTGACGATCGTGGCGAAGACCTCCGCGATCTCCTCCTTGCCGAGCGTCTCCTTCTCCAGCAGCTGGAGCACCAGGTTGTCGAGGACGTCGCGGTTCTCGACCAGGATCTCCCAGGCCTCGTTGTGCGCGTTCTCGATGAGCTTCTTGACTTCCTCGTCCACCAGGGCGGCGACCTCTTCCGAGTAGTCGCGCTGGTGAGCCATCTCACGGCCGAGGAAGGGCTCGGTGTTGTCGCCACCGAACTTGATCGCGCCGAGCCGCTCGGTCATGCCGTACTGCGTGACCATCGCGCGGGCGGTGGCCGTGGCCTTCTCGATGTCGTTCGCGGCACCCGTGGTCGGGTCGTGGAAGACCAGTTCCTCGGCCGCGCGGCCACCCAGCATGTAGGCCAGCTGGTCGAGCATCTCGTTGCGCGTGGTCGAGTACTTGTCCTCGTCCGGGAGCACCATCGTGTAGCCGAGGGCGCGGCCGCGGGACAGGATCGTGATCTTGTGGACCGGGTCGGAGTTCGGCGAGGCCGCCGCGACCAGGGCGTGACCGCCCTCGTGGTACGCGGTGATCTTCTTCTCCTTGTCCGACATGATCCGGGTCCGCTTCTGCGGGCCCGCGACCACACGGTCGATCGCCTCGTCCAGCATCAGGTTGTCGATCAGCTTCCGGTCGCTGCGGGCCGTGAGCAGCGCGGCCTCGTTCAGCACGTTGGACAGATCGGCACCCGTGAAGCCGGGGGTGCGGCGGGCGACGGCGGCCAGGTCGACGTCGGGCGCGACCGGCTTGCCCTTCTGGTGGACCTTGAGGATCTCCAGGCGGCCCTGCATGTCGGGGCGGTCGACCGCGATCTGGCGGTCGAAGCGGCCGGGGCGCAGGAGGGCCGGGTCGAGGATGTCCGGGCGGTTCGTGGCGGCGATGAGGATGACGCCGCCCTTGACGTCGAAGCCGTCCATCTCCACGAGGAGCTGGTTCAGCGTCTGCTCGCGCTCGTCGTGACCACCGCCGAGGCCGGCGCCGCGGTGACGGCCGACCGCGTCGATCTCGTCGACGAAGACGATCGCCGGGGCGTTCGCCTTGGCCTGCTCGAACAGGTCACGCACTCGGGAGGCACCGACACCGACGAACATCTCGACGAAGTCGGAACCGGAGATCGAGTAGAAGGGCACGCCCGCCTCGCCCGCGACAGCGCGCGCGAGCAGGGTCTTGCCGGTGCCGGGGGGGCCGTACAGCAGTACGCCCTTCGGGATCTTGGCGCCGACCGCCTGGAACTTCGCCGGCTCCTGGAGGAACTCCTTGATCTCCTGGAGCTCCTCGACGGCCTCGTCCGAGCCCGCGACGTCCGCGAACGTCGTCTTCGGGGTGTCCTTGGTGATGAGCTTCGCCTTGGACTTGCCGAAGTTCATGACCCTGGAGCCGCCGCCCTGCATCTGATTCATCAGGAACAGGAACACGACGACGATGAGGACGAAGGGGAGCAGGGAGAGCAGGATGCCGAGGAAAGCGTTCTGCTTCGTCGGGGTGACGGTGTAGCCGTCGGGGATCTGCTTGTCCTGGTACTTGGTCTGCAGCGTGTTGGCGATGGTCACGCCTTGGTCGCCGATGTAGCTCGCCTGGATCTTCGAGCTGCCGTCGACCTTCACGCCGTCCTTGAGCGAGACCTTGATGGTCTGCTCGTCACCGGTGGTGATCTTGGCCGATTCGACCTTGTTGTCGTTGATCGCCTGGACGACCTTGCCGGTGTCCACCGTCTTGTAGCCGCCGGACGAGCCGACGACCTGCATCAACACGACCACGGCAAGGACGGCCAGCACGATCCACATGACCGGCCCACGGAAGTATCGCTTCACGTCCATCCATACGGAGCGGTGTCGCCCCGTCCCTCCTGCCATAGTGAGTTTGATAAGACAGTTCTTCTGACGGTACCCCAGCATTGTGGACCGAAGCCGCACGGGACGGCTGGCGATCCGTCTGCCTGCTCCAACGGCGAGAGGCCCGCTGGGGTTCCCGATCGTCCCGGAGGGCTTGGCCCGACCGGCTCAGCCGCCGTAGACGTGCGGCGCGAGAGTACCCACGAACGGCAGGTTGCGGTACTTCTCGGCGTAGTCGAGGCCGTAGCCCACGACGAACTCGTTGGGGATGTCGAAGCCGACCCACTCCACGTCGATGGCGACCTTGGCGGCGTCCGGCTTGCGCAGCAGCGTGCACACCTTCAGGGAGGCGGGCTCGCGCGAGCCGAGGTTGCTGAGCAGCCAGGACAGGGTCAGCCCGGAGTCGATGATGTCCTCGACGATCAGGACGTGCCGGCCCTTGATGTCGGTGTCGAGGTCCTTGAGGATCCGCACCACACCGGAGGACTGGGTGCCCGCCCCGTACGAGGACACGGCCATCCAGTCCATGGTGACGGGGGTGGACAGCGACCGGGCGAGGTCGGCCATGACCATCACCGCGCCCTTGAGGACGCCGACGATCAGCAGGTCCTTGCCCGCGTACTCCTCGTCGATCCTCGCGGCCAGCTCGGCCAGCTTCGCGTCGATCTCTTCCTTGGTGATGAGTACCTCTTTGAGGTCGGCACCCATGTCTTTCGCGTCCACCCGCATCACTTTCGGTCGGTCGTCCCACCGGCTGCCCGGCCCCTGCCCGAAGGGGAGGCCGGCCGTCTCCCCGAGGGGGGAGATTCAGCCTTGCCGGATCACCAGTCTGCCACCCTGCCGCTGGGCGACGACCCGGCCGGGGAGGTTGATGGCTCCCTGACCCCGCCAACCGGTGATCAGCCGGTCGACCTCCTCGATGTGGCGGGCGAACAGCGAACCGGCCGGAGCGCCCGCCTCGATGGCCGCACGACGCAGGATCCGGCGGCGTACGGCGGGCGGCAGGGCGTAGAGCTTGGCGCACTCCAGCAGGCCCGTCGCGTCGCGTACGGAGGCCTCGGCCTGACTGGCCCAGGCGTCGAGGGCGTCGGCGTCGTCCCGGGAGAGCTGGGCCGTACGGGCGAGGGCCTCGACGACTCCCTTGCCGAGGGCCTTCTCCAGGGCGGGCAGACCTTCGTGGCGCAGCCGGGAGCGGGTGTAGGCCGGATCGGCGTTGTGCGGGTCGTCCCAGACGGGCAGCGACTGGACCATGCAGGCCTTGCGCGCGGTCTGCCGGTCGAGCTGGAGGAAGGGCCTGCGGTAGCGGCCGTCGGTCCCCGAGACCGCGGCCATCCCGGACAGGGACCGGATGCCGGAGCCCCGGGCGAGCCCCAGCAGGACGGTCTCGGCCTGGTCGTCCCGGGTGTGGCCGAGCAGGATCGCGGCGGCGCCGTGGCGGTCCGCGGCGGCGTCGAGCGCGGCGTAGCGGGCGTCGCGGGCGGCGGCCTCGGGCCCGCCCTCGCGGCCGACGTTCACGGCGACGGACTCGACCGGGTCCAGACCGAGTTCGCGCAGTCGCAGCACGACCTCGTCGGCGCGCAGGTCGGAGCCCGACTGGAGGCCGTGGTCGACGGTGACGCCGCCGGCGCGGATGCCGAGCTTGGGCGCTTCGAAGGCGAGGGCGGAGGCCAGCGCCATGGAGTCGGCGCCGCCGGAGCACGCGACCAGCACGACCGGCGGTGCCGTGCGCTCGTGCGGGGCGCGGGCGGCGCTCTGGGCCGGGACCTGGTCGGAGTACCGGCCGGGGGCCTGGCCGACGGAGCCGGGGACCTCGATGACGGCCGGCGCGCCCGCGGCCGAGGGCGTGCCGGTGGCGGCCGGCGCGCCCGTGGCGAAGAACGTGCCGGTGACGCCGGTGACTTCGTCGGCGCCGGTGGTTCTGTTGAGTTCGATGAGGATGTCGTGGAGGACGCGGCGGACCGCCAGGCGTATCGCCGCGACCGCAGGATGGGGACCCATGTCCGGTTCCCTTCATGAAGTTTTCGGGAGTGAGCCCGAGGTTCGGTCACTCAGAGTGTGTCGATGGTGACAGAACCCGGCCGTTCCCCGAGCATTGCACGCCTACGCATGGCTCACGGTCCCTCGGACGGGTGATTGGAGGGGCGTTCGCCTGCCGTCGGCCGGATTCGTCCCACGGCTCCCGCGTGTCGTCCGCCGCTCCCCCGTGTCGTCCGCGGCTCATGGACCGGCCCTCGCCCACGGTTCAGGAATCGCTCCTGCGGTGCACCCGCGCGACCCAGTCCCCCGGTGCGGCGATCTCCGCCTTGGTCGGCAGGGTGTTGGGGGACGTCCACACCCGGTTGAACCCGTCCATGCCGACCTGGTCCACCACGGCCCGCACGAAACGCTCGCCGTCCCGGTACTGCTTGAGCTTGGCGTCCAGGCCCAGCAGCTTGCGCAGCGTGGTGTCCAGGCGCGAGGCGCCCTTGGCGCGGCGCTGCTGGAACTTCTCGCGGATCTCCGCGACGCTCGGGACGACCGAGGGCCCGACCCCGTCCATCACGAAGTCGGCGTGCCCCTCCAGCAGCGACATCACGGCGGTCAGCCGGGTGAGGATCTCCCGCTGGGCCGGGGTCTGCACCAGTTCCACCAGGGAGCGGCCGCCGTCGTCCTCCTCGCCCTCGGGCCGGCCGCCGGCCAGCGACTGGGCGGCCTCCCGGATGCGCTCCAGGAAGGTCATGGGGTCGATGTCGGTCTCCCCCAGGAAAGACTGGATCTCACCCTCCACGTGGTCGCGCAGCCAGGGCACCGCGGAGAACTGGGTGCGGTGCGTCTCCTCGTGCAGGCACACCCAGAGGCGGAAGTCGTGGGGCTGTACGTCGAGTTCCCGCTCCACGTGCACGATGTTCGGCGCGACGAGCAGCAGTCGGCCGCCGCCGGCCGGCCCCGCGGGCAGTTCGCGGGTGGCGGGGGCGAAGGTCTCGTACTGGCCGAGGACCCGTGAGGCGAGGAACGACAGCAGCATGCCGAGTTCGACGCCGGTCACCTTGCCGCCGACCACGCCCAGGACCGCGCCGCCCGGGTTGTTGCCACGCCGGTCCTGCATCTTGTCCAGCAGCGGCTTGAGGATCTCCCGGAACCCGGCGACGTTCGCCCGGATCCAGCCGGGGCGGTCGACGACGAGCACGGGAGTGTCATGGACGTCCTCGGTGCCCATCCGGGTGAAGCCCCGGACGTGTTCCTCCGAGGCCTTGGCGTGGCGGCGCAGCTCCGCGACGACGGCCCGGGCCTCGTCGCGGCTCACCTCGGGGCCCGGCCGTACGAGCCGGGTCGCGGTCGCCACCGCGAGATTCCAGTCGACCATCCCAGTAGATGCAGCACCACCGATGCTCGTCATGGCTCAACGGTACGTGAGCGTTCCCGTCACGGGCAGGCCCCGAAGCGGTGTCCGCGGGCCGCGGCGCGCCGGGCGGCGCCCGGCGCCCGGCGGTCCGGCTCAGCCGCAGCCGCACCCGGCGAGCGCGGTCGCCGTCCGGTCCAGCGCCGCCTGGGCCGCCGTCGGATCGGTCGTGTCCGCGGTCAGGAAGGCGAAGGCCAGCAGCCGGCCGTCCTCGTCGACGACCGTGCCGGCCAGCGTGTTGACGCCGGTCAGGGTGCCGGTCTTGGCCCGTACGACGCCGGCCGCGCCGTCGCTGTAGCGGGCGCTCAGGGTGCCGGTGAAGCCGGCCACCGGAAGACCGGTGAGGACCGGGCGGAGTTCGGGGTGGGCGGGATCGCCGGCCTTGACCAGCAGGGCCGTCAGCAGGTTCGCGGTCAGCCGGTCGTCGCGGTTCAGACCGCTGCCGTCCTTGAACTCGGCGCCCGTCACGGGAAGTCCGAGCTTCTGGAGCTGGGCGCGGATCGCCTTCCCGCCGCCGGCGAAGTCGGTGCGGCCGCCGGTCGCGACGGCCGTCTGGCGGGCGAGCGCCTCGGCGATGTCGTTGTCGCTGTTGGTCAGCATCCGCTCGACGACGGTGGACAGCGGCGGCGAGGAGACGGTGGCCAGGGCCTCGGCACGGCCGGACGCCTTGGACGGGCCGGGCGAGGTCGTCCCGATCCCGGCGGAGTTCAGGAACCCGGCGAACCGGCGGGCCGCGTCCGCGGCCGGGTCGGCCACCCGGGCCACCGGGCCGTGCGTCGAGTCGTCCGTGCGGCCCTCGTCGGCCATCAGGGCGCTGACCTGGGCGATGTTGTCGTTGACGCCGATCGGGTGGGTCGCGGAACCGGCGTAGAGGGTCGTGTCGTACGACAGCGTCACCTGGCGCAGGCCGCGCTTCTTCAGGGCGGCGGCGGTGTCGGCGGCGAGGGCGCGCAGGCTCGCCCAGCCCTCCTCGTCGTCCGCGCGGGCCGTCAGGGTCGGGTCGCCGCCGCCGACCAGGACGACCTCCTTCGTGCCGGGTTCGAGGGCGGTGCGGGTGGTGAAGCGGTGGTCGGCGCCCATCGCGGAGAGCGCGGCGACGGCGGTGGCGATCTTCGTCGTGGAGGCGGGGGTCAGCGCGTCGTCGGCCCCGGTGTCGTACAGGCGCCTGCCGGTGCCGAGGTCGACGACGACGGCGGTGTGCCGGCTGCCGAGCGCCTGGTCGTCCAGGAGCGGGTCCAGGACGTCGGCCACGGACTTCGCGCCCGGCTTCGACTGCACGGCGGTCACGCCGACGGTGAGGCCGGTCAGCACGGACGGGGCGCTGGGCGCGGGCCGGGGCGCCCGGGCCTGCGTACCGGACGTATCGGACTTACGACCGTGATCTGCGCCACCCGTACCGTCCAGGGCGACTGCCCGGTCCCGCTCGGCCGTACGCTGACCGGTGGCGTCCCAGGGCCCGGCGGCGCTCACCACGACGGCGGCCAACGCCAGCCCGGCGGTGGCCGCACCCGCGGTGTACTGCCAGGTCTTCGGCCTGACGGGTCGCGTGACCTGCGGTTTCACGACCTGTGTCAGCCGCGCGACCCGCGGCCTCACGGCCGTCGCGACCCGTACGAGAGACGGCTTCACGGCCGTCGCCGCTCGCACGAGACGCGGTCGGACGGCGCCCGCGATCCGCACCACATGCGGTCTCGCGGCCTGCCAAGGCCTCAGCTCGGGCACGACCACCAGCCCCTTTCGCGATCACACACCTGCGTGAGGGACACTTAATCACCAGAACTATGTGCTGATCATGGAGGAGCCACCGGTGGAGTTCGACGTCACGATCGAGATCCCGAAGGGTTCGCGGAACAAGTACGAGGTGGACCACGAGACCGGTCGGATCCGACTGGACCGTCGGCTCTTCACCTCGACCAGTTACCCGGCCGACTACGGCTTCGTCGAGAACACTCTCGGCGAGGACGGCGACCCGCTGGACGCGCTGGTCATCCTGGAGGAGCCGACCTTCCCCGGCTGCCTCATCAAGTGCCGTGCCATCGGCATGTTCCGGATGACCGACGAGGCCGGCGGCGACGACAAGCTGCTGTGCGTCCCGGCGTCCGACCCGCGCGTGGAGCACCTGCGCGACATCCACCACGTGTCGGAGTTCGACCGCCTGGAGATCCAGCACTTCTTCGAGGTCTACAAGGACCTCGAGCCCGGCAAGTCCGTCGAGGGCGCCGACTGGGTCGGCCGTACCGAGGCCGAGGCCGAGATCGAGCGGTCCTACAAGCGCTTCAAGGACCAGGGCGGCCACTGAGTCCCCCGCCGTCCACGGGCCGCACGCGCACGCGTGCGGCCCGTTGGCATGTCTGTGCGCATACTGGGGCTGGGATGGACGTCGTTCAGGGAGCGTTGCGTCAGTGACGGAAGCGGAGGACCGCAAGCCGCAGTCGGACGAGGCGAGGGGCACGTACGAGTCGGAGATCACGTCCGAGTTCGCGATTCCGGAGGGTCTCGCGGCCCCCAAGGGCACCAAGGGCGGTACGGAGTCGGAGACCACCTCCGAGTTCGCCGTCCCCCAGGGGCTGGACGTGGCGCAGCCGGCGCCCGGGGAGTCCGAGGGATCGGCCTTCAGCACACCGCGGACCTACAGCGCCCGCAGCGCCCCGCCCGCCTTCACCCCGCCGGTCGGCGTCCCGCGGGTCAGCCTGACCAAGGAGGCCCCCTGGCAGGACCGGATGCGCACGATGCTGCGCATGCCGGTGGCCGAGCGGCCCGCGCTGGAGACGGCGCAGAAGGCCGAGGAGGTCGCGCCCGCCGTCCCGCGCGTGCTCGACCTGACCCTGCGCATCGGCGAACTGCTGCTGGCCGGCGGCGAGGGCGCCGAGGACGTGGAGGCCGCGATGTTCGCGGTCTGCCGGTCCTACGGCCTGGACCGCTGCGAGCCGACCGTCACCTTCACCCTGCTGTCGATCTCGTACCAGCCGTCGCTGGTGGACGCTCCGCTGACCGCCTCGCGGACCGTGCGCCGCCGTGGCAGCGACTACACCCGGCTGGCGGCCGTCTTCCAGCTCGTGCACGATCTGAGCGACGCCGCGAACCACCTCTCCCTGGAGGAGGCCTACCGGCGGCTCGCGGAGATCCGCCGCAACCGGCACCCGTACCCCCTGTGGGTGCTGACCGCGGCCAGCGGACTGCTCGCGGGCGCGGCCTCCGTGCTCGTCGGCGGTGATCTGCTGGTGTTCGTCGCGGCCGCGCTCGGCGCGATGCTCGGCGACCGGCTGGCCTGGCTGTGCGCGGGACGCGGGCTGCCGGAGTTCTACCAGTTCACGGTGGCCGCGATGCCCCCCGCCGCCATAGGGGTCGCGCTGACGCTGGCGCACGTCGACGTGAAGGCGTCCGCAGTGATCACCGGTGGGCTGTTCGCGCTGCTGCCGGGGCGGGCGCTGGTCGCCGGGGTCCAGGACGGTCTGACCGGCTTCTACATCACCGCGGCCGCGCGGCTGCTGGAGGTCATGTACCTGTTCGTCGGCATCGTCGTCGGCGTGCTGGTGGTGCTGTACTTCGGCGTGAAACTGGGCGCCCAGCTCAACCCCGACACGGCGCTGAGCGTCTCCGAACGTCCGCTGGTCCAGATCGGCGCGTCCATGCTGCTGTCGCTGACCTTCGCGGTGCTGCTCCAGCAGGAACGGTCCACCGTGCTGGCGGTGACCCTCAACGGGGGCGTCGCCTGGTGTGTGTACGGCGCGATGCACTACCCGGGCGGTATCTCCCCGGTCGCCTCCACGGCCGTGGCGGCGGGCCTGGTGGGGCTGTTCGGACAGTTGCTGTCCCGGTACCGGTTCGCGTCGGCGCTGCCGTACACGACCGCGGCCGTCGGGCCGCTGCTGCCGGGTTCCGCCACGTACTTCGGGCTGCTGGCGATCGCTCAGAACAATGTCGACAAGGGCGTGGTGTCGCTGACGAAGGCCGCCGCGCTCGCGATGGCCATCGCCATCGGCGTGAACCTGGGGTCGGAGATCTCCCGGCTGTTCCTGCGGGTGCCGGGCGGAACCACCGGAGGGCGGCTGGCGGCGAAGCGGACCCGCGGCTTCTGACCACCGCGCGCCCGCCGGCCTCGCGTGCCGCGGGCCCCGCCCCGCGGCCCTCGGCGGGACTCAGCCCTGGTCGTACGGGTACTGGCCGCCCTGCTGGTAGTCCTGGCGGTAGTCCGGCTGCGAGCCGTAGGGCTGCTGGTCGTAGCCCTGCCCCTGGTGGCCCTGGGGGTGCTGCTGGGCATAGGGCTGGGGCCGGCCGTAGGGCTGCTGACCCTGACCGTACGGCTGCTGGGGCTGCTGCTGGGGCTGGGCGTACGGCTGCCCGCCGTAGCCCTGGTTCTGCGGGTGCTGCTGGGCGTAGGGCTGGGGCCGGCCCTGGTACTGGTCGTAGCCCTGGTCCGCGCCCTCGTCGTAGTACCGGTCGTGGCCGTGCTGCTGGTCGTGGTTCTGGTGGGGCCGGTCGGCCGACGGGATGCGGCGCAGCTGGGTCGTCGCGTCGTCCATGGCCGGGGTCTGCTGCTGGAAGGCCTGCTGCGCGAACTCCGGCTCGGCCGGGGCGTCCGCGGCCTCACGCTTCTCCTTGCGGGCCTTGAGGACCTCGATGATCACCGGGATCACGGAGACGAGGACGATCAGGACCAGGATGGCCTCGACGTTGTTCTTGATGAGGTCGATCTGGCCGAGGAAGTAACCCGCGACCGTCACACCCGTACCCCACAGGGCACCGCCGACCACGTTGTACGTGAGGAACGTGCGGTACTGCATGCGGCCGGCGCCCGCGATGATCGGGGCGAAGGTCCGCACGATCGGCACGAAACGGGCCAGCACGATGGCCTTGGGACCGTAGTTCTCGACGAACTCGTGGGCCTTCTCCAGGTTCTCCTGCTTGAAGAGCTTGGAGTCGGGCCGGCTGAAGAGCTTCGGCCCGAAGAACTTGCCGATCAGGAAGCCGACCTGGTCGCCGAGGACCGCCGCGGCCACGATCAGCGTGCACACCAGCCACAGCGGCTGCTGGATCCACTTGCCGTCCGCGACCAGCAGACCCGCCGTGAACAGCAGCGAGTCGCCGGGCAGGAAGGCGAACAGCCCCGACTCGGCGAAGACGATGACCAGGATGCCGATCAGCCCGAAGGTCGAGATCAGGTAGTCCGGGGTTAGCCACTCAGGGCCGAGGGCGAGGGTAGTCACGGGTTCCGGGCTCCTGAGAGGGGGGAGGGCGGTCGGTGCGGCGGCGGGACCGCCCAAAACTATCAACGCTACGCCATGGGACCAGGTTCCCAGGGCTTCCCACAGGATGCACTGTGCGTCCGCCTGGTCAAAGCTGTGAGCATGGGCATCGACGAATACGGCGGCGGCCAGCAGCCCCAGGCGGCGGTTCTGGTCGTGACCACGAACGACGTACCCGGACACCGTGTCGAGCAGGTCATCGGCGAGGTCTTCGGCCTGACCGTGCGCTCCCGGCATCTGGGCAGCCAGATCGGCGCCGGCCTGAAGTCGATGATCGGCGGTGAGCTCAGGGGGCTCACCAAGACGCTCGTGGCGACCCGCAACCAGGCCATGGAACGGCTGGTGGAGCAGGCACACGCGCGTGGCGCCAACGCGGTGCTGGCATTCCGTTTCGACGTCACGGAGGCGGCGGACGCGGGCACCGAGGTGTGCGCCTACGGGACGGCGGTGGTCCTGGCCCGGGAGTGAGACCGGGCCAGGCCCCCGGGCCGCTCAGCCGGTGTGCCGGGCCGCGTTCGCGACGATCGCGTCCCTCAGGTGCTCGGCGAGACCCGGCCGCATCGCGTCGTAGAAGGCCTTGAAGCGCTCGTCGGCGACGTACATCTCGGCGAGGCCCTGGTGCATGTCGTACGGGCACTCGTAGAACCAGGCACAGATGTGCAGCCGGTGCTCCTCGGCCATGTCCATGGCGCGCTCGCCGGCCGGCGGCTCGTCGGCGGCCATCAGGGCGGCGTAGCGCTCGCTCCAGTCGGCCACCTCGGCCTTCATGCGCTGCCAGTCGTCCTTGGTGTAGCGGGCGGTACGGCGCTGCGACTCGGCGTACGCGCGCGTGCCGCCCCAGCGCTGCTCCGCCTCCTCGGCGTACCGCTCGGGATCCTTGTCGCCGAAGACCTCGAACCGTTCCTCGGGTGTCAGGCTGATGCCCATCTCGTTCGCCTCCATGGCGTGTTCCACGGCCGCGGCCATCTTCTGCAGCTTCTCGATCCGGGCGGTCAGCAGGTCGTGCTGCCGGCGCAGGTGGGCGCGCGGGTCCGCGGCCGGGTCGTCGAGCAGGGCGGCGACCTCGTCGAGCGGAAAGCCGAGCTCCCGGTAGAACAGGATCCGCTGGAGCCGGTCGAGGTCGCCCTCGCCGTAGCGCCGGTGGCCCGCGTGGCTGCGCTCGCTGGGCACGAGCAGGCCGATGTCGTCGTAGTGGTGCAGCGTGCGCACCGTGACCCCGGCGAACCCAGCGACCTGTCCCACGGAGTAGCTCACTGTCCGCTCCTTTCGTCGGTACGCGCTCCACGGTGCGTCCTCACGTGACGTGAGGTGCAAGCCCGCTTCCCCGCGCGCCCCACATGCTCCGTCCGGGATGTTCGAGGTGTTTCGTCCGCTTATGGTGAGCGCGTGGCCCAGGACTCCGCGCGGCAGGCGCCCGACACCTCTCCCGCGGCCCCGCCGCGCGCCCTGTTACCGCTGATCCTGCCCGCCCTCGTCGTGGGTGTGGTGAGCAGCCTGCTGTTCGTCGGCGTGAGCGTCGCGGCCGAGCAGCTCCAGGGTGTCCTGTGGGGGAACCTCCCCGACGCCCTGGGCATCGGCCGCTACTCGGTGCTGTGGATCTTCGTCATGCTCTTCGCGACCGGTGTCGCGGTCGGTCTGGTGGTGTGGAAGGTCCCCGGCCACGCGGGACCCGACCCGGCCACCATGGGGCTGAACGCGCCCGCGCTGCCGCCCGTGGTGCTGCCCGGCCTGCTGCTGGCGGCGGCCCTGATGCTCGCGGGCGGGCCGAGCCTCGGTCCCGAGAACCCCATCATCGCCGTCAACGTCGGGCTCGCGGTGTGGCTCGGCCGCCGGTTCCGGCCCGGGTCGGCCGAGCCGCTGTGGACGGCGCTGGCGGAGGCGGCGACGCTCGGCGCCCTGTTCGGCACGCCGGTGGCCGCCGCCCTGGTCATCTCGGAGGCGCTGGCCGGAACCCGGACCACGGGCCAGCTCTGGGACAACATCTTCGCCCCGCTGGCCGCCGCCGCGGCCGGCGCCCTGACGACCGACCTGGTCCACAAGGCCACCTTCGACCTGCATCTGCCGCCGATCGCCGAGCCGAACGCGGGCGACGTGCTGGCGGCGGCCGTCGTCGCGTCGGTGGCCGCGCTGCTCGGCATGGCCGCGGTCCACGCCTTCCCCCACCTCCACCGCGCGTTCCAGCGGCTGCGGCACCCGATGCTGATGCTTCCGGCGGGCGGACTGGTCCTGGGGGCGCTGGGGGCGCTGGGCGGGCCGCTGACGCTCTTCAAGGGGCTGGACCAGATCGCGGAACTGGCGCGCGACCCCGAGGGCTGGTCGGCCGGGCAGTTCGCCGTGATGACCGTCGTCAAGCTGGCCGCCCTGACCGTCGCCGCCAGCTGCGGCTTCCGCGGCGGCCGGATCTTCCCGGCCGTGTTCGTGGGGACCGCCCTCGGACTGTGCGCCCACGCCCTGGTGCCCGCCGTCCCGCCCGCCCTGGGCGTGGCGTCGGGCGTGCTGGGCATGCTCCTGGCCATCACCCGGCAGGGCTGGGTGAGCCTGTTCACCGCCGCCGTCCTGGTGGCCTCCCCCGTCATCCTCGCGCTGCTCTGCATCGCCTCGCTGCCGGCCTGGCTGCTGGTGACAGGGCGCCCGCAGATGCAGCTGCGCAAGGACGGCACCCCGATCCGCTGAACCGTTTCCCCGTCTGGAGGCACATCCATGGCTCTGCACAAAGGTCCCGAGAAACAAGAACAGCGGCCGATGTCGGTCAACCCCTTCTTCGGCGAGGCGAACCCCGTCGGCGGCATGACCGAGGCGCCGCCCACGCACCGGCTCCCGGACACCCCCCTGCCCCCGCAGACGGCGTATCAACTGGTGCACGACGAACTGATGCTGGACGGCAACTCCCGGCTGAACCTCGCCACCTTCGTCACCACCTGGATGGAGCCGCAGGCCGGGGTGCTGATGGGGGAGTGCCGGGACAAGAACATGATCGACAAGGACGAGTACCCGCGCACCGCCGAACTGGAACGGCGCTGTGTGGCGATGCTCGCCGACCTGTGGAACGCGCCCGACCCGTCGGCCGCCGTGGGCTGTTCGACCACGGGCTCCAGCGAGGCGTGCATGCTCGCCGGGATGGCGCTGAAGCGGCGCTGGGCCAAGCGCAACGCGGACCGCTATCCGGGGGCGCGCCCGAACCTCGTCATGGGCGTCAACGTCCAGGTCTGCTGGGACAAGTTCTGCAACTTCTGGGAGGTGGAGGCCCGGCTGGTCCCCATGGAGGGCGACCGCTACCACCTCGATCCGCAGGCGGCGGCCGAGCTGTGCGACGAGAACACCATCGGGGTCGTGGGCATCCTGGGCTCCACCTTCGACGGGTCCTACGAGCCGATCGCCGACCTGTGCGCGGCCCTGGACGCCCTCCAGGAGCGCACCGGCCTGGACATCCCGGTGCACGTCGACGGCGCGTCCGGCGGCATGGTGGCGCCCTTCCTCGACCCGGACCTGGTGTGGGACTTCCGCCTGCCGCGGGTGGCCTCGATCAACACCTCGGGGCACAAGTACGGGCTGGTCTACCCGGGTGTCGGCTGGGCCCTGTGGCGCGACCGGGAGTCCCTCCCCGACGAACTCGTCTTCCGGGTCAACTACCTCGGCGGCGACATGCCGACCTTCGCCCTGAACTTCTCCCGGCCCGGCGCCCAGGTCGTCGCGCAGTACTACACGTTCCTGCGGCTGGGCCGCGAGGGCTACCAGGCGGTGCAGCAGAGCACCCGGGACGTGGCCACCGGCCTCTCCGCGCGCGTGGCGGAGCTCGGCGACTTCCGGCTCCTGACGCACGGCGACCAACTGCCCGTCTTCGCCTTCACGACGGCCGACGACGTCAAGGCGTACGACGTCTTCGACGTCTCCCGGCGGCTGCGCGAACACGGCTGGCTGGTGCCCGCCTACACCTTCCCGCCCAACCGCGAGGACCTGTCGGTGATCCGGATCGTGTGCCGCAACGGCTTCTCCGCCGACCTAGCCGAACTGTTCCTGGAAGACCTGAACCGCCTCCTGCCCGACCTGCGCCGGCAGCCGCATCCGCTGATCCAGGACAAGGACCGGGCGACCGGGTTCCACCACTGATCCGGGGCCGGGCGGCCGGGGTGGCCCCGCCGCCCGGCCCGGCGGCCGGCGGGCTCAGCCCCAGGACGTGCCCCGCTCCAGCGCCACCAGTTCGAACGCCGTCTTCCCGTCCAGCGACTCCCGGACGATGTCGGCGTGACCGGCGTGCCGGGCGGTCTCGCGGATCAGGTGCAGGGCCAGCCAGCGCATGGAGACCCGCCCCTCGGGCGGGAACCAGGGGTCGGCGGGGAGGGCGAAGGTGTCGTCGAGGCTCGGCACCGACCGCAGGAACCGCTCCGTCTCCGCGGCGACCTCCTCCCAGTACGCGAGCTGCGCGGCCAGGGTCTCGCCGTCGACCAGCGTGAAGCACTCGTGCCAGTTGGACTCGTCGCGTTTCACCGCGGGCGCCTCGCCCCTGGCCCGGGCGAGCCAGCCCTGCTCGACCTCGGCGACGTGCTTGACCAGCCCGGACAGCGACAGCTCGCTCGCGCTGGGGCGGGAGCCCGCCTGCTCCTCGGTCAGCCCGAGCACCGACCGCCGGATGCCGTCGCGCTGCTCCGCCAGGAAGGAGAGCAGTGCTCCGCGCTCGTCGCCCTGCGCCTCGGCTCGCACGTGAGTGACCATGACCGGCTGCCTTTCCTCGGTGCGGCGGGGAACTCCTCCCCGCCCGACACCGACGAAGCTACGAGCCATTGAGGTCAGCTTCTGTCCTCGATGCGCCGACCCGGCCGGGAAGGACCCGGGAACCACCGGGAAGCACCAGAGCGGCGGGAGGACCGCAGGCTTAGAGCTCCGGACAAAAGTGGGGCCGATCAGCGGACACCGTCCGCTGATCGGCCCCACTTTTGTCCGGAGCTCTTAGAAGGGGAACATGCTGCGCCCGTGCTGCACGGAGATCCACTTCAGGGTGGTGAAGGCGTCCAGCGTGGTCTCGCCGTTCAGCCGGCCGATCCCGGAGTGCTTCTCGCCGCCGAAGGGGACGAGCGGCTCGTCGTGGACGGTGCCGTCGTTCACATGGAACATGCCGGTGTCGATCTGCTTGGCGAAGGCGACGCCCCGCTCCACGTCCGCCGTGTGGACGGCGCCGCTCAGCCCGTAGGGCGTGTCGTTGACGATGCGGACGGCCTCGTCCTCGCCGTCGAAGGGGATGAGGAAGACGACGGGGCCGAACACCTCCTGGCGCAGCAGGTCGGAGTCGGCGGGAACGCCGGTGAGCACCGACGGCTCCACGAGGTTGTCGTTGGTGGCGCCGTGCACCAGGGCGGTGCCACCTTCGGCGATGGCCTGCTCGACGGTGCCGGTGACGGAGTCCGCCTGCGAGGAGTTGATCAGCGGGCCGATGACGGTCTGCGGGTCGCGCGGGTCACCGGTCTTCAGGGTCTTGACCTTGGCGACGAACTTCTCGGTGAACTCGTCGGCGACGGAGCGGTCGACGAGGACGCGGTTCGCGGCCATACAGACCTGGCCCTGATGGACGTAGCGGCTGAAGACGGCGGCGTCGACGGCGTAGTCGATGTCGGCGTCGTCGAGCACCACGACCGCGCTGTTGCCGCCGAGTTCGAGGACCGAGCGCTTGAAGTGCGAGGCGCAGACGGTGGCGACGTGGCGGCCGACCTTGTCGGAGCCGGTGAAGGAGATGACCTTGGGAACGGGGTGCTCGATGAAGGCGTCACCGATCTCGGCGATGTCCGTGACGACGACGTTGAGCAGACCGCCGGGCAGTCCGGCGTCCTCGAAGATCTTCGCGATGAGGGAGCCGCCGGTGACGGGGGTGTTCTGGTGCGGCTTGAGGACCACGGCGTTGCCGAGCGCGAGCGCGGGGGCCACGGACTTGATCGACAGCAGGAAGGGGAAGTTGAAGGGGCTGATCACGCCGACGACGCCGACCGGCACGCGGTAGAGGCGGTTCTCCTTGCCGTCGGTCGGCGAGGGGAGGATCTTGCCCTCGGGGCGCAGCGCCAGATGGATCGACTCGCGCAGGAACTCCTTGGCGAGGTGCAGCTCGAATCCGGCCTTCAGACGCGTGCCGCCGAGTTCGGCGATGATCGCCTCGGCGATCTCGGCCTCGCGGTCCTCGACGATGCGCAGCGCCTTCTCGAAGACGGCACGGCGGGCGTAGGCGTTGGTGCGGGCCCACTCCTTCTGGGCGCGCGCCGCCGCCCGGTACGCCTCGTCGATCTCGCCGACGGTGGCTATCGTGATCGAGGCCAGCTTCTCGCCGTCGTACGGATTGAAGTCGATGATGTCCCAGGAGCCGGTACCCGGGCGCCATTCACCGTCGATGTACTGCTGGGCCAGGTCGGTGAAATAGGACGACGACATGTGATCCCTCAATCCCCTGCTGCCGAGGAGGTCGGCGCAGTCGCAGCAGACACCTGATCAACTTCCCGGTCTGATCACACGTCATCGTACTTGCGCCATACGGGAGTTGAGGGTGCTCATCGGCCAACGCCCTTGACATCCACAGGAAAACCGAGGGATTTCCCTCGGGGGTGGCGCCGCGGTCGCGGTCAGGAGAGCTGGAGCAGCCCGCGCAGCAGGTCGCGGCTCTCCCCCGGGCCGGGGCTGTCCTGCTGAAGTTCCTTGAGCGCGTGCTCGTACTGGGCGACGTCCTCGCGCTTGTCCAGGTACAGCGCGCTGGTCAGCTGCTCCAGATAGACGACGTCCGACAGATCGGACTCGGGGAAGCTGAGGATCGTGAAGGCGCCGGACTCGCCGGAGTGGCCGCCGAAGCCGAACGGCATGATCTGCAGCCGCACGTTGGACCGCTCGGAGATCTCGATGAGGTGCTGGAACTGGTCGCGCATGACCTCGCGGTCGCCGTAGGGGCGGCGCAGGGCGGCCTCGTCCAGGACGATGTGGAAGTCGGGGGCGTTCTCGGCGAAGAGGTACTTCTGCCGCTCCAGGCGCAGCGTCACGCGCCGTTCGACGTCGGCCTCGCTCGCGCCCTTCATGCCGCGCCGCACGACCGCGCGGGCGTACGCCTCGGTCTGGAGCAGGCCGTGCACGAACTGCACCTCGTAGGCGCGGATCGCGGACGCGGCGCCCTCCAGGCCCACATAGGTGGGGAACCAGCTGGGCAGCACGTCCGAGTAACTGTGCCACCAGCCGGCGACGTTGGCCTCCCGGGCGAGGGCGACGAGCGAGGCGCGCTCCATCTCGTCCGTGATGCCGTACAGCGTCAGCAGGTCCTCGACGTCCCGCGTCTTGAAGCTCACCCGGCCCAGCTCCATCCGGCTGATCTTGGACTCGGAAGCGCGGATGGAGTAGCCCGCCGCCTCACGGGTGATCCCGCGCGACTCGCGCAGCCGCCTGAGTTGCGAGCCGAGCAGCATGCGCCGCACCACCGATCCTGGCTCTCCCGCGCTCACGTTCGCCAGCCTCCCCAACGTCCTTAGGCGCCGAAGTCTGCCACTAAATCACTCCGAGCAGTACTCGCCCGATTACAGAGATGGAAATAAGGCAACTCATGTGCACAGGAAGGAGCAAGCAGAGGACAAGGGGGTGGCAGGGGAGGGCCGAGAAGATGGCGGAAAAAATGGCCAAGAAGCGGTACGGGCGGGTCCAATTCGGTCACGTGCACGTGCATCTGCCCTTGCATCTGCTGTGCGCATCCGAAACCATGGTCCCGCGCCACCGCTGCATCGCAACGACCGCGAATTCCCGGGAGTGCCTCGCATGGGGACGAATGGATCGACCATGCTCGAGCCGTTACGGCAGGGCCTTCCGCCGCTGGATCCCGCGGCCGTGTCCAGCGCCGCCTCCTGCGCTCTGCCCGCCCGTTACGAGGCCGTGCGCGAGGCCAGACGCTTCACGCGCAGAACCCTCGACCAGTGGGCGATAGACGAACGCTTCGACGACGTCTGTCTGGTCGTCTCCGAACTGGTCACCAACGCCCTGCGCCACG
The DNA here is from genome assembly GCF_055584385.1 of Streptomyces sp. NPDC104096. Lineage (NCBI taxonomy): Bacteria > Bacillati > Actinomycetota > Actinomycetes > Kitasatosporales > Streptomycetaceae > Streptomyces > Streptomyces sp. NPDC104096. Next base: position 42,533 of record NZ_JBVJMD010000017.1, read on the forward strand.
CCCTGCCGAACGGCACCGCCTGCGACGCGGAACAGCACCCGCCCGTGCGGCTGCATCTGATGCGCTGGACCGAGCGACTGGTGTGCGCGGTGCGCGATCCCAGCCACGAGAGCCCCGCGACCCGTCCGGCGGACGACTTCTCGGCGGAGTCGGGCCGCGGCCTGTTCCTGGTGGACTCCTTCAGCGACGGCTGGGGCTGGCACCCGCTGGCGGGCACGCTCGGCGGCAAGGTGGTCTGGGCGCTGTTCCATCTGCCGCCCCCGGCGGAATAACGAACCGCGGCGCTTCCTGGCGCCGCGGTTCTACGCGCGTTACGTGCGATATGCGCGTTACAGGCTTTACGTACGTCATGGGTGTCGTGAAAGGGCGCGCGGCCCCGGCCGCCCCCGGCCCGGACCGTCAGCCGGCGATCAGATGGTCGAACTCGCCGTCCTTGACGCCGAGCAGCATCGCCTCGATCTCGGCCCGCGTGTAGACGAGAGCGGGACCGTCCGGGAACCGCGAGTTCCGCACCGCCACATCGCCGCCCGGCAGCCGGGCGAACTCCACGCAGGACCCCTGCGAGTTGCTGTGTCGGCTCTTCTGCCAGGCCACCCCGTGCAACTGCGTGGCCGCCATGCCGTTGTACACGTCGTACCCCCCGTCAACATCGTGGTCCACAGGTCGCTCCCAGGTGGTGCACTGGCTGGTGTGGCCAATTGATGCAGTAGTCAACTGCCCTGGATCATAGCCCCGTTCATGTGCGGATGCATGGGCAGATGCACGTGCACGCCGGGTGTTCCCGCGATTACAGCTTTGACGACCCCTTTACCGAAGCCGTTACGGCATGTGCCCCGAAGCCGGCGGCGCATTCGCGCGTGCACTACGAACAGACGCACGGCGGGACCTCTGTGTTCCACCCTCCACATGATCGTCCGATGGGCAGGATGACGGATCGGCATCGGTCCCGCGGACGGACGGCGTCCGTTCCCTGGCGTAGTCGCGACGTTCCGCTTCTACGACACCGGGACCGCGCGGACTCGACGCCAGGCCCGGGCGCGCGACGGCCGGAACCACTGGTCCCCGCGGACGACCGGGGAGTCCTCCCCCGGTGCGGGACAGGGCATCGGATCCGGCGCGGCGCCGGAGTCCGCTCTTCGCCGGAGCCACGGCCGTCCGGCACGCGGACACCTCTGGACGCAGGCCCCGGATCCGCTCCGGCGGACGGGCCCGGAGGCGGTACGCCGACCGGCGGTGCCGTCCCGGACGGCGCGTCGGCGCCGCGCCGCCGGACACCGCCTTCCGGCCGTCGGGGTCCCACGGTTTCGGCCACGGAGGCGGGGGTTCCGTGCAACGGCGGAGGCCGAAAAGGCGCGTCCCGGAGGTCCCCGGAGGTCCCTGGGGTCCTGGTGATCCCGGTGATCCCGGTGATCCCGACGGTCCCTGCGGTCGCTGCGGTCCCTGCGGTCCCGATGGTCCCGGTAGGGATGCCTCCCGTACCGCCGCCCCCTCGGGTTGCGGCGGGCCGTGCTGGTAGCTTGCTGCGGTCCTCCCGGTCCGCGGGCCGGCCGGCTTACTGCTTGGGAGTTTCCAGTGACTTCGGCGACCTTCTCGCGACCTTCGCGCGGTGCGGCGCGCGGGGCCTCCCGCCGGTGGGTGCGGCTCACCGCCCTGGGTGCCGGGCTCACGGGCGTGCTCGCGCTGAGCGCGTGCGGCGGCGGTGGCGGTTCCACGGACGAGTCCTCGACGAGCCCGACGGCCACGGCCACGGGGACCGCGGACACCGGGGGTACCGGCAAGGCGACCGCGGCCGCCGACTCCCTGGAGGGCAGCTGGCTCGCCACGACCGACGGCCAGGCCGTGGCCCTGGTCGTCACCGGCAGGCAGGCGGGCCTCTTCGCCACCGGCGGCAATGTGTGCAGCGGCACCGCGGGCGAGGAGGCCGGGATGCAGATGATCCACCTCAAGTGCACCGACGGCAGCGGGAAGCGGACCACGGGGATGGTCGACTCCGTCAACAGGACGACGCTGAAGGTCACCTGGCAGGGAGGGCTCGGCAAGGAGACCTACACCAGGTCGGAGGGCGGGCAACTGCCCTCGGGACTGCCCACGGCGAACCTCGGCTCCTGAGAAAAACGGGGTCGCCCGACGGGACCCCCGGTCCATGCGTGATGATCCAGGGGCACCGACACGACCTCAGGGGAACTCATGCGCGCCTTGCCCATCACCGTCACCGCCCTCGCCGCGGCACTCCTGCTCACCGCGTGCGACAGCGGCGGCGACACCAGTGACGAGAAGACCGCCGGTGGCGGCGCCGCCGGCACCGCGTGCGCGATCGGCAAGGTCGGCCTGGAGGTCGGCCCGGTCAACGCCGCCCCGGCCGCCGGGGACACCGGCAACGTCTCCGTCACCGTGACCAACACCGGGTCCGAGTGCACGCTGGACGGCTTCCCGGCCGTCACCCTCCGGCACGGCGGGACCTCCGCCGAGGTCCCCCACGACGAGGCCGCGCAGGCGCAGAAGCTGACCCTCGCCAAGGACGCGACCGCCTCCTTCACCCTCACCTACGTGCGCGGCGCGGCGGGCGGCTCCAAGAGCTTCGCGGCCGACGCCATGAAGTTCGGCTTCCCCGGCGCCGACGCCACCCACAGCTTCGACTGGTCGTACGGCGATGTCGCGCTGAAGGACGGCACGGACAAGCCGGACGTCTCGGTGAGCGCCTTCCAGCAGTCCGGCGACTGACGCACGACGGCGGGCCGACGGCAGGTCGACAGCCGGACACGGCGGCGGACCGGGGGCCGCCGCCGGGTCAGGGCAGCCGGGGCCTGGAGCCCATCCGGGCCCGGTCGGCCGCCTCCATGCCCTCGGTCCAGCCCGCCTCGTCGCTCACCCCGCGCAGCCGGGTCGTCACCGTCTGCGGGAACATGCGGTCCGTGGCCGAGGAGACCGCGACCTCGCGGGAGGCGAGGACGGGCAGCAGGTCGTCCGTCACCTGCGTCCTCGCCGCAGCCGTCAGCCGGCTGCCGATGCGATGGGCGTACGCGGCGAGGAACGACTGCCGGAAGGTCTTGGTCCGCTTACGGCCGCCCGCACGCTGGGCGGCCTCCGCCCGGGTCATCGCCGCCGTGGCCTGCACGAGCAGCGAGGTGTACAGGAGTTCGACCGCCGTCAGGTCGGCCTCGAAGCCGACGACGGTGGAGAAGCCGAGCGGTTCGTTCCACACCGCCCGGCAGTGGTTCGCGCCGGCGACCGCGTCCAGCAGCACCGCCTTGGCCTGCTCGTACGGCGGCTCGACCCCGATCCGGCAGGCGCCCGGGGCGTCGGGGGCCGGCGCGCGGGCGGCGAGCAGCGCCTCGTCCACACTGTGCCGGGCCATGAGCTCCTGCGCCTTGGCGCTCAGCGCCTCCGCCTCCTCCGGGAACCCGGTCGCCTCCGCCTTGGCCAGCAGCGCGCGGATCCGGCCGAGCATCCGGGTGTCGGACCCGGTGCCGGCCTGCCGTCGCACGGGCTGCGCCAGCGGCTCCAGGGTGGGCAGCCGGAGCAGCAGCCGGTACAGCTCCAGGACCGTGCCGGCCCGCGAGAAGCGGTCGGTACCGGCCGGAGCGCCGATCGCGGCCAGCTCGTCGAGCTGCGCCGCCCAGCGGGGACCGCGCGGACCGTCCGCGGGCGCCTGCGCCCGGATCAGCGCCACGCACAGGCGCAGGTGCACGTCGTCCAGCTCGCGCCGCACGTGCCGGACGAGGTCGGCGGGCTGCCAGCCGCGCCGCCAGGCCGCGGCCACGAACTCCCTGCCGCGGGCGTCGAGTTCGGCGTCGGCCGCCGGGTCGGACGCGAGCAGGGAGGCGCCGGAGTCGAGGGCGGTGTCGGTGGCGTCGTAGAGGGCGGCCTCGAAGGCGCGCTCGACGGTGCTGGTCGTACGGCTCACCCGTCGATCGTGCCACGAGGTCCCGGGACGTCGAAGCCGCCGGTGTCTCAGCCCCCGAAACCCGGTCGCCCGGGGCGCCGCGCGGATTCCAGCATGGCCGTCATGGTGGACACATCCTTGTACGCGGCGTTCCTCGTCAGCGCTTTCGCGCTCTGCGTCTCCCCCGGCCCCGACATGATGTTCATCGTCGCGATGGGCGGGCGGGGCGGGCCCACGGCCGGGGTGATGGCGGCCTTCGGGGTCGCCTGCGCCATGCTCGTGCACTCGGCGGCCGCGGCGCTCGGCCTGTCGGCGCTGTTCGCGGCCCTGCCGGCGCTGTACCACGTGCTGCGCTGGGCGGGGGCGGCCTATCTGCTGCACCTGGCCGTGAAGGCGTTCCGGGACCGGTCGCCGGCGGGCCCGGCGGGCGCGCCCGCCGGGCCCGGGCTGCGGCGCGCTTTCTGGCAGGGCGCCGTCACCAATCTGCTCAACCCCAAGGTGATCCTGTTCAACATCGCTTTCCTCCCTCAGTTCGTCGATCCGGAGCTGGGACACGTGCGGGAGCAGCTCCTGGTGCTCGGACTGACCATCGTGACCATGGGCTTCGTGGTGGACGGCTCGGTCGGGCTGCTGTCCGGGAAGCTGTCCGCGCTGCTGCGCCGCAGCCGCCGGGTGGCGCGCGGGCTCGACGTGTTCAGCGGGACGGTCTTCACGGCGCTGGCGCTGCGGCTGGCCGCCTCTCCCCGATAGCCCCTTTTCGGAGATCCCCTCCCGGAGGTCCCTTCTCGGACAGCTCACCCTCGACTGTCAACCACGAGTTGACGACTCTAGCATGTCAACCTAAGGTTGACACATGTCGACGCAACCGACCATCACGTCATCCGTCCGTCTCGACGACCTCATCTCCGCGATCAAGAAGGTCCACGCGGAGCCCCTCGAACAGCTCCAGGACGCGGTGCTCGCCGGTGAGTACCTGGGCGAGGTGGCCGACCACCTGATCGGCCACTTCGTCGACCAGGCGCGCCGCTCGGGCGCCTCCTGGACGGACATCGGCAAGAGCATGGGCGTCACCCGGCAGGCGGCACAGAAGCGGTTCGTGCCGAAGGAGTCGATCGACCTCGACCCCAGCCAGGGCTTCAACCGGTACACCCCGCGCGCCCGCAACGTGGTCATGGCCTCCCACAACGAGGCCAAGGCCGCGGGCGGCACCGAGGGCCTGCCCGAACACCTCGTCCTCGGCCTGCTCGCCGAGCCCGAGGGACTCGGCGCACGGGCGATCGCCGCGCAGGACGTCTCCCTGGACGCGGTCCGCGAGGCCGCGACGGCCGCGCTCCCGCCGGCCGCCGAAGAGGTCCCGGAGCTGATCCCGTACGGCCCCGCCGCCAAGAAGGCACTGGAACTCACCTTCCGCGAGGCGCTCCGCCTCGGCCACAACTACGTCGGCACCGAGCACATCCTGCTCGCCCTGCTGGAGTTCGAGAACGGCGAGGGCGTGCTGAGCGGGCTCGGCATCGACAAGGCCCGGTCCGAGGCGTTCGTCGTGGACCTGCTGGAGACGATGCGGCTGGACCAGGAGCAGACACAGGAGCAGACACAGGAGCAGACACAGGAGCAGACACAGCCGCAGGACCCGGACGGGGAGCGGGAGGAGAAGGGGTAGCCCCCGCGGCGGTCTGCCCTCGGCCGGGGCACGGTGGCCGGGGCACGGCGGGCCCGGCCCGAGCCGGTCGGGGAACCCGGGGACCGGGTCACCTGGAAACCGGGAAGCCACAGGTCGGGGCCGTTGTCAGAGGGTGCTGCGAGACTCGGTGCGTGGCCGACCGGTGGGCGCTCGCTCCGACCGAGGACGGTGGCGTGGAGATCGCCCCCCTCGGTCCGGACGGGCTGCCCGCCGCGCCGGTGGTGCGGGAGCCGGACCTCGCCGAGGCCGTACGCCGCAGGCCGGAGGTCTTCCGCTGGGTGTGGCGCGCCACCGCTGAGGTCTACCCGCGACTGCTCGCCACGGGGGTGCGGGTCGAGCGGTGCTACGACATCGAGGACGCCGAGACCCTCCTCCTCGGCCACGAGGGCCGTTACGGCGAACCCCGGTCGGCGGTCGCCGCCCTCGCCCGGCTGCGCGGCGGTCCGGTACCGCCCGATCCGCGGCAGCGGTCCGCGGAGCCCGGCGCGCAGTCACCGCTGTTCGAACCGCAGGGCACCCGACTGCCGCTGACGGACCTCGTCGAGGTCCACGCCGAGCAGCAGCGGCGGCACGACCGGTCCGCCCACCCCGACCGGCTGCGGCTGCTGACGTCCGCGGAGTCGGCGGGGATGCTGGTGGCGGCCGAGATGAACCGCGCGGGACTGCCGTGGAGCGCGGACGTGCACCGCGAGGTCCTGCGCGAACTGCTCGGCGAGCGGTACACCGGCGGCGGTGAGCCCCGGCGTCTGGCCGAGCTCGCCGACGAGGTGTCGGCCGCCTTCGGCCGCCGGGTGCGGCCCGATCTGCCCGCCGACGTCGTCAAGGCCTTCGCCCGGGCCGGCATCAAGGTCAGATCGACCCGGCGGTGGGAGATCGAGTCCCTCGACCACCCGGCCGTGAAGCCGCTGATCGAGTACAAGAAGCTGTACCGCATCTGGGTCGCGCACGGCTGGTCCTGGCTCCAGGACTGGGTGCGGGACGGGCGGTTCCGGCCGGAGTTCCTCGCGGGCGGGACGGTCACCGGGCGCTGGGTGACCAACGGCGGCGGGGCCCTGCAGATCCCCAAGGTCATCCGGCGAGCCGTCGTCGCCGATCCCGGCTGGCGGTTCGTCGTCGCGGACGCCGACCAGATGGAACCGCGCGTGCTCGCCGCGATCTCCCGTGACCCCGGTCTGATGGAGGTGGCCGCCCGGCAGGACGACCTGTACCAGTCCGTCTCCGACCGCGCCTTCTCCGGTGACCGGGCCCAGGCCAAACTCGCCGTGCTCGGCGCGGTCTACGGCCAGACCTCCGGTGACGGCCTGAAGAACCTCGCCGCCCTCAGACGCCGGTTCCCCAGAGCGGTGGCGTACGTCGACGACGCGGCGCAGGCCGGCCAGGAGGGCCGGCTGGTGCGGACGTGGCTGGGGCGCACCTGTCCGCCCGCGGCCGGGGCGGGCGACGAGGGAGCGGAGGAAGCGGGGATGCCGCAGGAGGAGCCGGCCGGGCAGCTCGTCGAGCAGGGCTGGATGCCCGGATACGCCTCCACCGACGCCCGCGCCCGCGGCCGCTTCGCCCGCAACTTCGTCGTCCAGGGCAGCGCGGCCGACTGGGCCCTGCTGCTGCTCGCCGCGCTGCGGCGGAGCTGTGCCGACATGGCGGCCGAGCTGGTCTTCTTCCAGCACGACGAGGTGATCGTGCACTGCCCGGCGCACGAGGCCGACGCGGTCGTGGCCGCGATCCGGGAGGCGTCGGACCTCGCGGGACGGCTGACGTTCGGGGAGACCCCGGTGCGGTTCCCGTTCACGACGGCGGTGGTGCGGTGCTATGCCGACGCGAAGTGAACGGCCGCGGTCCGCGGCCCCGCGCACGGTCGGGCAGGACGTTCTTCGGACACGAGGAGGACGGCTGATTCAGCAGGGTGCGGCGAGCAGCGTCACGAGTTCCGCCACGACCGCCTTCTCGTCCGTCCCGTCCAGTGCCGCGAGGGCGGCGCGCCACTCCTCGTACGCCTCCTCGACACGTCCCCGCTCCCGCAGCAGCAGGCCGAGCTGGTGCCGGGCGAGCCCGCCGGTGTAGCGGTCGGCGCGGGCGTCCGCGCGGCGCAACAGCTCGGCGCACTCACGGGCGGCGGGTCCGCCGCGCCCGAGCAGCCGCAGGGTGCGCACCAGGCCGAGCCGGGTCTGGGACTCGCCGTGCCAGTCGCCGTGGCCGCCGCGGATGCGCCGGCTCTCCTCGAAGTGCGGCAGGGCGGCGGCCGGTTCGCCCAGGGTCAGATGGGCGTAGCCGATGTTGCAGTGCGCCGAGTGCTGCACGATGACGGCGCCGATCTCGTCGCCGAGGGCGAGGGAGCGCCGGTGCTGCTCGATCGCGGCCCGGGGGTCGGTGTGCTCGTACAGGTTGCCCAGGTGGCTGTGGGTGACGGCCTCGCCGTACGGGTCGTTCAGCTGCCGCGAGTACTCCAGGCTCTGCCGCAGCGCCGCACCGGACTCCTCGTACCGGCCGAGCCCTTCGAGCAGCAGACCCCGGTTGTTGAGGCAGCGCCGGATCCGGGAGAGCCGCTCCAGCCGGCTCCAGAGCGCGAGGGCGCGGTCGTTGAGGGCCAGCGCGTCCTTCTGGCGGCCGGTCAGAAAGTGCAGGGCGGCGAGATCGCCCAGCGCGTGGGCCTCGGCCGCCTCGTCCCCGAGCCGGCGCGCCGCGGCGAGCGCGGCCCGCCCCAGCACCTCCATCTCGGCGAATCGCCCGCTGCGCTGGACGTAGGGGAACAGGAGCCGCAGGAGGGTGGAGACATGGGCGGTGGTGACGGCCTCCACCGTGTCCGCCGGGTGGCGCCGGACGAGCGTGACGATGTTCTCCAGCTCCAGGTCGCCCCAGGCGAAGGCCTCCTCGGGGCCCCCGAACGGCGGTACGCCGTGGGCCGGGTGTCCGGGCGGCTGGGACGCGGTCGGACACCGGCGGTCGTCCTGCTCGTAGCCGGGCTCCACGATCGCGGTGAGGACCCGGTCGGCGACGGCGGCGTACCAGCGCAGGGCGAGGACGGCGGCGGGTTCGCCCTCGGCACGCGGGCCGGGCTCCGTGTCGGCCAGTTCGCGGGCGAAGTCGCGCACCAGGTCGTGGGGGACGTAGCGGCCGTACGCCGTCTCCTCCAGGAGTGCCACGTCGACGAGGCGGTCGAGGGCGGCCTCGGCACGGCGTTCGTCGGTGCCGGTGAGCCGGGCGAGCAGCGGCGCGCCGTACTCGGGCAGATCGAGCGCGCCGATGCGGCACAGCGCGTGGGCCGCGTCCCGGTCGGTCTCGCGCTCGGAGGCGGCGAGCGCGTCGTGCGCGACGGCCAGCGAGCGGCGGACGCTCAGATCGTCGTACTCCAGATGGTGCAGCCGTCCCGTGGCGGCCAGTTGACCGGCGAGCACGTCCGGGGTGAGAGCGCGACGGGCGGCCAGCCGGGCGGCGACGACGCGCAGGGCGAGCGGGAGCCGGCCGGTGAGCTCGACCAGCGGATGGCCGGCGTCGAGGCCGTCGCGACCGGAGACCGTGCGCAGCAGCGCCGCGCTGTCCTGGTCGGAGAGCGGGCCGAGCGGGAAGCGGCGGGCGCCGTCGAGGGCGGTCAGCGGGGAACGGCTGGTGACGATCACCGCGCAGCCGGGTCCGGCCGGCAGCAGCGGACGTATCTGCGCGGCGTGCGCGGCGTCGTCCAGCACCATCAGCGTGCGCGTCGGCGCGAGCAGGGAGCGCAGCAACGCGGTGGCCGCGTCCTGGTGTTCGGGGATGTGGCGGAGGTCGGCACCGAGGTCGCGCAGCAGGGCGGCGAGCGCCTGGGCGGGGGTGAGCGGGGTCATGCCCGGGGTGGCGCCGTGCAGGTTGATGTACAGCTGGCCGTCGGGGAAGCGGTCCCGCAGACCGTGCGCGACATGCAGGGCGAGGGCGCTCTTGCCGACCCCGGCCATACCGCTGACGACGGCCAGCGGGAGCGGGAGGGAGGAGAAGGCGGAAGCGCCGTGCGCGCCGTCTGCACCGTCCGTGCCGTCCGTGCCGTCCGTGCCGTCCGTGCCGTCCGTGCCGGGAGGGTCGACTGCGAGGGTCCGGCACAGGGCGTCCAGGACCTCGCGGCGCCCGGTGAAGTGCGCGGGCGCGGGCGGCAGCTGGGCGGGTCGGGGCGCGGGCGGGACGAGGCCGACCCGGGCGTGCGGGACGACGTCTTCGGCCAGGGCGGACGGGACGCCTTCGGCCGGCGCTTGCGGGGTCGGGGTGTCCGCCTCCCCCGGCACGGCCGGACCGCTCCGCACGGCCGGTGCGTCCGACACGCCACCCGCGCCAGGCACGCCGGATCCGCCGGGCACCCGGGGTGCGGCAGGCACACGGAGCGCGGCGGACGCGGCGGGCACCGCAGTCCCGGCAGGCGCGGTGAGTGCGCCGGGCGTGCCCCTCAGCACCTCCACATGCGCCTCGCGCACGCCGGGGCCCGGCTCGACGCCGAGCTCCCCGACCAGACGGCTGCGCAGATCGCGGTGGACCGCGAGGGCCTCGGCCCGGCGGCCGGTGCGGTGCAGGGCGAGCATCAGCTGACGGTGGTACGACTCGCGCAGCGGGTGCTCGGCGGCCAGCGCGGCCAGCTCCGGCACCAGGGCGTCGAGCCGGTTGCCGCCCACGGCGAGCTCGGCGTCGTAGCGCCAGTCCTCCAGGAGCAGTCGCGCCTCCTTCAGCCGCTGGACGAAGGCGTACCCGCCCACCTCGGACGGCAGCCCGCTCAGCGGGGTGCCCCGCCACAGCGCGAGCGCGGACCGGCACTCGCGTACGACCAGTTCCCAGTCGCGGGCGGCATGCGCGCCGCGCGCCACGGCGAGGTGTCGTTCGAACACGTGGAGGTCCAGTTCGCCCTCGTCGACTCGCAGCACGTATCCGGGCGGCGTCGCGCGCAGCCGTTCCGGTTCGTCGAGCAGTCGGCGCAGCCGGGTCACGTGGTTGTGCAGCGAGGCCTGCGCGGAGGCGGGCGGCGCGCCGCCCCACAGGGTGTCCTTGAGCGACTCGACCGGGACGACCCGGCCGGCCTCCAGCAGCAGCGCGGCCAGCAGGGTCCGCACCTTGCGACTGCCGACGGCACGGACATCAGGGGCGCCACAGGTGTCATGGGTGTCACGGGTGCCGCAGACGTCGTACAGCACAGGCGGTCCCAGCAGTCCGAACCGCAGCGCGCACCCCATCACGCCGCTCACTGCACCTTCCCGCACGCCTGTCCGTCAGCGCCCTCCGGAGGGACCGGCGCATGGGCCGATTCTCGCTCCTGTACAACAGGATCCCGCCACCGCGTCGCGCCACTGCGCCACGGCGATCCGTCCGCCGACGCCCACGGCGGCACGGCCGGTCCGCCCGTACCGCCCATCGCTTTCCGGCCGGACGAGCGACGGCGACGGAGCAGACCGTTGGCCACATGTTAGCGATCTGTTGGCCGGGCCTGATGTGATCATTCCATCGGATCCGGCCCCGACGGCGCGCGCGTCGACGACGCGGAACTCGGGGGAGTGTCGCCGCCCCGGCCGGGTCCGGGAACGCGAGGGGTCCCGGTCGTCAGAGGTGAACGACCGGGACCCTGTCCGCGTTCTCAGATGACGGGCGGCCGCCCCAGCCTCGTCAGCCGCCAGACGGTCCGCCAGCGCATGGGCCGGCGTTCCCCGGCCGGCTCGCGCAGCCCTTCCACGAAGCCGCCGAACCAGGCCCGCAGTCCGCCGGCCGACCGGGTGCGCAGCAGGGTGACCAGGATCCACACCCCCAGGTGCACGGGGATGAGCGGCAGGGGCAGCCTGCGCCGGACCAGCCACACCCGGTTGCGGGCGGTCACCCGGTGGTAGATGGCGTGCCGGGCGGGCGAGGTCTTCGGGTGCTGGAGCAGCAGTTCGGGTGCGTAGAGGATGTGCCAGCCCGCGTCGGCGGCCCGCCAGGCCAGGTCGGTCTCCTCGTGCGCGAAGAAGAACGCGGCCGGCCAGTCGCCGGTCTGCGCCAGCATCGCCATGCTCAGGGCGTGGCCGCCGCCGAGGAATCCGGTCACGTATCCGCCCCGCATCGGGTCGGCCGCCCCGGCCCGCGGCACATGCCGTCGCTGCGTCTCGCCGTGCTCGTCGGCGATGCGGAAGCCGACGACGCCCAGCCGCGGGTCGGCGGCGTACAGGTCCCGCACCCGGCTCAGCACGTCGGCGTCGACGAGCAGGCCGTCGTCGTCGAGCTCCACCACGACGTCGACGTCGCCGAACTCGCGCAACCGGGCGAGGGCGACGTTGCGGCCGCCCGGACAGCCGAGGTTCTCGCCCTCCTCGACGACCGTGACCTCACCGGGCAGTGCCAGCCGCCGCGCGAACTCGGGCAGCCGGCAGCCGTTGCCGACGATCACGATCCGGGCGGGCGCGAGGTCCTGCTTGGCCACCGACTCCAGCAGGGCGTCGACCTCGGCGGGCCGGTTCCCCATGGTCACCACCGCGACGGCGATTCTCGGCTCCACCAACATCCCTCACCCCATCCGGCCGACGGCGATGCCCGTCGTTCACCAAGATGTTGCCCCAGGTGAGGGAGGTCCCTCGACTCCGGTTAACTTTGCGTCCCGTTTGCGGCAATTTTCCTTACGGCGGGGGGAGTTGAGCCTCCCCCCTGACCAACCCTCCGCCCGGCTCAGGCGTCGCCGAGCTCCCGGAGGTCGACATGGCCCGCCTTGAAGTCCGGCGCGTTCATGTCGACGCCCATGTTGCCGGGGTCGACGGCCTCGACCCTCCACAGCCGGTTCGCGATCTCTACCGTGCCGCCCTTGCGTACGTCGTCGTAGAAGGCGAGCTGCCCCTGGCCGGGCGCCGTCACGCTGATCGAGGCCCGCGCCGGACCCTCCTGGACGTCGGTCACGACGGCTCCCATGGCGGGCCCGTTGTCGGGCACGTGCCAGCGCAGCCGCCAGTGACCGTCCTGTGTCGTCGGCCACGTGGCCATCTGTGCTCCCTGGTCGGTGCCGCTGTGGTCCGCCGTGGTGAGGACCACGCGGTAGGTGCAGATCTGGGCGACCGTGTAGGAATGCCCGCCGAGAGTGACCTTGCCTCCCGGCGCCACGGTCCGCCTGCCGTCGTCGGCGGACAGCACGGCGGTGCGGTGCCTGCCGTCGGCCGCCGCCTCCGCGTAGGTCGCCTTGCCGCCGGCCGGCAGTGCCGTGGCACCGCCCCGCAGCAGATGCACCCCTGAGGTGCTCTTGGCACCCTCGCACTCCGGGCCCTTGTCGGCGGCCGGCGCGGGCTGGGAGGACGAGGCGGACGCCGGGGGCGTCGTACCGTCCGACGCCTCGGGCGTCCCCGTACCGCCGCAGCCGGCCAGCAGCAGCGTGAGGCAGACGGCCCCACCGATTCTCGTGTTCCTCACCCTGCCACCTGCAACTCCTGGGGACTGTTGAAGTACTTCTCGTACTGTTCGGGCGTCGCCTCGACGTCCAGGGCGCCGCCGCCCCACGGATTGCCGAGGATGACCTTGCCGTCGGCGGTGAACCCCTTGACGTAGAACACGTGCCGGCTGACGAAACTGCTCTTCCACTCGTTCGGCACGTCCTTGGGGTCGACCGACCCGGTCGCCACGATCACCGGGTGGTGCGACTCGAACGACTTCCTGAGGGCGTCGACGTTGTTGTCGATCGACTTGGAGTCGTGCCCGGTCACGTACGGCGGCGCCTTGTCGGTGTTGTCCCACTCGGTGGCGCCGTAGTCGCCGCTCTCGGCCCGGTCGTAGAGCTTGTCCCCCTGGTGGTTGTCCGGGGTGCCGCCGTCGTCGCCGCCGTACATCAGGGCGAACGCCTTCTCGTAGTACGCGGGCCAGGTCTCCTTGTTGCCGTGCGCCGACACCAGGTTCCCGTTCCCGTCCATCGGCAGGTCCGGGGTGACGGTCACCCAGTGCTGCTTGCCGTCCTTGTCCCAGATACGGACGTCCACCGTGCCGTTGGGGTTCTGCTTGATGCCCTCGGCGATGAACTTCGGGTTCGCCTGGGCCGTCGCGGTGAGGGACGCGATGTACCAGCAGTCCGCGAACTGCCCCTGCGAGACGCTCGACGCGTCGACCTTGCCCGGGGTGGCGAACAAGGGGTCGCCGGGCGTGCCGTAGTGCATGCCCTGCACACCCTGTTGCAGCTGCGAGTTGTAGCCCTGCAACCAGGCGTCCGTGGTGTCGAAGCCCGGCTGGATCCCCGGGAACGCCGCCTCCAGCTTGGCCCAGTGCGAGGGCCCGGACTTCTTCAGCAGCAGGCTGAGGTGGTCGCGGAACTGGCCGTCGGGGATGCCGTCGTGCGACTCCCACCACCACATGCCGCTGTCGTCGGTCTTCTTCGCCAGGTCGCCGTAGCGGCGCAGGTCCTCGGCCGGGACCTTGGCGAAGAAGGCGTCGAGCTCGGCGGCGGTCATGCCGTCGAGCATGCTCTTGACCTTCTCCAGGTCGTCACGGTTGCCGTCGTCGCCGAAGTCCTTGCCGTCCAGGGCCGCCACGGCCGCCAGCGCGTCGGTGATCTTCTTCTCGTCCGGCGCGTTCTCGTCGGCGAAGGCGAGCGCCGGGTCGATGGCGTACCCCTTGTCGAGCAGGCCGTTGCACAGGTCGAGCTGGTTGCAGCGGCGCGTGATCGAGTCGGACATGTCGTGCAGCTCGTGGCCGAGCGACCCCGGCAGGGTGCCGCCGCCGAACGGCCAGACCGACAGGGGGTTGCCGACCAGCGGCTGGAGGGCCGCGCTCGTGGTGGCGGGCTTTCCGCGCAGCAGGCTCTGGGCCTGGGTGAGCACCGCGGAGACGTCACCGTGCAGTTTGCCCGCGTTGTCGCCGAGCGTCTTCAGGTCGCGGCCGAGGCCGCGTATCTTCGCGCTGTCGAATCCGACGAAAGGCATCGGCTCATCCCCCGGGCTTGTCCGACTTGGCGGCCTTGGCGGCCTCCTCGTCGAGGTTGTGCGCCTCGGTCTCCCAGCGCCGCGCGTCCGCCATGAGATCACCGGCCATGGAACCCAGCGACTTCTTGCGGGCGCCCAGCGTCGCGGTGGACGTGTCGGCGAACGGCCCCTTCCAGATCGCGGGCGTCGCCTGCTTCACCGCGTTGTCGAGATAGCCGCCCAGCGACCCCGCCAGGGCCCTCGCTTTGCGGGCGCACTCCCGCAGGTCCTCCGCCCGCTTCCGCAACTGCGCGGGCGTCTCGCCCTGTTCGTCCCCCGGTCTGCTCATGTCATCCCCGTAGTCGATAGGCCGCAAGGCACTGGCAGCCCACGCTAACAAAGGGCGGAAACGCTCAAGTACCTTTGCGTATCGGACAGTTACCGTACTGACACGAAGCGGCCAGGGAAGAACGGCGGAAGGACCGGCGCCCGGCCCCCGCCCCGGCACCCACCCACCTCGTCGCGGACTCCACGTCGGCACCGTCACCCGCCCGAACGGGCCGGGCCTCGGTACACCCTCGATCACGCAGATCCATCGACCCGCCCGGCACCGGCGAGCTCGTCATCGACGCAGGCGCCGTCGGACACGAAGAACGAGAAGCGCGACGACCACCTGCGAGCCCCTGCCGGATTCGAACCGACGGCCTACGCATTACAGATGCGCAAGCTCCCCCGGACCCATTTCGGACCCATTTCGGACCCATCGGGCCTGATTTCCCGCTTCATCAGGTGAGGGGCCAGGCCATGCATCGATGACGAAAAAGCAAAAGCCCCAGGTCACGGCGAGTGAGTCCTGAGGCTTCCACAGAGCCGCCTTCGGGATTCGAACCCGAGACCTACGCATTACGAGTGCGTTGCTCTGGCCATCTGAGCTAAGGCGGCGCGCTGTCCGCACCATGGTGCGATCAGCAACGTCGGTAAGTCTACACAGTTTCGAGGGGTGCTTCGTACCGGCCCCGGAGCGGGGGCTTCGGGGCCGGTGATCAGGGCTACGAACAGCGCTTTCCGTCGGCCGGCGGGGTGCCGTCGAGGAGGAACGCGTCGATCGAGGAGTCGATGCACTTGCTGCCACGGCCGTAGGCGGTGTGGCCGTCGCCCACGTAGGTGAGGAGGCGGCCCGAGGAGAGCTGGGCGGCCAGGGACTGGGCCCAGCGGTACGGGGTCGCCGGGTCCCGCGTCGTACCGACCACGACGATCGGGGGCGCGCCCTGCGCCTGGATGCGGTGCGGCTCACCCGTGTGCCTCACCGGCCAGTACGCGCAGTTCAGGGAGGCCCAGGCCAGGGTCGCGCCGAAGACCGGGGAGGCCTTCTCGAAGGCGGGCAGGGCTTGCTGCACCTGCTCGGGGCCGTTGAACGAGGGCGGGAGGTCCAGGCAGTTCACCGCCGCGTTGGCGAACATCAGATTGCTGTAGTGGCCCTGGGAGTCGCGTTCGTAGTAGGTGTCGGAGAGGGTGAGCAGGCCGGCGCCGTCGTTGTCCTTCATCGCCGAGTCCAGCGCCTCGCGCAGCTGCGGCCAGGACGTCTGGTCGTACATCGCGGTGACCACGCCGGTGGTGGCCAGGGCCTCCCCGAGCTTGCGGCCGTCCGGGTCGCCCGTGGGGATGGGGTGGGCGTCGAGCTTCCGCAGGAAGGCCTCGAGGCTGTCGCCGACCTGCTCGGGCGTCTTGTCCTTGCTCTCCAGCGGGCAGTCGGCCTGCCGCACGCAGTCCTTCGCGAACGACTGGAAGGCCGTCTCGAAGCCCGCCGTCTGGTCGAGGTTCGTCCGGTACGCGGACAGCGACGGGTCCAGCGCGCCGTCCAGGACCATCCGGCCCACCCGCTCGGGGTACAGGCCCGCGTACGTCGCCCCGAGGAGCGTGCCGTACGAGGCACCCAGGTAGTGCAGCTTCTCGTCGCCCAGCACCGCCCGCAGGATGTCCATGTCCCGGGCCGCCTCCACGGTCGAGACATGGCGCAGCAGCCGGGGGGAGTTCCGGCCGCAGCCCTCGGCGAACTTCTTGTACGCGGCGACGAGTGCGTCGACCTCCCGCTGGTCGTCGGGCGTGACGTCCGTCTGCGTGTACGCGTCCATCTGCGGGCCGTCGAGACATACGACGGGCTCGCTGCGGCCCACGCCCCGCGGGTCGACGGCGACCATGTCGTAGCGGGCGCGGACCTCGGCGGGATAGCCGATGGCCGCGTACTGCTCGAGGTAGTCGATCGCCGAGCCGCCCGGCCCGCCCGGGTTCACCAGCAGCGAGCCCAGCCGCGCGCCCGGTCCGGTGGCCTTCTTGCGGGCCACGGCCAGCCGCACGTCACCGGCGGCGGGATCGGCGTAGTCCAGCGGCGCCTTCATCGTGGCGCACTCGAAGCCGGGGGCACCGCAGCTGCGCCAGGTCAGCCGTTGCCGGTAGTACGAGGCGAGCGCGGACGGCGTGGCCCGGGGCAGGGCGGTCAGCGCCGGCGCCGCCGCGGTGGTCGCCTTGGCCGCGGTGGCCGCGGCGGTCGTGGTGGTCCCGGAACTCGTCACTCCCCGGGGGGAGCACGCGGAGACGAGCAGGGCCGCGACGCCGAGCAGGATGCCGACGCCGCGCGTCGTGACGGTGGCTCGGAAGCGGTGCTGTGGGTTTCGGCCGGTCGGACGAGGAGCGCGCCTGGTGTGCATCAGGCGAGCCTAACTCTGTGCGACGCCGTGGATGCGCTGCGCACACGAGGTGCCACCGTACGGGTTATGCCGTCGCCCAGCGGGACGGACGAATCGCGCGGGCCGTGACGGGGGCCGCTCCTCGACCTGGTCCGAGGCCCCTCGCCCTCAGCCCGATCTGAGGGCCATCGTCATCGCCTCCACCGCCAGCAACGGCGCCACGTTCCGGTCGAGGGCCTCACGGCAGGCGCCGATCGCCTCGATGCGGCGGAGGGTGGACTCCGGGCTGCCGCCGCGGGCGAGGCGCTCCAGGGCGTCCTCCGCGTCCGTGTTGGCCAGGGCGATCCGGGAGCCGAGCTGGAGGGCGAGGACGTCGCGGTAGAAGCCGGTGAGGTCGGTGAGGGCGAGGTCGAGGCTGTCGCGCTGGGTCCGGGTCCGGCGGCGCTTCTGCATGTCCTCCAGGTCCTTCATGACACCGGCCGTGCCGCGCGGCATCCGGCCGCCCTGGGCCGCGCCCAGCGCCGCCTTGAGCTCCTCGGTCTCCTTGCCGTCCATCTCCTCGGCGAGCTGCTTGGCGTCCTCGGCGGCCGCGTCGACCAGCTCCTGGGCGGCCCGGAGGCAGCCGCCGACGTCCTCGACCCGCAGCGGAAGCTTCAGCACGGCGGCCCGGCGCTCACGCGCGGCCGGATCGGAGGCGAGGCGGCGGGCCCGGTCGACGTGCCCCTGTGTGGCGCGGGCGGCGGCGGCGGCGACCCCGGGCTCGATGCCCTCACGGCGTACGAGCATGTCGGCGACGGCGTCGACCGACGGGGTCCGCAGGTTGAGGTTGCGGCAGCGGGAGCGGATGGTCGGCAGGACGTCCTCCAGCGAGGGCGCGCACAGCAGCCAGACCGTGCGGGGCGCCGGCTCCTCGACGGCCTTGAGGACGGCGTTGGCCGACTTCTCGTTCAACCGCTCGGCGTCCTCGACGAGGATCACCTGCCAGCGGCCGTTCGCCGGCGACGTGAACGACTTGCGGACCGTGTCCCGCATGTCCTTCACCAGGATCTCGGCGCCCACGGCGGCGACCGTGCTCACATCGGCGTGGGTGCCGACGAGCGCCGTGTGGCAGCCGTCGCAGAACCCGCAGCCCGGCGCTCCGCCCAGGGCGCGGTCGGGGCTCACGCACTGCAACGCGGCGGCGAAGGCCCGCGCCGTCTGCGTCCGCCCCGATCCGGGCGGCCCGGTGAACAGCCAGGCGTGCGTCATCTTCGACGCCTCGGGCAGCGGCGCGGCGGCGGCCACCGCCGTGACGAAGGCGTCGGCGTCCCGGGCGGCGGCGGCCAACTGCTCGCTGACCTTCTCCTGCCCGACGAGGTCGTCCCACACGGTCATGGGTCAGACCGCCCTTTCGTCACGTTTCGCGGTGCGGATTCCATTGTGCGGGCAGCCACTGACAACCACGGGGGCGGCCACCGGCACCCGCACGGGCAACCGCCGCCGACGCCCCTGCGGGCCGCCGACGGACAGCCGTGCGACAGCCGTGCGGGCCCCTGTGGGCCGTCATGGGCCTGCTTGCGCGGGCGGCCGCCGAGACGGCCCGCAGGGCAGACCGCCGCGAGGGGAGCCGCCCCGCGCCGCTCCCGAAGTCCCGAAGGC
The DNA here is from genome assembly GCF_055584385.1 of Streptomyces sp. NPDC104096. Lineage (NCBI taxonomy): Bacteria > Bacillati > Actinomycetota > Actinomycetes > Kitasatosporales > Streptomycetaceae > Streptomyces > Streptomyces sp. NPDC104096. Next base: position 61,256 of record NZ_JBVJMD010000017.1, read on the forward strand.
GGGAAGGCGGGAAGGCACGGGGACGGGGGTCCCGGCGGCCTGCGGCTCAGCGTCCCCGGCCGCGACGGCGTCCCGGCTGGTCGCCGTATCCCTCGTCGTCGTCGCCCCGCGGGCCGAGCAGTTCGTCCGCCAGCGTCGGCAGGTCGTCCAGCGGCGTCTCCTCGGCCCAGTCGGGCCGGGCCCGCCGCCGCGGCGCGCCGTCCTGGTCGATCTGCGGCAGCTCACGCGTCCGGTCGTCGGGACGGTCCGTCTGCCGAGTGCTCGACCCGTCCGACGGCTCGTCGCGGAAGTACCCGGACGGCACCCGGCCCGCGAGGTCCTCCTCGCGCACCGCCGGGAGCACGGCCGTCTCGTCCGCCGCGCCGGGGGCGACCGGCGGCAGCACCGTGGTCTCGTCCGCGGCGCCCGACGGCACCGGCGGCTGCGGCAGCTCGGCCGTCACCTCCGCCTCGGACCCGGTGGCGGACGCGGCCCCCGAGGACCGCTGGTCCTCGGTGTCCCGCTCGCGCACCCGCGGCAGCGCCGTCGTCCCGTCCGCAGGATCGCCCGCCGCGGGGGCCGGCTTCACCACCGGCGTCGGCACGGTCGCCGCCTCCGGCGTCACGGCCGCGGCCGACGGCGCCTTCGGCTGCGGTCCCGCCTGCGCGGCGGCCGTGGCCTGCTCGGCGGCCCGGCGTGCCGCCTCCGCCCGCACCAGAGCCTCCTCGGCCTTGCGCTGCTTCTCCAGCCGCCGGGCCTCGGCCTCGGCCCGCAGCCGGGCCTCCTCCTCGGCCTGCTTGCGCCGCCGCTCCTCCTCGGCCCTGCGCCGCGCCTCCTCCTCGGCCCGGAGCTTCTCCTCGGCGAGCAGCCGCGCGCGCTCCTCCTCGGCACGCCGATGCGCTTCCTCGGCGCGCTGCCGCGCCTCCTCCGCCTGCCGTTCGGCCTCGCGCCGCTGCGCCTCCTCGAGCTCGCGCTGCTTGCGCTCGGCCTCCTCGGCGCGCAGCCGCTCCAGCTGTGCCTGGCGCTCGCGCTCCAGACGCTCCTCCTCGGCCTTGCGCGCAGCTTCCTCCTCGGCCTTGCGCCGGGCCTCCTCCTCGGCCTTGCGGCGGGCCTCCTCGGCGGCCTTCACCTCGGCCTCGGACAGCGGCAGCATCTGGTCGAGCCGGTGCCGGACGACCGTGGTCACCGCCTCGGGCTCCTGCGCGGCATCGACGACGAGGTACCGGCCGGGGTCGGCGGCGGCCAGCGTCAGGAAACCGGAGCGCACCCGCGCGTGGAACTCGGCGGGCTCCGACTCCAGCCGGTCCGGAGCCTCGGTGAACCGCTCGCGGGCCGCCTCCGGCGACACGTCCAGCAGCACCGTCAGATGCGGGACCAGTCCGTTCGTCGCCCAGCGGGAGATCCGCGCGATCTCCGTCGGGGACAGGTCGCGGCCCGCCCCCTGGTACGCCACCGACGAGTCGATGTACCGGTCCGAGATCACCACCGCGCCACGCTCCAGCGCGGGCCGTACGACGGTGTCGACGTGCTCGGCGCGGTCCGCGGCGTACAGCAGCGCCTCCGCGCGGTGGGACAGCCCGGCCGACGACACGTCCAGCAGGATCGACCGCAGCCGCTTGCCCACGGGGGTCGCCCCCGGCTCACGGGTGAGCACGACCTCGTGCCCCTTGGCCCTGATCCAGTCGGCGAGCGCGTCGGCCTGGGTGGACTTGCCGGCGCCGTCGCCGCCCTCCAGGGCGATGAAGAAACCACCGGTCGCGGGCGCCTGCACGGGGTCGTCGCCGCCGAGCAACGCGTCCCGCAGGTCGTGCCGCAGCGGTACGCCGGAGCGGTCGTCGACCTTGGCGAGCACCAGCGCGGCCACCGGCAGCAGCAGCGCGCCGACCAGCATCAGCGTGAACGCGGCCCCGCCGTGCGCGAACACGAACTTGCCGTTTTCCAGCCGGTGCGGCCCGATGAGCGCCGCGACCAGCGGGGCGATCACCGCGCCCAGCGCCACACAGACCCGTACGACCGCGTGCAGGTGTTCGGTCGTGCGCGCCCGCCGGCCGTCCTCGGTCTCCTGGTCGAGCAGGGTGTGTCCGGTGTTGGCGGACACCCCCGCGCCGACGCCGGCCAGCGCGACGATCAGCAGCACGCTGGTGACGTCCGGGACGAGCCCGGCGGCCAGCAGCGCCACCCCGGTGAAGGCGATCGTCAGGGACAGCAGACGGCGCCGGGAGAGCGTCGGCAGGAAGGCCGGCGCGGTACGGATGCCGACCACGACACCGCCGGTCAGCGCGAGCACCAGCAGCCCGTACAGCACGGGCCCGCCGCCCAGGTCCTTGGCGTGCAGCACCGACACGGCGACGGCGGCGGCGACCGCCGCGGCGACGGCAGCGCAGGCGAACACCAGCACCGGGATCGCGCCCGTACGGCCGGCGTCGACGCCCGCGGCCGTCCTGGGCCGGCGCAGGCCCTCCAGCGGCGAGCGCGCACGCGGGGTACGCACGTCGGGCAGCTCCAGGGCGCTCACCACGGACAGGGAGGCGGCGAACAGCCCGGCCGCGACGTACGAGGCGAGGGCCGCCTGGTGCTGGCCGAACCAGGCGATGCCGGCGCCCAGAAGGTTGTTGACGAGGGACGCGGCGGCGAGCGTGGCGGCCGCGAGGGGGACGGCGACGAAGCTCGTACGCAGCGAAAGGCGGCGCAGGGCGTCCATGTGGTCCGGCAGCGGACGTACCGTCGCGCCCTCCGGGGGCGGGGCGGGCAGCAGGGCGGGTGCCGCGCCCTCGCGGCACACCGTCCAGAAGCGCTCGGCGACCCCGGTCACGAACACGGTGACCAGGAGGACCGCGAGCGCGTTGTCGGGCGTCCAGTCGATCCACAGCGGCGCGACGATCAGCAGCGCGGCCCGCAGACCGTCGGCGCCGACCATCGTCCAGCGGCGGTCGAGCGGCCCCTGCGGGGACGTCAGCGAGGTCAGCGGGCCGAGGAGCACGGCGCCGAAGAGCAGGGTCGCCAGGATGCGCACCGCGAAGACGGTGGCGACGGCGAAGGCCACGCCCCGGTAGCCGCCTCCGAACGAGCCGGCGGCGATCGCCGCCTGAAGGGCGAGGACGACCAGTACGAGGAGCGTGAGGATGTCCCCCACGCCTCCCACGAGCTGGGCGCTCCAGAGCCTCTTGAGCTGCGGCCGGCGCAGCAGGGCGCGGACGGCGCGCTCGCGGGAGTCCGCCACCAGGGCGTCGTCCGGGGCGGGGTGGTTGGCCGTTGGCTGCTCGGCTCGCGTCATGCTTTCAGCCTATCGGGACCCGCCGACAGCCCGAGGCACTCGCCCACACGTGCGCACACCCCGACACCAAAGTGATGCCGAGGCGTGCGTTTCGCGAACCCGTGGTGAAGGAGATCAGGAGACCGACGCACCGCAGGGAGCACCGATCGGCCGCGCGGCGGCCCGAGCCGGGCTCGGGGCCACCGCCGACCGGGACGGGCGTCAGTCCTCCGCGCTCGGCTCCACAGCCGTCGCCGTCTTCGCGGCGGCCGTCTTCTTCGCGGCGGTCGTCTTCTTCGCCGCCGTGGTCTTCTTCGCGGCCGTCTTCGTCGCGGTGGCCTTCTTGGCCGGCGCCTTCTTCGCGGGCGCCTTCTTGGCCGGTGCCTTCTTCGCCGTCTTCTTGGCGGGACCCTTGGCGCGCTTCTCGGCGAGCAGTTCGAAGCCGCGCTCCGGGGTGATCTCCTCCACGCTGTCGCCGGAGCGCAGGGTGGCGTTGGTCTCGCCGTCGGTGACGTACGGCCCGAAGCGGCCGTCCTTGACCACGACCGGCTTCTCGCTGACCGGGTCCACGCCCAGCTCCTTCAGCGGCGGCTTGGCGGCCGCGCGGCCGCGCTGCTTGGGCTGGGCGTAGATCGCCTGCGCCTCCTCCAGCGTGATCGTGAAGAGCTGGTCCTCGGTCTGGAGCGACCGCGAGTCCGTGCCCTTCTTCAGGTACGGGCCGTAGCGGCCGTTCTGCGCGGTGATCTCCACGCCGTCCGCGTCCGTGCCGACGACGCGCGGGAGCGACATCAGCTGGAGCGCGTCCTGGAGGGTCACCGTGTCCAGCGACATCGACTTGAAGAGGGAGGCCGTGCGCGGCTTGACCGCGTTCTTGCCGGTCTTCGGAGTGCCCTCGGGGAGCACCTCGGTGACGTACGGCCCGTAACGGCCGGCCCTGGCGATGATCTGGTGACCCGTCTCCGGGTCGGCGCCCAGCTCGAAGTCGCCGCTGGGCTTGGCGAGCAGTTCCTCCGCGAAGTCGACGGAGAGCTCGTCCGGCGCCAGGTCGTCCGGCACGTCGGCGCGCTGGTGGCCCTCGGCGTCCTTCTCGCCGCGCTCGATGTACGGGCCGTAGCGGCCGACCCTGAGCACGATGTCGTTGCCGACGGGGAACGAGGACACCTCGCGGGCGTCGATCGCGCCCAGGTCGGTGACCAGTTCCTTGAGGCCGCCGAGGTGGTCGCCGTCGCCGTTGCCCGCGTCGGCGGCGCCGGCCGCCTCGCCCTCGCCGAAGTAGAAACGCTTCAGCCACGGCACGGCCTGCGCCTCGCCGCGGGCGATGCGGTCGAGGTCGTCCTCCATCCGCGCGGTGAAGTCGTAGTCGACGAGCCGGCCGAAGTGCTTCTCCAGGAGGTTGACCACGGCGAAGGACAGGAAGGACGGCACGAGGGCCGTGCCCTTCTTGAAGACGTAGCCGCGGTCGAGGATGGTGCCGAGGATCGACGCGTACGTCGACGGGCGGCCGATCTCGCGCTCCTCGAGTTCCTTGACCAGGCTGGCCTCGGTGTAGCGGGCCGGGGGCTTGGTGGCGTGCCCGTCGACCGTGATCTCCTCGGCCGTGAGCGCGTCGCCCTCGGCGACCTGCGGCAGGCGGCGCTCGCGGTCGTCGAGTTCGGCGTTCGGGTCGTCGGCGCCCTCGACGTACGCCTTCAGGAAGCCGTGGAAGGTGATCGTCTTGCCGGAGGCGCTGAACTCGACGTCCCGGCCGTCGGCGGCCGCGCCGGCGATCTTCACCGTGACGGAGTTGCCGACCGCGTCCTTCATCTGCGAGGCGACGGTCCGCTTCCAGATCAGCTCGTAGAGCTTGAACTGGTCGCCGGTCAGACCGGTCTCGGCGGGCGTACGGAAACGATCGCCCGAGGGGCGGATCGCCTCGTGCGCCTCCTGGGCGTTCTTGACCTTCCCGGCGTACGTCCGCGGCTGCGCCGGCAGATAGTCGGCGCCGTACAGCTGCGTGACCTGGGCGCGGGCGGCGGTGACCGCGGTGTCGCTCAGCGTCGTGGAGTCCGTACGCATGTACGTGATGTAGCCGTTCTCGTACAGCTTCTGCGCGACCTGCATGGTGGCCTTGGCGCCGAAGCCGAGCTTGCGGCTGGCCTCCTGCTGGAGCGTCGTCGTACGGAACGGGGCGTACGGCGAGCGGCGGTACGGCTTGGACTCGACCGACCGGACGGCGAACCGGGTGTTCTCCAGGGCGGCGGCCAGGGCGCGGGCGTTCGCCTCGTCGAGGTGGAGGGTGTTCGCGCCCTTGAGCTGCCCCAGCGAATCGAAGTCACGGCCCTGCGCGACCCGCCTGCCGTCGACCGACTGGAGGCGGGCGACCAGGGAGGACGGGTCCGACGGGTCTCCCGCGCGGCCGGTCGCGAAGGTGCCCGTCAGGTCCCAGTACTCGGCGGAGCGGAACGCGATGCGCTCGCGTTCCCGCTCGACGACGAGCCGGGTGGCGACGGACTGGACACGGCCCGCCGACAGCCGCGGCATGACCTTCTTCCACAGGACCGGCGACACCTCGTAGCCGTAGAGGCGGTCGAGGATGCGGCGGGTCTCCTGGGCGTCGACCATGCGCTTGTTCAGGTCGCGCGGGTTGGCCACGGCCTCGCGGATCGCGTCCTTGGTGATCTCGTGGAACACCATGCGCTTGACCGGGACCTTGGGCTTCAGCACTTCGAGGAGGTGCCACGCGATGGCTTCGCCCTCGCGGTCCTCATCGGTGGCCAGGAAGAGTTCGTCGGAATCCTTCAGCAGGTCCTTGAGCTTCTTGACCTGGGCCTTCTTGTCAGCGTTGACCACGTAGATCGGCTGGAAGTCGTGTTCGACGTCCACCCCGAGGCGGCGGACCTCACCGGTGTACTTCTCGGGCACCTCCGCGGCGCCGTTGGGGAGGTCGCGGATGTGCCCGACGCTCGCTTCGACGACGTAGCCGGGGCCGAGATAGCCCTTGATCGTCTTCGCCTTGGCAGGCGACTCGACGATGACGAGTCGGCGGCCGCCCTGTGCGGTCTCGCTGGTCGGGGACAACTTCGCTCTTCTCTCCGGTCGACGCTGGGGCCTCCCCAGGCCTTCTTCCCGGGGTCGGGTCATGGTGACGCTGCGGAGTGTGACGGTACATCCCGCCCCCGTGTCAAACGGGAAAAGCCCGCAACGGCCACTCGAACGGTAACCCGACTACCGCCATTCCTGCCGCCCGGCGTGTCCACCGGTCCTTCGGCGGTCCTTCCGGGCCGATCCGGAGTGCGACCTCCCAATTACTGGCGGGAGGAGGCCCGGGCGGCTATCGGACGCGGGCGAGGCACCATGCGGCGAGGACCAGCGCGGCCACTCCCACGAGTCCGGAGAGGGTCGCCGATGCGACCGGGTTCACACCGAGGGCCACGGGTTCGCGACGCCGGACGCGGGTCACGGTCCACACCAGCAACCCGGTTCCGAACAGGGCGAACACCGCTCCGGTGAAGATCGCCGGCCCGCTCTCCATGGTCTGCCGCGCCCCTTTTCCGCGGCCTTCGACGGGCCGCCGCCAGGAGACTGCCACGCGTGGGCGGCGCGCAGAAGAACCCGAGGTGAACGCCGGGCCGACACGGCCGTGATCCCGCCACCGCCCCAGGCCGCGCCGGGCGGGGTCTCTTTCCGGCCGTCCTCGCGTCACCTGCGCGGCGACTCGAACTTGTCTCCGTAGAACTTGGTCGCGTCGTCGGCCCCCTCGGCGTGCCGAGGGGGCCGACGCGCGCCGAGAAGTCCGGCTCGTGCCGAGAACGACCGCGCGTGCCGAGAGGGCCGGCGGTGGCGCGCGACCGGGGCTCGCGGGGCCCGGGCCGGAGCGCGATGCCGTGACCGGCGACGCACGCGTGCGCGGGGGCGTCGCCGAAGCGTCCGGCACCGGAAGCAGGTTGGCCGGTTTCACGTCCCGCAGCGGCGTGCCGACACGGCGGCCCGAAGGTGCCGCGCGGCCGGAGCCGCACGGCGGGTCGCGGAGTCACGAGGTCACGGGGTCACCCCGGCCGCAGGGGCGCCCGGTCGCGGGCTCACCGCTGCGGTTCGAGGAACCCCTGCTCCACCAGCAGACGGATCTGGGCCGGGGTGCGGTCGCGCAGCAGGACCGGGTCCTCGCCGACCAGTTGGGCGATGGCGTCGAGGATGCGGCCCGCGCTCAGCGAGCCGTCGCACACGCCCGCGAAGCCCGCGCCGACCGTGTCCACCTTGGTGGCCCTGCGCATACCCCGGTGCTGGCGCAGCACGACATGCTCCGGGTCCTCGGCGCCGGGCAGCCCGACCTGCTCCTGGACGATCTCGGCGGCGAGCCTGAAGTGACCGGCGAGCAGGGCGGCGTCGTCGTGCTCCCGCAGGTAGTCGAGGCGGTCGAAGTGCGCCCGGATCGTGTCACCGAGCGGTTGTTCGACGGAGTGCGGCCACTCCTCCACGGTGACGGAGGGCTCGGCGGCCGTCCGGCGCAGGGTGATCCAGCCGAAGCCGACGGCCTTCACCTTGCGCGCCTCGAACTCGTCCAGCCAGGCGTCGTAGCGCGCCTGGTACTCGACCGGATCGCTGCGGTGGTCGCCCGCGTCCCTGAGCCACAGCTCGGCGTACTGCGTGACGTCCTGCACCTCGCGCTGCACGATCCAGGCGTCACAGCCGCGCGGGACCCACGACCTGAGTCTGTCCTGCCAGTCCTCCCCCTCCACGTGCTGCCAGTTGGCGAGGAACTGCGCGAACCCGCCCTCGTTCAGCCGCTGTCCCGACTGCTGAACGAGCGTGCGGCACAGATCGTCCCCGCCCATCCCGCCGTCGCGGTACGTCAGCCGGGCGCCCGGCGAGATCACGAACGGCGGATTGGAGACGATCAGGTCGTACGTCTCGTCGTCCCGGACCGGGTCGAACAGCGAGCCCTCGCGCAGGTCGGCGGCCGGCGCGCCGGACAGCGCGAGGGTGAGGGCGGTGATGTGCAGGGCGCGCGGGTTGAGGTCGGTCGCGGTCACCCGCGTGGCGTGCCGGGCGGCGTGCAGCGCCTGGACACCGGAGCCCGTGCCGAGGTCGAGCGCGGAGCCGACGGGGGTGCGGACGGTGATGCCCGCGAGGGTCGTGGACGCGCCGCCGACACCGAGGACCACGGCGGTGTCGGCCTGCCCGCCCCGGCCGCCGATGCCGCCCGCGCCGCCGACCGCGCAGCCCAGGTCCGACACGATGAACCAGTCCTCGCCGTCGGGTCCGCCGAACGGCCGTACGTCCACGGTCGCGGCGACCTCGTCCCCGCCGGCGCGCACCAGCCAGCCGCTCTCCAGACACGCGTCGACGGGCAGCACACCCGCCACGCGCGCGTGCGGCACGGGCTGCTGGAGCAGGAACAGCCGGACGAGCGTCTCCAGCGGCGTGTCCCCACGGGTCGCCCGGAGCGCGGGGACGGTCTCGCTGCGCGCCAGCGCCGTGTACGCGGGGGCGCCGAGCAGTTCGAGCAGTCCGTCGGCGGTGAAGGAGGCGCCGAGCAGGGCGTCGCGCAGACCGGCGGTGACGTCGGGGCGGTCGGCGGAGGGCAGGCGGATGAGGGTGGAGTCGGTGGAGTTGCTCACGTCCCCATTGTGTCCGCTCCGGATCGTGTCCGCTCCGGCCGACCTCGCGAGCGCGCCCGCCGCACCCGCACCGCGCGCGCTCGGGCGGAACCGTGCACGTACCCGCCAGGAGGCCCCGGTACGCGCGTACCGGGGCCTCCTGGCAGGTGGTGGGGGCGGGGCCGGATCAGCCCGCTGTCGCCGCCGCCGACGACGACGCGGCGGACTTGCAGCTCGCCTGCTCGGCCATGGCCTTGCCGACGTCGCCCGCCTCCAGTTCCTTGAGGGCGCCGTTGCCGTTCTTGCTCAGCTTGTCGAGCTCGGCGGCGACGTCCTTGAGTCCGTCGGCGAACTTGGCCTGGTCCTTGGTGTCGAGCGCGTCGACCTGCTTCTTCAGGGAGGCGTACGACGCCGCGATGTCGTTGAGCTCCTTGACCGCGCCCTGCTGCTTCTTCGCGGCGTTCTTGGCGTCCCCGCTGTCCGGCGCCCCCGCCTGTTCGACGGCGGTGCCGATCGCCTTGTAGGCGTCCGACATGTCCTGGAACGCCTGGGAGTCGGTCTTCTGGACGTCCTCCGGCGCACTGTTGTCCGAGGTCTGCTTCTGGATGGCGGCGTTGGCGGCCGCGATCTTCTTGGCCTGCGGCTGGACGGAGTCGCAGACCTGCTTGGCCCAGGCGCTCAGCTTCGCGCTGCCGCCGTCGTCGCTGCTGCCGCATCCCGACAGCGCCATTGCCAGTACCGCACCGCCGGACAGCGCGGCCGCGAGCTTCTTGTTCACCGGATTGGTCCCTTCCATGGCTCTCGGCCCCGGAACATACACGCCACGTTGACGGCAGACCTTCGACGAATGCCCCTTATGTGCATCTATGCAGCCATTTGCACCAAGTGAGAGAAGGCTCACGAGTGGGGCGCGAACACGCACGAGGGCGGGCGGTGACGCGTCGACACGCGCCACCGCCCGCCCGTGAGCCCGGCCTCGCCCGGACCGCCTACGAAACCACCGCAGGATCGGCCGGCTTGGAGGCCCGCTCGGCGTTCTCCTCGTCGCCCACGGCGATGCCGCGCCGCTTGGAGATGTACACCGAGACCACGATGACCAGGAGCGAGAGGACCGCGATCATGATCCGCACCCCGATGCTCTTGTCGTGGCCGTAGGAGAACTTGATGACGGCCGGCGCGATCAGCAGCGCCACCAGGTTCATCACCTTCAGCAGCGGGTTGATCGCGGGGCCGGCGGTGTCCTTGAAGGGGTCGCCGACCGTGTCGCCGATCACCGTGGCCGCGTGTGCCTCGCTCCCCTTGCCGCCGTGGTGGCCGTCCTCCACGAGCTTCTTGGCGTTGTCCCAGGCACCGCCGGAGTTGGCGAGGAACACCGCCATCAGCGTCCCCGCCCCGATCGCGCCCGCGAGGTACGCGCCGAGCGGGCCGATGCCGAGCGTGAAGCCGATGAAGATCGGTGCCATCACGGCCAGCAGACCGGGCGTGGCGAGTTCGCGCAGGGCGTCCTTGGTGCAGATGTCGACGACCTTGCCGTACTCCGGCGTCTCGGTGTAGTCCATGATCCCCGGCTTCTCGCGGAACTGCCGCCGCACCTCGAAGACCACGGATCCCGCCGAACGCGACACCGCGTTGATCGCCAGCCCCGAGAAGAGGAAGACGACCGCCGCGCCGGCGATGAGGCCGACGAGGTTGTTCGGCTGCGAGATGTCCATCATCAGGCTCATCGGCGCGCCCGCTCCGGTGAGTTCCTCGCCGACGTCCTGCGCCCCGGTGGTGATCGCGTCGCGGTACGACCCGAAGAGCGCCGACGCCGCCAGCACCGCGGTGGCGATGGCGATGCCCTTGGTGATGGCCTTGGTGGTGTTGCCGACCGCGTCCAGGTTGGTGAGCACCTGCGCGCCCGCCCCCTGGACGTCGCCGGACATCTCGGCGATGCCCTGGGCGTTGTCGGAGACCGGACCGAAGGTGTCCATCGCGACGATCACGCCGACCGTGGTGAGCAGGCCGGTGCCGGCCAGCGCCACGGCGAACAGCGCGAGCATGATCGACGTACCGCCGAGCAGGAAGGCCCCGTACACACCGAGGCCGATCAGCAGCGCGGTGTAGACGGCCGACTCCAGGCCCACGGAGATACCGGCGAGGACGACGGTGGCCGGGCCGGTCAGCGAGGTCTTGCCGATGTCCCTGACCGGGCGGCGGGTGGTTTCGGTGAAGTAGCCGGTCAGCTGCTGGATGACGGCGGCGAGCAGGATGCCGATCGCCACCGCGACGAGGGCGAGGATCCGCGGATCGCCGCTCTTGCCCTTGATCGCCGCGTCGGTGACGCCGTCGAGGCCGGCGTACGACGACGGCAGGTAGACGAAGACCGCCAGCGCGACCAGCACGACCGAGATCACCGCGGAGATGAAGAAGCCCCGGTTGATCGCGGACATGCCACTGCGGTCGGTGCGGCGCGGGGACACGGCGAAGATGCCGATCATCGCGGTGACGACGCCGATCGCCGGCACCAGCAGCGGGAAGGCGAGACCGAAGTCGCCGAAGGCCGCCTTGCCGAGGATCAGCGCGGCGACCAGGGTCACGGCGTACGACTCGAACAGGTCGGCCGCCATGCCCGCGCAGTCGCCGACGTTGTCGCCCACGTTGTCGGCGATGGTCGCGGCGTTGCGCGGGTCGTCCTCCGGAATGCCCTTCTCGACCTTGCCGACCAGGTCGGCGCCGACGTCGGCGGCCTTGGTGAAGATGCCGCCGCCGACTCGCATGAACATGGCGATCAGGGCGGCGCCGAGGCCGAATCCCTCGAGCACCTTCGGCGCGTCGGCCGCGTACACCAGCACCACGCAGGAGGCGCCCAGCAGACCGAGCCCCACCGTGAACATGCCGACGACGCCACCCGTGCGGAAAGCGATCTTCATTGCCTTGTGCGAGACGGCGGTGAGGTCCTTTTCCGGCTCGCCCTCCGTCGGGGTCGCTTCCCTGGCCGCCGCGGCGACACGCACATTGCTGCGCACGGCGAGCCACATGCCGATATAGCCGGTGGCCGCCGAGAAGCCGGCGCCGATCAAGAAGAAGATCGACCGGCCGGCCCGCTGATTCCAGTCGTCCGCGGGGAGCAGCATGAGCAGGAAGAAGACGACCACGGCGAATACGCCGAGCGTGCGCAACTGCCGGGCCAGATAGGCGTTGGCGCCTTCCTGGACCGCCGCCGCGATCTTCTTCATGCTGTCGGTGCCCTCGCCCGCGGCGAGCACCTGGCGCACCAGGACACCCGCGACCACGAGGGCGGCCAGCGCCACGACACCGATGACCGTCACCAGGACGCGGTTGTCGTCGGTCAGAACTGCGGCTGCGAAGGTTGTGGGGTGATCGAACTGCTGAGGGGTAGAAAGCCCCGCCATTCGTCCTCCTTGACGCTTGGGCTGAGCTCAAGATGTGGACGGATTCTAGGTACCGGAACCTGATCAAAACAGGGCGCGGTAAACGGAATTAGCCTTCACTTGCTCTCCAGCAAATGATCGAGGTCATGCCATGGACCCCGAAAGAGGTAATGCCTTAAAAGCATTGACGCTCACGCAGGCGCTTGATCAAATGATCGCCCGATTGATCGTGAATTTCTTCACGCATTCCTGCAAACGGGTGAGGAAAACACGAAGGGCCCTGCTCAGCAGGGCCCTTACGGGGGTGATGCGGTGGTGCGCGGCGCGAGCGTCAGACCGACGCGACGGCGGGCGGGACGATCGGCCAGGTCATGCGGATGCGTCCGCCGCTCTGTCCGGCGATCACCTCCACGTCGTCGACGAGTCCGCTGATGACCGCGAGGCCCATCTCGTCCTCCTCGGCCTCGATGTCCGGATCCTCGACCACCTCGCCGACCGAGCCCTCCCGGGGGGCGTGCGGCGCCTGGTCCCCGACCTCGATGGAGAACTGTTTCTCCTCTTCGATCAGCAGGACCTGGATCGGCGCGGTGATGGCACCGTTCTGGTGCAGTCCGACGGCACGGGAACACGCCTCGCCGACGGCGAGCCGCACCTCGTCGAGGACGGCCTCGTCCACCCCGGCCCTGCGCGCCACCGCCGCCGCCACGAGTCGGGCGGTCCTGACGTGCTCGGGCAGCGCGCTGAAACGGAGTTCGACGGTGGCCATGCATCCCCCTCGGAACTACGGGCGTGCGGTCGGGGGGCCGGGCTGCCGAAAGCCCGGTCCCCCTGGTGTTCAACTCGACCCCCGGGCACACGGCCCGGACGGTGATCAGTCGGTGGCCGCCACCGCTTCGTCGACCGAGGTGTGGATGGGGAACACCTTGGTGAGACCGGTGATACGGAAGATCTTCAGAATGCGCTCCTGGTTGCACACCAGGCGCAGCGAGCCCTCGTGGGCACGCACCCGCTTCAGGCCGCCGACCAGCACGCCGAGCCCGGTGGAGTCGAGGAAGTCCACGCCCTCCATGTCGACGACGAGGTGGAAATTGCCGTCGTTCACCAGCTCGACCAACTGCTCGCGCAACTTGGGCGCGGTATATACGTCGATTTCGCCACCGACCTCGACGACCGTACGATCGCCGACGGTACGGGTCGACAGGGACAGGTCCACGGATCCTCCAGCACCTTGCTATCGAGCGGTCGCCCCATGGGACACCTCGGCAGAGCCCCCAGGACGGTTCGCCAGCCGCGATGGCATTCAATCACTTACCGGCAGGCGTGCACGACGCCTTGGCTCCATTGTCCGTCACGCCAGTGACACACTCGGTGCCGATGGCCGAGAATCACCGATCCGATCGATCCCCGGCGGAACCCGAGTCCCGCCCCTCGCCGAGCACCGTCCTGAACCGGCTCGCCTCGGGGCCGAGCCGGGCTTCGCGCATCACTCATACGGAGCACTTGCCCCCACGTGCGGGTCGCCATGCCGTCTGGCCTCACCGGATTCGCTCCGAGGTCGTCGCGGCCGTCCGGTCCGCGGGCATCGAACACCCTTGGGCCCACCAGGCGGAGGTCGCCGAGCACGCCCTGGACGGCGAGTCGGTGGTGGTCGCCACCGGCACCGCGTCCGGCAAGTCCCTCGCCTACCTCGTCCCGGTCCTGTCCGCGCTCCTGGACGGCTCCGAGGCCCCGAACGGCCGCGGCGCCACCGCCCTGTACCTGGCCCCCACGAAGGCCCTGGCGGCCGACCAGTGCCGCGCGGTGAAGGGCCTCGCGCAGCCCCTGGGCAAGGCCGTGCGCCCGGCCGTGTACGACGGCGACACGCCGTTCGAGGAACGCGAGTGGGTCCGCCAGTACGCCAACTACGTCCTCACCAACCCGGACATGCTCCACCGCGGCATATTGCCGTCCCACCCGCGCTGGTCCTCCTTCCTGAAGTCGCTCAGGTACGTCGTCATCGACGAGTGCCACACCTACCGGGGCGTCTTCGGCTCCCATGTCGCCCAGGTGCTGCGCCGCCTGCGCCGCCTGTGCGCCCGCTACGGGGCCTCCCCGGTCTTCCTGCTGGCCTCGGCCACCGCCGCCGAGCCGGCCGTGGCCGCCCGCCGACTGACCGGCCTGCCGGTGGTCGAGGTCGCCGACGACGCCTCACCCCGCGGTGAACTGGTGTTCGCCCTCTGGGAGCCCCCGCTCACCGAGATGCAGGGCGAGAAGGGCGCTCCGGTGCGCCGGACGGCCACCGCCGAGACGGCCGACCTGCTCACCGACCTCGCCGTGCAGGGCGTACGCACGGTCGCCTTCGTACGCTCCCGGCGCGGCGCCGAGCTCATCGCCGTCATCGCCCAGGAGCGTCTCGCCGAGGTGGACCGTTCACTGGCCCGGCGTGTCGCGGCGTATCGCGGCGGCTACCTCCCCGAGGAGCGCCGCGCCCTGGAACGCGCCCTGCACTCCGGCGAGCTCCTCGGCCTCGCCGCCACGACCGCCCTGGAACTCGGCGTGGACGTGTCGGGCCTGGACGCCGTGCTCATCACGGGCTATCCGGGCACCCGCGCGTCGCTGTGGCAGCAGGCGGGCCGGGCCGGACGCTCCGGGCAGGGTGCCCTCGCCGTCCTGGTGGCCCGCGACGATCCGCTGGACACCTTCCTCGTCCATCATCCCGAGGCCCTGTTCGACCGACCGGTGGAATCCACGGTCCTCGACCCCGACAATCCCTACGTCCTCGCCCCGCACCTGTGCGCGGCCGCGGCGGAGCTGCCGCTGGTCGAGGAGGACCTGACCCTCTTCGGTCCGGCGGCCGCGGAACTGCTGCCGCAGCTGGAGGCCGCGAAACTGCTGCGCCGCCGGACGAAGGCCTGGCACTGGACCCGCCGGGAGCGGGCCGCCGACCTGACCGATATCCGCGGCGGGGGCGGAAGGCCGGTGCAGATCGTCGAGGAGGGAACGGGCCGGCTGCTGGGCACGGTCGACGAGAGCGCCTCCCACACCGCCGTCCACGAGGGCGCGGTCCACCTCCACCAGGGGCGTACCTACCTCGTCCGCTCCCTCGACCTGGAGGACTCGGTCGCCCTGGTCGAGGAGGCCGCCCCGCCGTACTCGACGGTCGCCCGCGACACGACGTCGATCTCCGTCCTGGAGACCGACACCGAGATCCCCTGGGGCGACGGCCGCCTGTGCTACGGCTCCGTGGAGGTCACCAACCAGGTCGTCTCCTTCCTGCGCAGACGCGTCATCACCGGCGAGGTGCTGGGCGAGACGAAGCTCGACCTCCCCCCTCGTACGCTGCGGACCCGGGCCGTGTGGTGGACGGTCACCGAGGACCAGCTGGACGAGGCCCGGATCGACCCGGAGATCCTGGGCGGCGCCCTGCACGCCGCGGAGCACGCCTCGATCGGGATGCTGCCCCTCTTCGCGACCTGCGACCGCTGGGACATCGGCGGCGTGTCCGTACCCCTGCACCCCGACACCCTCCTGCCGACGGTCTTCGTCTACGACGGCCACCCCGGCGGCGCGGGCTTCGCGGAGCGTGCCTTCCGCACCGCCCGCGCCTGGCTCACCGCCACCCGTCAGGCCATCGCCTCCTGCGAGTGCGAGGCCGGCTGCCCGTCCTGCATCCAGTCGCCCAAGTGCGGCAACGGGAACGATCCCCTGCACAAGCGGGGTGCCGTACGCCTGCTCACGGTTCTGCTGCGGGGAGCGCCACAGGGGGACCAGCAGGACGAGCCGCGGGACGAGCCGCAGGATCGGGGAGCGCCGGAGTCGGGGCGGCTCCCGGGAGCCGCTGGGGAGTAGGGACGGGGCTCAGGATCGGAGCGGGAGTCACGGCGGGGCCCGGGAGCGGCGCGGGGCCGGGAAGCGGCGCGGGGAGAGTCCGGGGGATCTGTCCCGCCGGGCCCGCCCGGGCCCTGACCTCGGCCTCGAACGGCCCCCGCCCCGAAGCCGCGGACACGTCCGAGACCGCGCCCACCACGGCGCACCGCACCAGCCGGGTGCCCTGGGCCCGAGCCACCCGCTCCGCCCGCGCACAGGCCGCCGCACCTCCCTCCGCCGCGTGGTCGGCCGCCGCGAGCGCCGCGAGGTCCGCGCCGCCGGCCGCCCGGTGCCGGGTCAGGACGGCCTGTCCCAGCGCCAGCACCACCCCGAACACGACGCACAGCACGGCGATCGCTCCGACGCTCCAGACGGTGGCGGAACCGCGGTCCGAGCGCGGCCCGCCGTCCAGCCCGGCACGCTCCGCCCGAAGCCTCCGGGACGCCTTGAGCCCCCGGATCGCCCGGGCCGCCCGGAGCTCCCCGCTCCCCGTCCGACGTCCCGTCATGGATCCGCCTCCACCGACTCCACTGTTTCCTCGGCCCATGCCACGGCCTCCTCCCGTACCTCGAACGGCAGCCCGTGCAGCGCCGGTGGCCTGGCCACGACCACCACACGGACCTGGTCACCCGAACGGCCCACCGTGACCTCCGCACCGCTCGGTGCCGCCGCCCGGGTGACCTCCAGGACCGCGTCGGGCGGGTCCTGGCGGGCCGCCGCCCGCGCCCCCGTCCGCGCCGCGTCCACGCACTGGATCCGTACGGCCGCCACGAGCAGCCCCCACACCAGCGCCATCGCGAACAGCACCAGCACGGGCAGCACCACCGCCGACTCGGCCGTCACGAACCCCCGGTCCGCGCCTCGCTCACATCGACGCACTGAGCGCTCGCTTCACGATGGCCTCGAGCTCCGCGCCGACCTCACCGCTCGTCACCACCTTGTAGAGGAGCACGGCGAACGCCACTGCCGCGACGATCCCCATCGCGTACTCGGACGTGACCATCCCCGCGTCCTCGCGCACCGCACGTGCCCCGTGCTTCAGGGCGCGCAGCCGCACCCGTACCGCCTTGTACATCTCAGCCCCCGTAAGGTCCGGTTCCGTCGATCTCTCTGGTCCGTGCCGGCCGGCCCGGTGTCCGGCCCTCGCTCCCGGTCGTGCGCCCTCAGGCGCGTCACCCCGTCATCCGCCACCCCCTCCCATCACTTCGCCCGCCAGCCCGATCACCACGGGCAGTACGCCGACGGCGATGAACGCGGGCAGGAAGCACAGCCCCACCGGCACGGTGACCAGCACCGCCGCCCGTCTGGCCCGTACCGCCGCGTCGCGGGCCCGCTCCGCGCGGGCGTCCGCGGCGAACCGTGCGACGGGGCCTGCCGCGGGGAGACCGGAGACACCGGCCCGTTCCAGCAGCCGCGCCAGGGCCTCGGCGCCCGGGATCGAGGCCAGCCGCCGCCAGGCCTCGCCCGGTTCGCCCCCGAGCCGCACCTCCGCGGCGCCGCGTGCCAACGCCGACCCGACCGGGCCGCCGAGCGCCTCACCGGTCGCCTGGGCGGCGACCACCGGACCGGCTCCGGCCTCGACACAGGCACCCAGCAGTTCCGCGGCGAGCGGGAGCTGCCGGGCGGCCTCCCCCACGTCGACGTCCGCCGCGCGACCCGTGGACACCTGCCGCAGACGCCACCGCCGCAGCGCGGCCGCCGTGAGCACACCGACCACCACTCCGGCGAAGCCGCCGACCACCACCCATCCGGCGGTCACCGCCCCCGCCCAGGGCAGCCAGCGCCGTGCGGCTTCGCCGATCGCCGGGCGGGCACCCGCCGATCCCGTTTCCAGGGCGAGCAGCTCGGCGATCCGTCGCCGTACCCCGCGCCGTCGCCGCACGGCCGCCGCCCAGCACCCCAGCCCGCCGAGGACGAGCGCGACCCCCAAGGTCACCCCCAGCCTGTGGAAAACCTCCACGCCCCCGCTCATGTGGCCTCCGCCCCTCGTACGATCCGCAGCGCCCACCACATCCCGACGCCCTCCAGGAGACCGCCGGCCAGCAGACAGCCCAGGCCGGCTCCGGTGTGCAGGAGCACGTGCAGCGGGTCGGCACCCAGCGCGCCGCCGAGGAGGAACCCCAGGGCGGGCAGACCGGCGAGCATCACCGCCGTGGAGCGGGCCCCGGCCAGCTGGGCACGGAGATCGGCGCGCTGGTCCCGTTCGGCGCGCAGCGCCCGCTCGATCCGGTCGAGTCCGGCGGCGAGGCCCGCACCCCGGTCCACGGCCACCCGCCAGCACGCCGCGAGGCCCAGCAGCCCCTCGGCCCCCGGTTGCCGCGCCGCGGCCGCGAGCACCGTGGGGACGTCCCCGCCGAACCTCGCCGCCGCCAGCACCGCCGCCTGCGCGTCCCCGAGCCCCTCGCACTCGCGGGCGGCGCGCATCAGCGCCTCACCCGGCTGCCGCCCGGCCCGCACCTCACCGGCGAGCGTCCCGCACAGAGCGATGACCGCGTCCTCCCGGCGCTCCCGCGCCTTCCGGGCCCGACCGGCCAGCCGCGCCCGGCGCGCCAACGGAACCCCCGCCGCCCCCACGGCGACCGGCAGCACCGAGGCCCCCAGCACCGCCAGCACCAGTCCGGCGGCCGGCGCCCACCACTCGGCCCGCCAGCGTTCGCGGATCTGCCGCAGTCCACAGGACAGCTGCCGCCACCCCGGCGGTCCGGTGGCGACCGCCCCGCCGCCCGCGAACAGCAATTGCGCCCGCCGGGCCGCGGAGTGCCGACCGCCCGCCCACCAGACGGCCGCTCCCGCGCACGCCACGGTCGCGCCCGTCACCGACTCGCCCCACGAGATCCCACCCATCGCGCTCACGTCTTGCGCCGTCCTTTCTCGTCATCCGGCGCCTCCACCCGTGGAGACCGACCGTCCGCCCCGCCGTGCTCGCCCTCTCTCCCTCGCTCGCCGACCCGCCCGCACTCGCCCTCCCGTCCGCTCCCGTCCTCCCGTCCGCTCCCGCCGTCCGGGCCGCGAAGCAGCTCCCGCAGCCGCTCCCACCCCCGCTCGCGGGCGAAGGCCCGCACACCCCAGCGCAGCGCCGGCACCGTCCGCACCAGCCCCGTCGCGTCCCGCTCCAGCACGTGGACCTCGGCGATCCGCCGCCGACCCGCCCGGTCGCGCGAGAGGTGCAGGACCACCGACAGCGCCGCCGCGACCTGGCTGTGCAGCGCGGCCCGGTCGAGCCCGGCCGCCGTGCCGAGCGCCTCCAGCCGGGCCGGTACGTCGGCGGCCGCGTTGGCATGGACCGTTCCGCACCCGCCCTGGTGGCCGGTGTTCAACGCGGCCAGCAGATGGACCACCTCGGGGCCGCGCACCTCGCCGACGACCAGTCGGTCCGGGCGCATGCGCAGCGCCTGCCGCACCAGGTCCTCGAGGGTCACGAGGCCCGCGCCCTCCTGGTTGGCGGGTCTCGCCTCCAGGCGTACGACGTGGGGATGATCCGGCCGCAGCTCCGCGGAGTCCTCCGCGAGCACGATCCGCTCCCCCGGGCCGACGAGCCCGAGCAGCGCGCTCAGCAGGGTCGTCTTGCCGCTGCCGGTGCCGCCGCTGATCACGAAGGACAGCCGGGCCCTCAGCAGCGCCCGCAGCACCCGGTCCCCGCCCGGCGGCACCGTGCCCGCCGCGACCAACTCGTCGAGGGTGAAGGCGCGGGGTCGTACCACCCGCAGCGAGAGGCAGGTGCAGCCGACGGCGACCGGCGGCAGCACCGCGTGCAGCCGGGTGCCGTCCGGCAGCCGGGCGTCGGCCCAGGGCCGCGCGTCGTCGAGCCGGCGTCCGGCCACCGCGGCCAGCCGTTGCGCGAGGCGCCGTACGGCCGCCGCGTCCGGGAAGGAGACCGCGGTCAGTTCCAGCCCGCCGCCCCGGTCCACCCAGACCCGGTCCGGAGCCGAGACCAGCACGTCGGTCACCGTGGGATCGCCGAGCAGCGCTTCCAGCGGCCCGCTGCCGACCAGTTCGCAGCGCAGCTGCTCGGCGGCGCCGAGCACTTCGGCGTCCCCGAGGACCCGTCCCTGTTCGCGCAGGGCCTGCGCCACGCGCGCGGGGGTCGGTTCGGCGCCGCTCTCGGCCAGCCACCGCCGTACGCCGTCCAGGAGCGCCGAGCCGGTGGCCCGCTCGGTCGCGGGGGAGGTGCTCATGGGCCGGCCGTCTCGACCAGGGCCCGTGCCCAGAACTCCTTGCAGAACCGCGCGAGCGGTCCTCGCGCGGCCGCGCCCGGCGGCGCCTTGCCCCCGTCCGGCCGCAGCAGCGCGGACTCCGCGGGCACCTCGCCGGCCAGCGGCAGGCCGAGCAGCCGCGCCACTTCGCGGTCGTCGAGCCCGGGCGGGCAGGGCCCGCGTACCGCCACCCGCAGGTCGCGCAGGACCATGCCGACGGCCGACGCCACCCGTCCCGCAGCCGCCACGGCGCGCAGTTCGGCCGGGACCACGAGCAGGCCCAGATCGAGCTGGGCGAGCGCCTCGGCCACACCGTCGTCGATGCGGCGCGGCAGGTCCACGACCACGGTGCCGCCCCGGCGCCGGGCCGCCGCGAGCACCGCCCGCACGGCCTGGGGCGGGACGGCGACGCAGTCGCCGCGGTCCCAGCTCAGCACCCGCAGGGCGTGCAGGCGCGGCAGGGACTCCTCCAGGGCGCCGCCGCCGACGCGTCCGCGTGAGGCGGCGAAGGCGGGCCAGCGCAGCCCCTCGGCCGTCTCGCCGCCGAGGAGTACGTCGAGTCCGCCGCCCAGCGGATCCGCGTCCACCAGCAGGGTGCGCAGCCCCTCGCGTGCGGAGGTGACGGCGAGGGCGCACGCGAGCGTGGAGGCTCCGGCGCCGCCGCGGCCGCCGATCACGCCGACGGTGAGCGCGGGCCGGCCGACGCCCTCGGCGACGTCGGCGATGCGGTCGACCAGCCACTGCTCCCCGTCCGGCAGCATCAGGACGTGGTCGGCGCCGATCTCGACCGCCCGCTGCCACACCCCCGAGTCGTCCTGGTCCCGCCCGACGAGCACCACGCCGCGCCTGCGGGCGGCCCCGCGCACCCGCCGGGCGGCGTCGTCGCCGACCAGGACGAGCGGGGCGGTCTCCCAGCCGCCTCTCGGTTTCGGCACCCCGTGGTGGACCTCGGGTGTGGCACCGGCCGCCGCGCACAGGCGGAGCAGGTCGTCCAGGAGCTCCGCGTCCTCCGTGACGATCAGCGGCCTGCCCGGCCGGCCCCCGGTGGTCGGCGGCGGGTCGTGTGTGACGGTTCCGGCCACGGTTTCCATCCCCCTTCGCTGCTTCTCGCGCAGCCTCCGCGGCCCCGCGATTCCCGAACGTGTGAAGGCACGACGTCCGGCCGCCCTTTGAGCGGCCGCCGGAAACCGGCCGAACGCGACCGACAATCGGAACCGGCCATGGAACTCGCCGTGGGCCGGACGCGTTGCAATCACGGTGCAGCGATCCCGGAAATCTTGTGGATCTTGGTCGAAAACTGTGGACAACTCGCCTGTTGTGAATATCGCCGTCACCCATACCGGCGGCCCGAACCGGCCTGTGCGCGACTTCCACAGAGGAGCGTTTCGACTACGCACAGTGACTGATCAAGAGCGCGCGAAGAGGGCGGCCCAGGCCGCCTCGAAGCGGCTCCGCGACCGCGCACAAGAGGGGAAAACCCGTCCGGACATGCGACGACCCCCGCCGGGGGGGAGAGCGGGGGTCGTCTCCACGGCCGACTCGGGGGGGGAGGAGTCGGACCGGGTTAGCACGGTCGCGAACGATCCGTGACTTCCATGGTGTACCCGAGAGCCCTCTCAGGCAAACCCACGCGCCCACCTTACGCCGAATGGGCTGCGCCTATGCTCGGGGCGTGGAAAACCACTCCTTGCCCCGCGCAGCCGCCTTCTTTGACCTGGACAAGACGGTCATTGCGAAGTCGAGCACACTCACCTTCAGCAAGTCCTTCTACCAAGGCGGGCTGATCAACCGCAGGGTCGCCTTGCGGACCGCATACGCCCAGTTCGTCTTCATGCTGGGCGGCATGGACCACGACCAGATGGAACGCATGCGTGCGTACCTGTCCGCGATGTGCCGCGGCTGGAACGTCCAACAGGTGAAGGAACTCGTCGCCGAGACCCTTCACGACCTGATCGACCCGATCATCTACGACGAGGCCGCCTCCCTCATCGAGATGCATCACACCGCGGGACGCGACGTCGTGATCGTGTCCACGTCGGGCGCCGAAGTGGTCGAGCCGATCGGCGAGCTGCTCGGCGCGGACCGCGTGGTGGCCACCCGGATGGTCGTGGGCGACGACGGCTGCTTCACCGGGGAGGTGGAGTACTACGCCTACGGCCCGACGAAGGCCGAGGCGATCAAGGAGCTGGCCGAGTCCGAGGGCTACGACCTCGCCCGCTGCTATGCCTACAGCGACTCGGCGACCGACCTGCCGATGCTCCGCTCCGTGGGCCATCCGCACGCCGTGAACCCGGACCGCGCGCTGCGCCGCGAGGCGGTGGCACAGGGCTGGCCGGTCCTCGACTTCCACCGGCCGGTGCGACTGAAGCAGCGCATTCCGGGGCTCGCCGTACCGGCCCGGCCCGTCCTCGTCGCGGCCGCGGCGATAGGAGCCGCGGCGGCCACGGCGGGGCTGGTCTGGTACGCGAGCAGGCGTCGGTCGACCATAGCCTGACCTGCGACTTCACCCCGATCCGGCACCCTTTGCCGGAGAGGTTACCGATTAGCACGTCTTTGATACTGAAAGTAAAGAAGTGCGGTCAGGGGTTCCGCTTCCTCCGGGCGTGCAGTACAAAGGATTTAGTGGCCCGCGAGACCGAAGGACATCCGAGAGGATCACCTTTTAAACGCATTTGGCCCCACGGACCCTGCATGAACACCGGGCACCCACGCGACGTCGACCCGTCGATTACGGGCCAGCCGCACCAGGTACGGGCAAAGCCCCCGGCCTGATGGGCATATATCGAGGACGCTTGGTAACCGGGTGAACATGCCAGCGGCGGTACGGAAAACCGTACCGCCGCAACCCTGCGAGGCCCCTTCGGGGGCCTCTTCTCATGCCGCCCCGCGCTGCAGCGCCTCGCACACCGCCGTCGACTCGCGGGCCCCCAGCCCGACCGCCCTGCCGCAGTGGGTGATCCAGGCGGCCACACCCTCCGGGGTGCCCGACACGTAGCCGTCCAGGGCCGCGAGGTAGGCCGCCCGGCCCAGCTCGGCGTGGCCGACCTCGGCCGGGCAGACCGACTTGGGGTCGAGGCCGCTGCCGACCAGCACGATGCGCTCGGCGCTGCGTGCCACCAGACCGTTGTGCGAGGTGAACGGACGCAGCGCGAGGATCTCGCCGTGGACCACGGCCGCCGTCACCAGAGCCGGCGCCGAACCGCCCGCGATGATCAGCTCGGACAGGCCCTCCAGCCGGCCGGACACCTCCGCCGCGCTCGGCAGCGGCAGCTCGACCAGCGGCTCGTCGACCTGCTCGCCCGCCTGCCGCGGCCGCCCGACCTCGTCCCCCTGGCTCGCGGCGGCGACCAGATGCAGCCGGGCCAGCACCCTGAGCGGCGACTGCCGCCAGATGGACAGCAGCTGGCCCGCCTCGGCGGTCAGCCGGAGCGCCGCGCCCATGACACGCGACTCGTCGTCGCCGCTGAAGTCGGTGCGCCGACGCACCTCTTCGAGCCCCCAGTCCGCGCCGGACAGGGCCGCGGAGCCGCGGGCGCCCCGCAGTGCCGCCTCGGAGGTGATCTCGTTGCTGCGGCGCCGCATGACCCGGTGCCCGTAGACCCGGTCCACGGCCTTGCGCACGGACTCCACGGACTCGGCCACCCCGGGCAGCGAGCCCAGGGTCGCGAGCGGATCGGCGGACGCACCTGTCGTACTCATGAGTACGACATTACGCACCCTGGGGGCGCGCCCCACGAAGGAGTGGTCTTCTTCACCCCCATCGCCACCCACCGCAATCGCGCCACTACGCTTGGTGAACATGAAAATTGCTTTCGTCGGAAAGGGCGGCAGCGGCAAGACGACCCTGTCCTCCCTGTTCATCCGTCATCTCGTGGCCGCCGGAGCGCCGGTCGTCGCCGTCGACGCCGACATCAACCAGCACCTGGGCGCCGCCCTCGGCCTCGACGAGCAGGAGGCGGCGAGGCTGCCCGCGATGGGCGGACAGCTTCGGCTGATCAAGGACTACCTGCGCGGATCCAACCCGCGCATCGCCTCCGCCGAGACGATGATCAAGACGACACCGCCCGGTGAGGGCTCGCGCCTGCTGCGGGTCCGGGACCCCAATCCGGTCTACGACGCCTGCGCCCGGCCGGTGGAACTCGACGGCGGCGCCGTCCGTCTGATGGTCACCGGCCCCTTCACGGACTCCGACCTGGGGGTCGCCTGCTACCACTCCAAGACGGGGGCGGTGGAGCTCTGCCTGAACCACCTGGCGGACGGCGCCGGTGAGTACGTCGTGGTCGACATGACGGCAGGTTCGGACTCCTTCGCCTCCGGCATGTTCACCCGCTTCGACATCACGTTCCTCGTCGCCGAGCCGACCCGGAAGGGGGTCTCCGTCTATCGCCAGTACAAGGAGTACGCCCGCGACTTCGGTGTCGTCCTGAAGGTCGTCGGCAACAAGGTGCAGAACCAGGACGACATCGACTTCCTGCGCGGCGAGGCAGGCGACGACCTGCTGGTGACGGTCGGGCACTCGGACTGGGTGCGCGCGATGGAGAAGGGCCGGCCGCCCCGGTTCGAGCTCCTGGAGGACGCCAACCGCCGCGCCCTGCGCCTGCTGCACACGGCCACCGACGCGACCTACGAACTGCGCGACTGGGAGCGCTACACACGGCAGATGGTGCACTTCCACCTGAAGAACGCCCGGTCCTGGGGAAACGAGCGCACCGGGGCCGACCTGGCGGCACAGATCGACCCCGGCTTCGTGCTCGGCGAGGGGGTCACCGCCCCCGCGTAGCCGGATCGGCCGGCGGCGCCCCGGGCACACCCTTGGGCGCGGGGGCCGGGCGGGCCGACAGGAAGGACGCCCAGCCCTGCTCGGGGGCTTGGCCCACCTCCAGGGCGCGCAGTCTGGCCAGGATCTGCGGGTCCTGGGCGTCCAGCCAGTCGGCGAGCTGCCGGAAGGAGACGCAGCGCACCTCGGGCTTGTTGCAGACCTTCCCGATGACCTCGTCGAGGGCGCGCATGTAGGTGCCGCCGTTCCAGGACTCGAAGTGGTTGCCGATGACCAGGGGTGCGCGGTTGCCGTCGTAGGCGCGCTCGAAGCCCTTGAGCAGGCCGTCCCGCATCTGGTCGCCCCAGAGGGCGTACTTGTCCGGGTCGCCCTGGGTCTTCGTGCCCGACTGGTTGACCATGAAGTTGTAGTCCATGGTGAGTTGCTCGTAGGTGTGGCCGGGGAAGGGCACGAGCTGCATGGACAGATCCCACAGGCCTTCCCGCTTCTTCGGCCAGACCTGGTTGTTCACGCCGCTGGTGTCGTAGCGGAAGCCCAGTTGGGCGGCGGCCTTCACGAAGTTGTCCCGGCCCTCCAGACAGGGGGTGCGGGCGCCGATGAGCTCCTTGTCGTAGTCGAAGGGCAGCGGGGACGACTTCGTCATGCCGGTGTTGGTCTTCCAGGACTCGACGAACCGCTTGGCCTGGGCGATCTCGTCCTTCCACTCGCTGACGGACCACTCCCCGACGCCACCGTTCGGGCCGCAGAAATGGCCGTTGAAGTGGGTGCCGATCTCGTTGCCCTCCAGCCACGCCATACGCAGCTGCTGCACGGTGTCGGCGATGCCCTGCTCGTCGTTGAAACCGATGTCCGAGCGGCCCGGCGAGTGCTGCGGCGGCTTGTAGAGGTCACGCTTCTCCTTGGGCAGCATGTACACGCCGCTCAGGAAGTACGTCATCGTCGCCCGGTTCTCCTTGGCGACCTTGCGGAAGTGGGAGAACAGCTTCTGGCTGTCCTCGCCCGCCCCGTCCCAGGAGAACACCACGAACTGCGGGGGCTTCTGGCCGGGCTTGAGCCGCTCCGGCCTCGGCAGGTGCGGCTGCGCTCCGGTGTACGCGGTGGAACCGTCGCCGATCAGGCGGACCACACTCCCCGGCGCCGGGGCGCCCTTCACCTTCTGCGGGCCGGACACCCCTTCGCCCGCACCGGGAGGCCCCCCGGCTCCCGTCGTGCAGCCGGCGAGCGACACGGCTACGGCCGCGGCGACCACAGCGCCCGCGGCGATCCTCTGGGTGGCGGCCATGTTCCGCCCACCTTCTTCCTTCTCTCAGGCCAACGCCGGTGACGGCGCCTTCCGTGACGTGCCGGGACGAGCCGACAGCGCCGTCAAGGTCGCACGAGGCCGAGAAGGAATTAATACGACGAGCCGATCAAATGCGCACATCACTCCGTTGAGTGATTTATTGACCTGTTTGCCCGAAATGACCATCCCGAGCCTTTACTTTGCATTACGGTCTATTTACCGAACGTTGATTTATCCCGCCGCAGTACGCCGTGACCCACGGCCGCGACCAGAGCCCCGCCATCGACGGGGACCATCCGTTCCGCGACCGCGCTGCCCCGGAGGAGACGGGAACATGTCAGCCAGCGTCCCCACCCGATCCCACGCCCTCGACCTCGGCCTCGCCCGGCGGACCGCGGCGCCGGCCGCCGTCCCGACCCGGGCGAGGGACCGCCACCCGCCCGGCCACCATCCGCCGACCCCACCCCGGCACTCCCCCTTCGCGGGGGCCGATCTGTCCGCGTCGATCGCGGTCTTCCTGATCGCGCTGCCCCTGTCCCTGGGAATCGCCCTGGCCACCGGCGCCCCGCTCCAGTCCGGCCTGGTCGCCGCGGCCGTGGGCGGCCTGGTCGTCGGCCGGCTCGGCGGCTCCCCGCTCCAGGTCAGCGGTCCGGCGGCCGGACTCACGGTCGTCACCGCCGACCTCATCCACCGCTACGGATGGCGTACGACCTGCGCCATCACCGTCCTCGCCGGACTCGCCCAACTCGGTCTGGGCTGCCTGCGCGTGGCGCGCGGCGCGCTCGCGGTCAGCCCCGCCGTCGTGCACGGCATGCTCGCCGGCATCGGCATCACCATCGCCGTCGCACAGCTGCACATCGTCCTCGGCGGCAGTCCGCAGAGCTCGGTCCTCGTCAACCTCGGCGCGCTGCCCGCACAGTTGGCCGGTCTGGACCCGGCCTCCGTGTCCGTGAGCGCGCTGACCCTCACCCTGCTGCTGCTCTGGCCCCGGATCCCGGGCCCGGCCGGCCGTCTGCTGCGCCGGATCCCGGCGGCGCTCGTCGCCGTCGCCGGAGCGACCACGGCCGCGTCCCTGACCGGACTGACCCTGCCCAGGGTCGACCTGCCGTCCTGGCACAGCCATGCCCTGGCCGGACTGCCCGAGGGCCCGGCGCTCGGCCTGGTCGCCGCCGTGCTCACCACCACGCTGGTGTGCAGCGTGCAGTCGCTGCTCGGCGCGGTCGCGGTGGACAAACTGGTGGCCCGGACCCCCGGTCTGAGCACCCGCGTCGGCCGCTCCCGTCTGGACCGCGAGCTGCTCGGCCAGGGCGCCGCCAACATGGTCTCCGGAGCACTCGGCGGGCTGCCCGTGGCCGGAGTTGCCGTGCGCAGCTCGGCGAATGTCCAAGCCGGTGCGGTGAGCCGGAACTCCACGATGCTGCACGGCGTTCTCGTAGTGGTCGCCGCGCTGCTGATGGTCCCGATCCTGGAGCTCATCCCGCTCGCCTCGCTCGCCGCCCTGGTGATGGCCGTCGGCATCCAGATGGTGTCCCTGCACCACATCCGCACGGTGACCCGCCACCGAGAAGTGCTGGTGTACGCCGTCACCACACTCGGTGTGGTGGTTCTCGGGGTCCTGCAGGGTGTGACGCTGGGCATCGCCGTCGCCGTCGCCGTCGCCCTGCACCGCCTCACCCGCACCCGTATCACGCACGACGAGAGGGAGGGGGTCCATCACGTACACGTACGAGGACAGCTCACGTTCCTGGCGGTGCCACGGCTGAACCAGGCCCTGCATCTCGTACCCGAGGGCGCCCACGCCGTGGTGGAGCTGGACGGTTCGTTCATGGACCACGCGGCGTACGAGTCGTTGCACGACTGGCAGAAGACGCACACCGCGCAGGGCGGTTCCGCCGAGCTGACCAGCCGCAGCGCCCGGGTCCGGATCGCCGAGCCCTCCCCTGCGACCGGGCGCCGCACCGGCATCGCGGCCGCCGAGGACGAGGAGTCCGCCGACTGCCGCTGCCGGCCCTGGACGGCCTGGCGCAACCATCAGTGCGAGGGCCCGCAGTCCGTGGTGCCCTCCGACGGCCGCCCGGCCGGGGCATCGGGCCCGCACGGCGCCGGGGCGGCCGGTCACGGTCCGGGCCGGCCGGCGCGGGACCGTCCGGCCGGCGCACCGAGCGGGGCGAACGGTGGAGCGCCCGTCGGGGTGGACGGCGGAGCACCGGACGGCGCTCCGGCGGACCCGCCGTCGCCGGAGCCCAGCGAGCACCAACTGGTGCGTGGCATCAGCGCGTTCCAGCGCAACACCGCGCCCCTGGTGCGGGGTGAGCTGGCGCGGCTGGCCCGCGAGGGTCAGCGCCCGACCCAGCTCTTCCTGACCTGTGCCGACTCACGCCTCGTCACCTCGATGATCACCTCCAGTGGTCCGGGCGACCTCTTCGTGGTGCGCAACGTGGGCAACCTCGTACCGCTGCCCGGCGAGGAGAGCGGGGACGACTCGGTGGGGGCGGCGATCGAGTACGCGGTGGACGTGCTGAAGGTGCGCTCCGTCACGGTGTGCGGACACTCCGGGTGCGGGGCCATGCAGGCGCTGCTCGACGCCGGTCCGGGCGACGCCCGGACCCCGCTGGAGCGCTGGCTGCGACACGGCCGGCCGAGCCTGCGGCGCATGGCCGACGAGACCGGCGCCGACCGGCCCGGCGCCCGGATGACCGGACGCGAGCCCGAGGACGTGGTCGAGCGGCTCTGTCTGACCAACGTCGTCCAGCAGCTGGACCATCTGCGCGCGCACGAGTCGGTGGCCCGAGCCCTCGGGGAAGGAGCACTGGAACTGCACGGGATGTACTTCCATGTGGGCGAGGCCCAGGCCTATCTGCTCACGGAGACCGACGGAGGCCGGGTCTTCGGCCATGTGGGGGCCGCGGATCTGACCGCGTGATCCCCGCACCACGCCCAGCACGACACCCCGGGGGGGCGGCGCGGGAGGCTGAACCGAACCGTGCGGGCGTCCGTGGGTAGGGATGACCCCGGCTTCCCGGGTCCTCGATCGTCCGCGGGCGGGGATGCCCCTGACTCCGTAAACCCCTGGTCGTCCGTGAGGTGGGGGTGGCCGGGGGGACACCGGCCCGCGGTCCGCGGGATCCCCGCGCCATCATCGGCATAGGTCTAAACCAATTTCTCGACGGCCCTTGTCATCGGCCCCCCGTGTCTGATGAGGTGTGGTCTGGGACACAACGGACACCCTTCGAAAGGGAGATGTCGTGAGCAACGAGAGCCTGGCCAACCTGCTCAAGGAAGAACGCAGGTTCGCGCCACCCGCCGACCTGGCCGCGAACGCCAATGTCACCGCGGAGGCGTACGAACAGGCCAAGGCTGACAGGCTCGGCTTCTGGGCCGAGCAGGCCCGGCGGCTGACCTGGGCCGAGGAGCCGACGGAGACGCTGGACTGGTCGAACCCGCCGTTCGCCAAGTGGTTCAAGGACGGCACGCTGAACGTCGCGTACAACTGCGTCGACCGGCATGTCGAGGCCGGACACGGCGACCGGGTCGCCATCCACTTCGAGGGCGAGCCGGGCGACAGCCGCGCCCTCACCTACGCCGACCTCAAGGACGAGGTCTCCAGGGCCGCCAACGCGCTGCTGGAGCTGGGCGTCCAGAAGGGCGACCGGGTCGCCGTCTACATGCCGATGATCCCCGAGACCGCGATCGCGATGCTGGCCTGCGCCCGCATCGGCGCCGCGCACTCGGTCGTCTTCGGTGGTTTCTCCGCCGACGCCCTCGCCACCCGCATCCAGGACGCCGACGCCAAGGTCGTCATCACCTCCGACGGCGGCTGGCGGCGCGGCAAGCCGTCCGCGCTGAAGCCGGCCGTCGACGAGGCGATCACCAAGGTCGACAACGTCGAGCACGTGCTCGTGGTCCGCCGCACCGGCCAGGAGGTCGCGTGGCACGACGAGCGCGACGTGTGGTGGCACGAGATCGTGGAGCGGCAGTCGGCCGAGCACACGCCGGAGGCGTTCGAGGCCGAGCAGCCGCTGTTCATCCTCTACACGTCCGGCACGACGGGCAAGCCGAAGGGCATCCTGCACACCTCCGGCGGCTACCTCACCCAGGCCGCGTACACCCACCACGCCGTCTTCGACCTCAAGCCGGAGACCGACGTGTACTGGTGCACGGCCGACGTCGGCTGGGTCACCGGGCACTCCTACATCGTCTACGGGCCGCTGGCCAACGGCGCGACCCAGGTGATGTACGAGGGCACGCCCGACACCCCGCACCAGGGCCGTTTCTGGGAGATCGTGCAGAAGTACGGGGTGACCATCCTGTACACGGCGCCGACCGCCATCCGCACGTTCATGAAGTGGGGCGACGACATCCCCGCGAAGTTCGACCTGTCCTCCCTGCGGGTCCTGGGATCGGTGGGCGAGCCCATCAACCCCGAGGCGTGGATCTGGTACCGCAAGCACATCGGCGCGGACCTGACCCCCGTCGTCGACACCTGGTGGCAGACCGAGACCGGCGCGATGATGATCTCCCCGCTGCCGGGCGTCACCGAGGCCAAGCCGGGTTCGGCGCAGACCCCGCTGCCGGGCATCTCCGCGACGGTCGTCGACGACGAGGCGAACGAGGTGCCGAACGGCGGCGGTGGCTACCTCGTCCTCACCGAGCCCTGGCCGTCGATGCTGCGCACCATCTGGGGCGACGACCAGCGGTTCCTCGACACGTACTGGTCCCGGTTCGAGGGCAAGTACTTCGCCGGCGACGGCGCGAAGAAGGACGAGGACGGCGACATCTGGCTGCTGGGCCGGGTCGACGACGTGATGCTGGTGTCCGGCCACAACATCTCGACCACCGAGGTCGAGTCGGCGCTCGTCTCGCACCCGGCGGTCGCCGAGGCGGCCGTGGTCGGCGCGGCGGACGAGACGACCGGACAGGCCATCGTCGCCTTCGTCATCCTGCGCGGCACGGCGGACGCCGAGGACGAGAACCTCGTCGCCGAACTGCGCAACCACGTCGGCGCCACCCTCGGCCCGATCGCCAAGCCCAAGCGCGTCCTGCCGGTGGCGGAACTGCCGAAGACCCGCTCCGGCAAGATCATGCGCCGGCTGCTGCGGGACGTCGCCGAGAACCGCCAGCTGGGTGACGTCACGACGCTGACGGACTCCACGGTCATGGATCTCATCCAGTCCAAGCTCCCGGCGGCGCCGAGCGAGGACTAGGAACGACCCGAGGGGCGCCCGACCACACATCGGACGCCCCTTTTGTCCATAAAGAGGCATTTGCCGGTGTAATGGTCGGGTAACCTGGCGGCTCAGGGTGTGCCGGGAAGTCTGGTCGGCGATGCCGTCGGCGACCCCGCGCGACGGCCGTCAGCAGCCGTACCGACCCGGAGGTGCCCGCCGTGGCCGCGCCCAGCACCAGCCGACGCAAGTTCCTCGGACGTCTCTCGCTGCCCGAGCGCACCTACGTCATGGACGCCCTGCGCGCCGAGACCGTCGGCGGCGTCCTGTTGCTCGCCGCCGCGGTCGCGGCGCTGATCTGGTCGAACGTACCGGCGCTGCACGACAGTTACGAGAGCGTCAGCCACTTCGAGTTCGGCCCCGAGGCTCTCGGCCTGCATCTGTCCGTCGCCCACTGGGCGGCCGACGGGCTGCTCGCCGTCTTCTTCTTCGTCGCCGGTATCGAACTCAAGCGTGAGCTCGTCGCCGGGGATCTGCGCGACGCCCGGGCGGCCGTACTGCCCGTGGTCGCCGCCCTGAGCGGCATGGCGGTGCCCGCCGTCGTCTACGCCCTCACGAACGTCGTCGGCGGGGGCTCCCTGGACGGCTGGGCGGTCCCCACGGCCACGGACATCGCGTTCGCGCTGGCGGTGCTCGCCGTCATCGGCACCTCGCTGCCGAGCGCCCTGCGCGCCTTCCTGCTCACCCTCGCCGTCGTCGACGACCTGTTCGCGATCCTGATCATCGCCGTCTTCTTCACCGCGCACATCGACTTCGCCGCGCTCGGCGGCGCGGTCGCCGGCCTCGCCGTCTTCTGGCTGCTGCTGCGCAAGGGCGTCCGCGGCTGGTACGTGTACGTTCCGCTCGCCCTGGTGATCTGGGGGCTGATGTACAACAGCGGCGTGCACGCCACCATCGCGGGCGTCGCCATGGGCCTGATGCTGCGCTGCACCACCCGCGAGGGCGAGGAGCACTCCCCGGGCGAGCAGGTCGAGCACCTGGCGCGGCCCCTGTCCGCGGGCCTCGCCGTGCCGCTGTTCGCCCTGTTCAGCGCCGGGGTGGCGGTCTCCGGCGGCGCGCTCGGGGACGTCTTCACCAAGCCGGAGACCCTGGGTGTCGTGCTGGGGCTCGTCGTCGGCAAGGCGGTCGGGGTCTTCGGTGGCACCTGGCTCACCGCCCGCTTCACCCGGGCCTCCCTCAGCGAGGACCTGGCCTGGCCCGACGTGTTCGCCGTGGCCACGCTCGCCGGCATCGGCTTCACCGTCTCGCTGCTCATCGGCGAGCTCGCCTTCGAGGGCGACGACGTGCTGACGGACGAGATCAAGGCCGCCGTGCTCACGGGCTCGCTGATCGCGGCGACGCTGGCGACCGTGCTGCTGAAACTGCGCAACGCCAAGTACCGCGCGATGTGCGAGAACGAGGAGCGGGACGAAGACCTCGACGGCATCCCGGACATCTACGAGGAGGACGATCCGGAGTACCACCTGCGGATGGCCGAGATCCACGACCGCAAGGCCGCCGAGCACCGCAGGATGGCCCGGGAGACGGCCGCGGCCCGCAGCAGGCTTGCCGAAGTGGCGGGCGGGGCAGGCGACGAGGACGACGGTCCGGCATGATCTGACGAGACGGTACAAAAGAGCGGGACCGGACGCAGCCGGACAGACGTCGGACAGACTCCGCACCGACGTCGGTCGTACGGCCGCACCTTCCGCACGCATACACAGGGAGACCTCGATGAGCGCACCCGACGGCAGCCCGGTCGGCGCCGAACGCAGCATCGGCCAGCTGTTCGCCTCGGCGACGACCGAATTGTCGGCGCTGGTGCACGACGAGATCGCGCTGGCGAAGGCCCAGCTGAAGCAGGACGTCAAGAAGGGCGCGACGAGCGGCGGCGCGTTCTCCGTCGCCGCGATGGTCCTGCTCTTCTCCCTGCCGATGCTGAACTTCGCCCTCGCCTACGGCATCCGGACCTGGAGCGGCTGGAACCTCGCCATCTGCTTCCTGCTGTCCTTCGCGGCGAACGTCCTCGTGGCGGCCGTACTGGCCCTGGTCGGCGTCGTCTTCGCGAAGAAGGCCAAGCGCAGCAAGGGCCCGCAGAAGGTCGCCGCCTCGATGAAGGAGACGGCCGTCGTGCTCCAGAACGCCAAGCCGCACCCGCGCCAGCAGCCCCCGGCGCTGGAGGACGGGACGCCCGTCGCCATCGAAGCTGTGGCACGCTCGTCCTCATGACGGACCCCGGCACCCCTTCGGCGCAGCCCACCTCGGTCGTACGCTCGGACGTACCCGGCGGACACGAGGTGACGCACCGGGACGTCGCCGCCAACGGCGCCCGCTTCCACATCGCCGAGCTGGGCGAGGGCCCCCTGGTGATGCTGGTGCACGGCTTCCCGCAGTTCTGGTGGGCCTGGCGGCACCAGCTCGTCGCGCTGGCCGAGGCGGGCTACCGGGCCGTCGCCATGGATCTGCGCGGGGTGGGCGGCAGCGACCGCACCCCGCGCGGCTACGACCCGGCCAACCTCGCCCTGGACATCACCGGTGTGATCCGCTCGCTCGGCGAGCCGGACGCCGCGCTGGTCGGCCACGGGCTGGGCGGCTATCTGTCGTGGACGGCGGCCGTGATGCGCCCGAAGCTGGTACGGCGCCTCGCGGTCGCCTCGATGCCGCACCCCCGGCGCTGGCGCTCCGCGATGCTCTCCGACGTCAAGCAGTCGGCGGCGAGTTCCTACGTCTGGGGGTTCCAGCGGCCCTGGATCCCGGAACGGCAGCTCACCGCCGACGACGGCGCGCTGGTCGGCCGGCTGATCCGGGACTGGTCCGGGCCGCGGCTGCCGGACGACGAGGCGGTCCAGACGTACCGCCGCGCCATCTGCATCCCCTCGACGGCGCACTGCTCCATCGAGCCGTACCGGTGGATGGTCCGCTCCCTCGCCCGGCCCGACGGCATCCAGTTCAACCGCCGGATGAAGCGGCCCGTGCGGGTGCCGACCCTCCATCTGCACGGCTCGCTGGACCCGGTGATGCGCACGCGCAGCGCGGCCGGTTCCGGGGAGTACGTCGAAGCGCCTTACCGCTGGCGTCTGTTCGACGGGCTGGGCCACTTCCCGCACGAGGAGGACCCGGTCGCCTTCTCCACCGAACTGGTCAACTGGCTGAAGGACCCCGAGCCCGACCGGTGACCCCCGCGGCGCGCCCGGTATCCGAACGTGAACAACTGTCCTACGAACAGCCAATTGCCCGGCGCATAGGCCAATTGAGGGGCCGGGAGGCGGTTATCGACCTTGGGGCGGGGGCAGACGTCGGGGTATGGGCTGGACGCACGACTACAGTGACGCAGCACGCGACCGCCGCTCCGCCGGTGGTCTGAGCTCCCACCAGAGGGGCGCCCCGGAGCTCGCGGGCGCTACCCCCGGGGTGGGAATCCCGCGCATCCTGCGCCGCCGGGCCCGCTGGGTCTCGGTGCGTCTGCGCCATCCGCGCGGCTGATCCGCGCGGGCCGCACCGGCCCGGGGACCGTCCGGCACGAACGCCTCAGAGCGCGCAGCTGTCGCTGTCCACCTGCTGGTTCGCGGTCCGTCCCGCGGCGATGTCCTGCCGGATCTCGTCCACGGTGAGCGCGTACCCCGTGTCGGCGTCGTCGAGCGACTTGGCGAACACCACGCCGTACACCTTGCCGTCGGGTGTGAGCAGCGGGCCGCCGGAGTTGCCCTGCCGGACGATCGTGTAGAGCGAGTAGACGTCGCGGCGCACGGTGCCCCGGTGGTAGATGTCCGGACCGTTCGCCGAGATGCGTCCGCGCACGCGCGCGGCGCGGACGTCGTACGACCCGTTCTCCGGGAAGCCCGCGACGATCGCGCCGTCGCCGCTCGCCGCGTCCTCGGACGCGAACCGCAGCGCGGGTGCCTCGAGGTCCGGTACGTCGAGTACGGCGATGTCGCGCCGCCAGTCGTAGAGGACGACCGTGGCGTCGTAACGCTTGCCCTCGCCGCCGATCTGGACGGTGGGTTCGTCGACGCCGCCCACGACATGGGCGTTGGTCAGCACCCGGCGGTCGCCGAAGACGAAGCCGGTGCCCTCCAGGACCTTGCCGCAGCTCTCGGCGGTGCCGGTGACCTTGACGATGGAGCGCTGCGCGCGCAGGGCGACCGCGCTGTTGGCGAGGGCCGGGTCGGGGGGCCGGACATCGGTGATCGGCTCGTTCGAGAACGGGCTGAAGACCTGCGGGAAGCCGTTCTGCGCGAGGACCGAGGAGAAGTCGGCGAACCAGGTGTCGGCCTGGTCGGGCAACGCCCGGGACACCCCGAGGAGCACCTTGGAGCTGCGGACCTCCTTGCCGAGCGTCGGCAGGGTGGTGCCCGCGAGCGCCGAGCCGATCAGCCAGGCGACCAGCAGCATGGCGACGACGTTGACGAGGGCGCCGCCCGTCGCGTCCAGGGCGCGGGCCGGGGACCAGGTGATGTACCGGCGCAGCTTGTTGCCGAGGTGGGTGGTCAGGGCCTGCCCGACGGAGGCGCAGACGATGACGACGACCACGGCGACGACGGCGGCCGTGGTGCTGACCTCCGAGTTGTCGGTGAGCCAGTCCCAGATGACGGGCAGGAGATAGACGGCTACGAGACCGCCGCCCAGGAAGCCGATCACCGACAGGATGCCGACGACGAACCCCTGGCGATAGCCGACGATCGCGAACCACACGGCCGCGACCAACAGCAGGATGTCCAGCACGTTCACCGCTTCAGGCCTCGCCTCAACACTTTCCGGTCACTCCAGACGGCCGGGGTCCGGAGGCTGTCCTCCGGGGGGACACGACTTGGTGGACACCCTGTCATGACCGCCAGTCGAGTGGCACCGTCTTCTCACGGTCCCAGGGCCGCTCCCAGCCCGCGAAGTGGAGGAGTCGGTCGATCACACCGGCCGTGAATCCCCACACCAGGGCCGATTCGACCAGAAATGCCGGACCTCGATGGCCGCTGGGGTGCACGGTGGTGGCGCGGTTCACCGGGTCCGTGAGATCCGCCACGGGGACCGTGAAGACCCGGGCCGTCTCGTTCGGGTCGACGACCCCGACCGGGCTCGGCTCGCGCCACCAGCCCAGCACCGGGGTCACGACGAAGCTGCTGACCGGGATGTAGAGCTTGGGCAGCACACCGAAGAGCTGGACACCGGCCGGGTCGAGGCCGGTCTCCTCCTCGGCCTCGCGCAGGGCCGCACGCAGCGGGCCGTCGGCCTGCGGGTCGCCGTCCTCGGGATCCAGGGCGCCGCCCGGGAAGGACGGCTGGCCCGCGTGCGAGCGCAGCGAGCCGGCCCGCTCCATCAGCAGCAGTTCCGGGCCGCGTTCACCCTCGCCGAACAGGATCAGGACGGCCGACTGCCGTCCCGCGCCGTTCTCCGGGGGCAGGAAGCGGCTGAGCTGGAGCGGCTCCACCGTCTCGACGGCGTGCACCACCGGGTCGAGCCACTCGGGCAGCCCGCTCCTGCTCAGCGCCACCGGCCCGCCCTGGGTATCACTCGCCCGCGTCATCGCCACCCCCGTCGTCCTGCCTGTTCCAACGCGCCACACCCCCGAGATCGTTCCGGCCGGTCCGTTCGACCGCGGGGCCCGTCGGGCCAACTCCCCCCGGGCCGCCCCTCATCCGGCCCCCAGCGGCGGCGCCGGCCTGCCGCCCGCGTCCAGGTAGGACTGCGGGGGCTTCAGGCGCTGGCCCGGGAAGCCGCCCTTCTCGTACTTGAGCAGCTTCCGCGCCTTCTCCGGGTCGGTCTCGCCCTCGCCGTACGCCGGGCAGAGCGGGGCGATGGGACAGGCGCCGCAGGCCGGCTTGCGGGCGTGGCAGATGCGGCGGCCGTGGAAGATCACATGGTGCGAGAGCATCGTCCAGGCGCTCTTGGGGAAGAGCGCCCCGACAGCCGCCTCGATCTTGTCCGGGTCGCTCTCCTCGGTCCATCGCCAACGCTTCACCAGCCGCTGGAAATGCGTGTCCACGGTGATGCCGGGCCGGCCGAAGACGTTGCCGAGCACGACGAACGCGGTCTTGCGGCCGACGCCGGGCAGCTTGACGAGATCCTCCAGCCGTCCCGGGACCTCACCGCCGAACTGCTCCGCCAAAGCCTTGGAAAGGCCTATCACCGACTTGGTCTTGGCCCGGAAGAAGCCCGTGGGGCGGAGGATCTCCTCGACCTCCTCGGGGTTGGCCGCGGCCAGGTCCTCGGGGGTGGGGTACCGGGCGAAGAGGGCGGGCGTGGTCTGGTTGACCCGCAGGTCCGTGGTCTGGGCGGACAGCACCGTGGCGACCAGGAGCTGGAAGGGGTTCTCGAAGTCCAGTTCGGGGTGGGCGTAGGGGTAGATCTCGGCGAGCTCGCGGTCGATGCGCCGGGCGCGGCGGACGAGGGCGGTGTGCGACTCGGCCTTCGCGGGCTTGGCGGCCCTGACCGGCGCGGCGGTCTTCGCGGGCGCGGCGGTCTTCGCGGTCTTCGCGGGCGCGGCGGCTTTGACCGGCTCGGCCGCCTTCGGGGCCGTCCTCTTCGCCCGAGCCACCGTCACCGGCTTCTTCGCCGGAGCCTCGACGGCCGCCTCCGCGGGCTCGGCGACCTCGCTCACGTGTACCGCTTTCGCCGCCTTCTTTCCACCATCGGACTCCTGTTCGCCCACAGCGGAATCACGCCGTACACCCACCCGTACAGCCCCCTTGGCCTGTGCTCTCACCGGCTTTTTGGACACCCGGCCAGCCTAGAGCCCGGCACCGACATCCGCTTTGGACCCCGAAGATCGGCCCCCAATTGGCCCCCTGCCGCTTACCTCGGGACATGTGTGCGGCATCCTTGTGACAGATCACACTGTTTGGACCGTCCGGCAAAATGGGGAACACGGTCCCCTGGTACACCGGGGAGCAAGATCCCCTGAGCAGGTCGACAAGGAGAGAACTCGTGGACGATGTTCTGCGGCGCAACCCGCTCTTCGCGGCACTCGACGACGAGCAGGCCGCGGAGCTTCGCGCCTCCATGAGTGAGGTGACCCTGGCTCGCGGCGACTCCCTCTTCCACGAGGGCGACCCGGGAGACCGGCTCTACGTGGTCACCGAGGGCAAGGTCAAGCTGCATCGCACCTCCCCCGACGGCCGCGAGAACATGCTCGCGGTGGTCGGCCCCAGCGAACTCATCGGTGAGCTGTCGCTCTTCGACCCGGGCCCGCGCACCGCGACGGCCACGGCGCTGACCGAGGTGAAGCTGCTCGGCCTCGGCCACGGCGACCTCCAGCCCTGGCTGAACGCCCGCCCCGAGGTGGCCACCGCGCTGCTGCGGGCCGTCGCCCGCCGCCTGCGCAAGACCAACGACGCCATGTCCGACCTGGTCTTCTCGGACGTCCCGGGCCGCGTGGCGCGCGCCCTGCTGGACCTCTCCCGGCGCTTCGGCGTGCAGTCCGAGGAGGGCATCCACGTCGTCCACGACCTGACGCAGGAGGAGCTGGCCCAGCTCGTCGGCGCCTCGCGCGAGACGGTCAACAAGGCGCTCGCCGACTTCGCCCAGCGCGGCTGGCTGCGCCTGGAGGCCCGTGCGGTGATCCTGCTGGACGTGGAGCGACTGGCGAAGCGCTCGCGCTGACCCCGCATCGACGGCACGACCGGCCGGCTGACGACGTCGCACACTGACCCGTCGTCAACCGGCCGCCCGTCACATCGAGCGGACACCGTCGGCCCGACACCATCGGCCCGAGACCGCCGGCTCGTCATCGCCGAGCCGGCACCCCGTCCCCGTGCCGCGCCGAAAACGCGGGGCGCCGCCGGGGCCGCCGGGGCACAGTGAGCACGTGACCGAAACCGTTCGCCGCCCCGGCCTCGACGCCGAGGGACACATCGTCCGCGAAGGCTCCCTCGCGCGCGTGCCGCCCGGCTACGACCCCGTCGTGGCCGCGGCACGGCAGCGGCTGCCGGAGGTGTTCGGTACGCGCCTGCACGGCGCGTAC
Source organism: Streptomyces sp. NPDC104096 (assembly GCF_055584385.1). NCBI lineage: Bacteria > Bacillati > Actinomycetota > Actinomycetes > Kitasatosporales > Streptomycetaceae > Streptomyces > Streptomyces sp. NPDC104096. Next base: position 100,694 of record NZ_JBVJMD010000017.1, read on the forward strand.
CTGTACGGATCGATCCCGCGGGGCACCGCGCGCCCGGGGCGCAGCGACCTGGATCTGCTCCTCGTCCTGCACACGGAGCCGACCGAGGCGGACCGGGCGGACGCGCGGGTCCTCGACGCGGAGCTCGACACGAGGTTCCCGCAGCTCGACGGGTGCGGCACGCTGCTGTTCGGCCGCGAGCGGGTACTGAGCGACCTGGAGCGCCACGACCTCGGCTGGTTCGTCGCGTGTCTGTGCACACCGCTGCTGGGCGAGGACCTCGCCGCCGCTCTGCCGCGATACCGCCCCGGCACCCTGCTGGCCCGTGAGACCAACGGGGACCTGGCCCTGCTCCTGCCGCGCTGGCGCCGGCGGATCGCCGAGGCGGCGGACACCGAGCAGGCGCGGCGGCCCCTCGTCCGCTTCATGTCGCGACACCTGGTGCGCACCGGCTTCACCCTCGTCATGCCCCGCTGGAACGGCTGGACCAGCGACCTGCGCGAGATGGCCGGGGCGTTCGGCGGCTTCTACCCGGAGCGGGCCGGACAGCTGCGGGCCGCGGCCGTGCTCGGGCACGAGCCGACCGGCGATCCGGAGGTCCTGCGGTCGTACGTCGACGACCTCGGCCCGTGGCTCGCCGAGGAGTACGCGCGCGTGCACGGCGTCAAGGCGGCCAGGCCCGACTGAGCCACCGGGGACGACGAGGGCACGGCGGGCGGACCCGGCGAGCGCGCTCGGGACCGGGCCCGGGAACTCCGGTCAGAGGCGTCGGCCCGGGATGAGCCCGTGCTCCTCCAGGTACTCCAGCTGCGCCCGTACCGAGAGCTCCGCCGCCGGCCACAGGGAACGGTCGACGTCCGCGTACACGTGGGCGACGACGTCGGCCGGGCTCCGGTGGCCGTTCTCGACGGCCGTCTCGATCTGGGCGAGCCGGTGGGCGCGGTGGGCGAGATAGAACTCGACGGCGCCCTGGGCGTCCTCCAGGACCGGCCCGTGGCCCGGCAGCACCGTGTGGACGCCGTCGTCGACCGTGAGCGACCTCAGCCGCCGCAGGGAGTCCAGGTAGTCGCCCAGGCGGCCGTCGGGGTGCGCCACCATCGTCGTACCGCGGCCCAGGACCGTGTCACCGGTCAGGACGGCGCCGTCGGCCGGGAGGTGGAAGCACAGGGAGTCCGAGGTGTGGCCGGGGGCCGGTACCACCCGCAGCTCCAGGCCGCCGACCTCGATCACCTGCCCGGCGGCCAGCCCCTCGTCGCCCAGCCGCAGGGCCGGGTCCAGGGCCCGTACCTTCGTGCCCGTCAGCTCGGCGAAACGGGCGGCGCCCTCCGCGTGGTCGGGGTGGCCGTGCGTCAGCAGGGTCAGCGCGACCCGCTTGCCGGCCTGCCCGGCCATGTCGACGACGGCGCCGAGGTGGCCCTCGTCCAGCGGGCCCGGGTCGACCACGACGGCCAGCCCGGAGTCCGGCTCGGCGAGGATCCAGGTGTTCGTGCCGTCCAGGGTCATCGCGGAGGCGTTGGGCGCGAGGACGTTGACGGCCCGTCGGGTGGCGGGGCCGGAGAGGACACCGCCGCGCGGCTGGCCGGGAAGGGCTGCTGCGTCCGTCATTCGGGGGCTCCACCGGTCGGGATGTGCTTGGTGAACTCGTCGTGGCCGGGCCAGGAGAGCACGACGTCCTCGCCCTCCAGGCGCGCACGGGCCAGCACGGGGGTGAGGTCTCGGCCGGGCGCGGCGGCCAGCGCCTCGGCCGCGGTGTCGTACGGGACCAGCTGGCGCAGGGTCGCCACGGTGGGCGGCATCATCAGCAGCTCGCCCTTGTCGTACGAGGCCGCCGCCTCCGCCGGCCGGATCCACACCGTGCGGTCGGCCTCCGTGGAGGCGTTGCGGGTGCGCTGGCCCTCGGGGAGGGCGGCCACGAAGAACCAGGTGTCGTAGCGGCGCGCCTCGAACTCGGGGGTGATCCAGCGCGTCCAGGCGCCGAGCAGGTCGGACCGCAGGACCAGGCCGCGACGGTCGAGGAAGTCCGCGAAGGACAGGTCGCGGGCGACCAGGGCGGCGCGGTCGGTCTCCCAGTCCGCGCCCGTGGTGTCGCCGACGACCGTGTCGGCGGTCGGTCCGGCGAGCAGGACGCCGGCCTCCTCGTACGTCTCCCGCACGGCCGCGCAGACGATCGCCTGGGCGGCCTTCTCGTCGACGCCGAGCCGGTCGGCCCACCACGCGCGCGTGGGGCCCGCCCAGCGGACGAGGTGGTCGTCGTCGCGGGCGTCGACACCGCCGCCCGGGTACGCGTACGCGCCTCCGGCGAAGGCCATGGAGGCACGTCTGCGCAGCATGTGCACCGCGGGGCCGCCGTCGCCGTCCTTCAGGAGCATGACGGTGGCCGCGCGCCTGGGGGCCACGGGGGTGAGTGTGCCCTCCGTGAGCGCACGGATGCGCTCGGGCCAGTCCGCGGGAAACCACTGCCCATTCGCCATGGGCGGAGGCTATCCCGTAGCGCGCGGATGTTCGAGGGCCACGATCACCGAGCCGGGCGGAAGAACCCCTGGAAGAGCCCGTGGAAGAACCCCAGGGAGCCCTTGGCGGGGCCCCTGGGGAACCCCGGGCGGCGCAGCCCGGGGGACGGGTTCACGCGTGCGTGAGCTCCACCTGGATCTCGACCTCGACCGGGGCGTCCAGCGGCAGCACCGCCACGCCGACCGCGCTGCGCGCGTGCACGCCCTTGTCGCCGAGCACCTCGCCCAGCAGCTCGCTGGCGCCGTTGACGACACCGGGCTGGCCGGTGAAGTCGGACGCCGAGGCCACGAAGCCGACGACCTTCACCACGCGCGCGACGCGGTCCAGGTCGCCCGCGACGGACTTCACGGCGGCCAGCGCGTTCAGCGCGCAGGTGCGGGCCAGTTCCCTGGCCTCCTCGGCGGTGACCTCCGCGCCCACCTTGCCGGTGACCGGAAGCTTGCCGTCCACCATCGGGAGCTGGCCGGAGGTGTACACGTACACGCCGGACTGCACGGCCGGCTGGTACGCGGCGAGCGGAGGCACGACGGCCGGCAGGGTCAGGCCCAGTTCGGCGAGCCTCTCCTCGACGGCGCTCATGCCTGCCGCTCCCGCTTCAGGTAGGCCACGAGCTGCTCGGGGTTGTTCGGCCCGGGTACGACCTGGACGAGCTCCCAGCCGTCCTCGCCCCAGGTGTCCAGGATCTGCTTCGTGGCATGGACGAGCAGTGGCACGGTTGCGTATTCCCACTTGGTCATGTGGCCGACTTTATCCGCTGTGACCGGTGGGACAGGCGGCCGACCACGACGGTCGGCACGAGCGGCGGTACGAACAGCAGTGCAGCACCCCTCCCGGCGGTCACGGCGGCGGTTTCCGGACCGTCGAGCACCGCCCCGGCACCCTCCCTCCGCCCGGGAAACCGCAGCCTGACGTCGGTGTTCCGGCTCCGTCGCCCACAGGCCATGTGGCCGAGTCGCACCCCTGTTGTCCACAACCTGCCGGTTGGCTCGGGCGCGGACTGGTTACGCTCGAAGACGTGAGCAGGCTCCAGGTCGTCAGCGGCAAGGGCGGGACCGGAAAGACGACGGTCGCCGCCGCACTCGCGCTGGCCCTCGCGACCGAGGGGAAGCGGACGCTTCTCGTCGAGGTCGAGGGTCGGCAGGGCATCGCGCAGCGCTTCGAGACGGAGGCGCTGCCCTACGAGGAGCGGAAGATCGCCGTCGCTCCCGGGGGCGGGGAGGTGTTCGCCCTCGCCATCGACCCCGAACTGGCCCTGTTGGACTACCTCCAGATGTTCTACAAGCTGGGCAGCGCCGGCCGGGCCCTGAAGAAGCTCGGCGCGATCGACTTCGCCACCACCATCGCGCCCGGGCTGCGGGACGTGCTCCTGACCGGCAAGGCCTGCGAGGCGGTGCGCAGAAAGGACAAGTCCGGCCGGTTCCGGTACGACTACGTCGTCATGGACGCGCCCCCCACGGGCCGCATCACGCGCTTCCTCAACGTCAACGACGAGGTGGCGGGCCTGGCGAAGATCGGGCCGATACACAATCAGGCCCAGGCCGTGATGCGGGTGCTGAAGTCGGCGGAGACGGCCGTGCACCTGGTGACGCTGCTGGAGGAGATGCCCGTCCAGGAGACCGCCGACGGCATCGCGGAACTGCGCGCCGCCCGGCTGCCGGTGGGGCGGGTCATCGTGAACATGGTGCGGCCCGAGGTGCTGGACGCGGCCGACCTCGAACTCGTACGGACCGTGCCGCGCGCCGCCGTGGCGCGCTCGCTGTCGTCCGCCGGACTCGGCGGGGCGCGGCGCGGCGGGCACGCCGAGCGGCTGGTGGACCCGCTGCTGGCGCAGGCCGAGGAGTACGCCGAGCGGCACACGCTGGAACACGAGCAGCGCGCCGTCCTGGGCGAGCTGGGCCTGCCGCTGCACGAACTGCCGCTGCTCGCCGAGGGCATGGACCTGGCGGGACTGTACGAGCTGGCCACCGAGCTGCGGAAGCAGGGGATGTCATGAGTCCGGACCCGACGCCCGCGCAGGACGGCGCGCGCCGTCTCGCCCCCGCGCGCGTGCTCGACCTCGATCCGCTGCTCGACGACCCCGGGACCCGCATCGTCGTCTGCTGCGGCTCGGGCGGGGTCGGGAAGACCACCACCGCCGCGGCGCTCGGCCTGCGCGCGGCCGAGCGGGGCCGCAAGGTCGTCGTCCTCACCATCGACCCGGCCCGCCGGCTCGCCCAGTCGATGGGCATCGACTCGCTCGACAACACCCCGCGGCGGGTCAAGGGGGTCGAGGGCGGTGGTGAGCTGCACGCCATGATGCTCGACATGAAGCGCACCTTCGACGAGATCGTCGAGGCGCACGCCGACCGGGAGCGGGCGGCCACGATCCTCGCCAACCCCTTCTACCAGTCGCTCTCGGCGGGCTTCGCGGGCACGCAGGAGTACATGGCGATGGAGAAGCTCGGGCAGCTACGGGCCCGGGACGAGTGGGACCTGATCGTCGTCGACACACCGCCGTCCCGCTCGGCGCTGGACTTCCTCGACGCGCCGAAGCGGCTCGGGTCGTTCCTGGACGGACGGCTGATCCGGCTGCTGACGGCGCCGGCGAAGCTGGGCGGGCGCGCGGGCATGAAGTTCCTGAACGTCGGGATGTCGATGATGACCGGCACGCTCGGCAAGCTGCTGGGCGGTCAGCTGCTGAGGGACGTACAGACGTTCGTGGCCGCGATGGACACGACCTTCGGCGGGTTCCGTACCCGCGCCGACGCGACGTACAAGCTGCTCCAGGCGCCCGGAACGGCCTTCCTGGTGGTCGCGGCCCCGGAGCGGGACGCGCTGCGCGAGGCCGCCTACTTCGTGGAACGGCTGGCCGCGGAGAAGATGCCGCTGGCCGGTCTGGTGCTCAACCGGGTCCACGGCAGCGGAGCCGCCCGGTTGTCGGCCGAACGGGCACTCGCCGCCGCCGAGAATCTCGACCTCGCCGCCGAAGCCGCCGAGGAGAGTTCCGACCCCGCCACCGACCCGGCCGTCGTGCCCACTGCGGAAAATCTTGAAGAGTCCCGCATTGTGGATCAGGACGGCGGGAAGGTTGGTCTTCGTAACTCTCCCGACACGTACGGCAGTTCAGAGCCCCCCGCATCGCGGCCCGGCCCCCCGGCCCCGGAGCGGCCCAGCGAAGCCGATCAGCCCACCGGAGCCCAGCACAGCGTCGAGCAGCTCACCGCAGGCCTGCTGCGCCTGCACGCCGAACGTATGCAACTACTCTCCCGCGAACAACGCACACGTGACCGCTTCACCGCGCTCCACCCCGAGGTGGCCGTGGCCGAAGTGGGCGCGCTGCCGGGTGACGTGCACGACCTCACAGGACTACGGGACATCGGGAACCGGCTCGCGGCCAACCGGCCGGAGCTGCCCGAGGCCGCCGACGACTGAGTCGTCGCCGGCCGAGCCGATGGTCCGCTCAGCTCACCGCCGCATAGTTCTCGTACACCTGGTCGTCGTCGAGCGGCACGATGCCCACGCCGCGCTCGTACTCCGTACGAGCCGTCTCCAGCAGCCTGCGCCAGGAGGTCACGGTGGGCCGCCTGCGCAGCAGTGCGCGGCGTTCCCGCTCCGTCATGCCTCCCCACACGCCGAATTCGACGCGGTTGTCGAGCGCATCAGCCAGACATTCGGTACGCACCGGACATCCGGTGCACACCGCCTTGGCCCTGTTCTGCGCTGCTCCCTGCACGAACAGTTCATCCGGATCGGTAGTGCGGCAGGCGGCCTGCGCACTCCAGTCGGTAACCCAGCCCATACCGGCGCCGTCCTCTCCCGAATCGAGGCTCCCCCACGGCGGCAGCGGCATATTCACCGCCGCCAGTTGAGGACGTTACGGAAGGCGGGGACAGCGCAACACCCCCTTCGGGCCCAATCTTGAATGGCCCGAACGGACTATGGGTAAGCGGCAGATCACCCGGGGGAGTGAGCTGACGACATACGCGACTATCCCGGCAAAATCGGGACAGTTCTGTCTAGTCACAACGGGCGCCATGCGACACAGGAGGCGGATTCGGACACGTCCCCACCAAAAAAGTCGGGGAACCTCCGGAACGATTCGGGGTCGCCGGACGTATTGATACGTAGCCCTACTGCTGTGACAGTTGAGAGCAGCTTAGGCCAAGGCATATACGCGTGTCCGGCGAATGAGAACGTAGGCTGCCCTCATGCCAAAGAAGCGCTCGGGCGGTGGCCTGTCGGCAACACAGCAGGCCGCCAAGTTCCTCGGTGTCAGTGTGCTCGCGGGAGCCGTCCTGGCCGGCATCGCCCTGCCCGCCTTCGGTGTGCTGGGCCTGGCCGCCAAGGGATCGGTGGAGAGCTTCGACGAGCTCCCGGCGAACCTGAAGACCCCGCCGCTGAGTCAGCGCACCACCATCCTCGACGCCGACGGCGGCCAGATCGCCACCGTGTACTCGCGCGACCGCACGGTGGTCGAGCTCAAGAACATCTCGCCGTACATGCAGAAGGCGATCGTCGCGATCGAGGACTCGCGCTTCTACCAGCACGGCGCCGTCGACCTGAAGGGCGTCCTGCGCGCCCTGAACAAGAACGTGCAGAGCAGCGGTGTCGCCCAGGGCGCCTCCACGCTCACCCAGCAGTACGTGAAGAACGTCTTCGTCGAGGAGGCGGGCGACGACCCGACGAAGGTCGCCCAGGCCACCCAGCAGACCCTCGGCCGCAAGATCCAGGAGCTGAAGTTCGCGATCCAGGTCGAAGAGGAACTCGGCAAGAAGAAGATCCTCGAGAACTACCTGAACATCACGTTCTTCGGTGAGCAGGCCTACGGCGTCGAGGCTGCGGCCCAGCGCTACTTCTCCAAGCACGCCAAGGACCTCACCCTGGCGGAGTCGGCGATGCTCGCCGGCATCGTGCAGTCCCCGAGCCGCTACGACCCGGTGAACGACGAGGCGGAGGCCACCAAGCGCCGCAACGTCGTGCTCCAGCGCATGGCCGACGTCGGCGACATCTCCCAGGCCGAGGCCGACGAGGCCAAGGAGACGCCGCTGGAGCTGAAGGTCAGCCAGCCCAAGAACGGCTGCATCACCGCAGCCCGGGGCGCCAATTTCTTCTGCAAGTACGTCGAGAAGGTCTTCCTGAACGACCCGGTCTTCGGCAAGACCAAGGAGGCGCGGGCGAAGCTCTGGAACCAGGGCGGCCTGACCATCCGCACCACGCTCCAGCCGCAGGCCCAGGCGTCCGTGCAGGCCTCGCTCAAGTCCCACATCAACAAGTCGGACAAGGTCGCCGCCGCGGCCACCCTGGTGGAGCCCGGCACCGGCAAGATCGTCGGGATGGGCCAGTCGAAGCCGTACGGCTACGGCAAGAACGAGACCGAGTACAACTTCTCGGTCAACGCCCAGATGGGCGGATCGAACTTCGGCTTCCCGACCGGCTCGACGTTCAAGCCGTTCGTGGCCGCGGCCGCGCTGGAGGGCGGCAAGCCCGCCACCCAGGAGTACTCGTCGCCGTACGACATGGACTACCCGAGCCCGGTCCAGACGTGCAGCAGCAAGCCGTGGGTCAACGAGCACGGCGACAAGGTCGAGAACGAGAGCGAGTCGGAGTCCGGCCCGTACCAGCTCAAGGAGGCCATGGCGAAGTCGGTCAACACCTACTTCGTGCAGATGATCTCCGAGATCGGTCTGTGCCCCGTGGTGAAGATGACCGACGCGCTGCACGTCACGCAGGGCAACGGCACCAAGCTTCCCGAGACCCCTTCCATCGCCCTCGGCGCGGTCGGCCTCTCGCCGCTGACGATGGCCAGCGCGTACGCCGCCTTCGCCTCCCGGGGCATGTACTGCACGCCGATCGCCATCGAGTCGATCTCGCAGAAGATCGGCAACCAGCGGAAGTCGCTGGAGGTCCCGAAGTCGACCTGCTCGCGCGCGATGACCGAGAAGACGGCCGACACGGTGAACACGCTGCTGCGCGGCGTGGTCGACTCCGGTACGGGCCAGCAGGCCGGCCTCACCGACCGTGAGAGCGCGGGCAAGACGGGTACCACGGACGAGCGCAAGAACGCCTGGTTCGTCGGCTACACGCCGAACCTGTCGGGTGCCGTCTGGGTCGGCAGCGCCTCCCAGAAGGTCCAGATGACGAAGATCACTATCGGCGGCGTCTACCGCGCGCTCGTCTACGGCGGTCAGGTCCCGGGCCCGATCTGGAAGGACGCCATGACCGGCGCCCTGTCGGGCAAGCCCGTCCAGTCCTTCAACCTCGTCGACATCCCGGACGCCCCGAAGGACAAGGACGAGGACGACGGCGACGACCACGGCAACAACGGCAGCAAGCCCACCAACGGCGGGTTCATCGCGGGCCTGACGAACGGCGGGAACAACGGCGGCAACTTCCCGAACCCCACGTACTCGCTCCCTGACGGCTTCATCCAGGGCAACAACGGGAACGGGGGACGGCGCTGAGCCGCCCCGCCGGGACCTGATCCACGTCCTGGAACGAGGACCGGCCCCTTTCCCCACGCCGTCGAGGCGCGGGGAAAGGGGCCGGTGCCGTTCAGGGGGCGGTGGCTCAGCCCGCCAGGAGCTGCTTGACCACGGCGGCCACCCGGCCGCCCTCGGCCAGCCCGGCCACCTTCGGGTTCACGATCTTCATGACGGCGCCCATGGCCCGCGGCCCCTCGGCACCGGCCGCCCTGGCCTCCTGCACGGCCTGGGAGACGATCTCGTTCAGCTCGTCGTCGGAGAGCTGCTTGGGCAGGTAGGCGCCGAGCAGCTCGCCCTCGGCCTTCTCCCGCTCGGCCGACTCCAGGCGACCACCCTGCTCGAAGGCCTCGGCGGCCTCGCGGCGCTTCTTCGCCTCCTTGGTGATCACCTTCAGCACCTCGTCGTCGGAGAGCTCGCGCTTCTCCTTGCCCGCGACCTCCTCCTTGGTGATCGCGGTGAGCGTCAGCCGGAGCGTCGAGGAGCGGAGCTCGTCGCGCTCCCGGATCGCGGCGTTGAGGTCTTCCTGCAACTTCGACTTGAGCGTGGTCATGCGTCCGATTGTCGCAGGTGTGGAGCCCTGAACGCCCGCTGATTTAAAGGGCCGGTCGCGGGCGGCCACGAGGGCCCGCGAGAGCGGGCCGCCCGGCCCCGCGCACGGCCGGACCTGGCGACCGTGGGACAGCGGTCGCACCGCCGAGGGGCGGAACGGCCGTGGGGGACGGCCGAGTACGGCGTGCCGACGGGGTCTGACACGATGGTCGTATGCGCGCACGATACGGAGTACCCCTGGGCATCACGGCGGTCGTGGCCGGCGGACTCCTCTACTCTGCGGGCTTCGAGGCCCGCTCCTTCCGTCTCCGCCGGGTGACGGTGCCCGTCCTCCCCACCGGAATGCGTCCCCTGCGCATACTCCAGGTCTCCGACATCCACATGGTCGGCGGACAGCGCAAGAAGCAGCGCTGGCTGCGTTCGCTGGCGGGGCTGCGCCCGGACTTCGTGATCAACACGGGTGACAACCTCTCCGACCCGGAGGCCGTCCCGGAGGTCCTGGACGCGCTGGGTCCGCTGATGGACTTCCCGGGCGCGTACGTCTTCGGCTCCAACGACTACTACGGGCCCACGCTGCGCAACCCCGCCCGCTACCTGCTGGAGAAGACCAGCGGCCGGCACGGTCTGAACGGCAACGCGCCCGCCGTGGGCGTGGTCCACAACCCGTGGGAGGACCTGCGCGACGGCTTCGACGGCGCGGGCTGGCTCAACCTGACCAACACGCGCGGCACGCTGAAGGTCGAGGGCGTCTCGATCGAGCTGACCGGCGTGGACGACCCGCACATCAAGCGGGACCGCTACGCCCGGGTGGCCGGCGGCCCGTCGGCCTCCGCCGACTTCTCGATGGGCGTGGTGCACGCCCCGTACCTGCGGGTGCTCGACGCTTACACGGCGGACGGCTACCCGCTGATCCTGGCCGGCCACACCCACGGCGGCCAGCTGTGCATCCCCTTCTACGGCGCGCTGGTCACCAACTGCGACCTGGACACCGACCGGGTGAAGGGCCTGTCCTCGCACACGGCGGACGGCCGCAGGTCCTTCCTGCACGTCTCGGCGGGCTGCGGCACCAGCCGCTACACGCCGGTACGGTTCGCGTGCCCGCCGGAGGCGACGCTGCTGACGCTGGTGGGCAAGGAGTAACCACGGGGGTGGGGGGCGGGGGCACGGGGACCACGGACCCCGTGGAACGGCTGCCGGACCTCCGTAGCACGGCTGCCGGACCGCCGTCGGACGGCCGGTGCCGGTCGCCGTCCGGCCCCCTGCGCACGGCCGGACACCCGCCGTCACCCACACGCACCACCCGTATCGCCCGACCTGCCGGTTCTGCCTAGTTTGAGGGCATGACCGCGCCGATACCCAGGGACATTCCCGACCTCCCCGCCATCCCGGGCATGGCCACGCCCACGCTGCTGCCGTCCGGCTACGTCCCCGCCACGGCGGTGATGAACCCCGTACCCCGCCCACTGACCGCCGTCTTCCGCCTGCTGGTCGCCGGCACGGCGGCCGCGGGCGTGACGATCTGCCTGCTCGCCGGCAGTCCGGTCCGGGTCCTGAGCCACTTCGCGATCCAGAGCAACATCCTGCTGGCCGTGGCCATGACCCTGTCCGCCCGCCGGGCCTGGTCGGCCCGGCGCCCCCTGCCCGCCCTTGTGACAGGCGCCACACTCCTCTACGTCGTCGTCACGGCCCTGGTCCACCATCTGCTCCTGGCCGGCACGACGCCCACGTTCTCCCTGACGAACGCGCCGGGCGTCCACCCGCTCGGGCAGACGGTGGCCAACCACATCCTGGTCACGATCACCCCGGCCGCGGCCCTGCTGGACTGGCTGCTCCTGACCGCACCCGGCCGCCTGCACCTGCGCCAGGCCGCCGCCTGGCTCCTGTACCCCCTGGCCTACCTGCTGTTCTGTCTCGGCCGCGGCGAACTGATCCTGCCCGGCGCGCCGGGCCGCTACCTCTACCCGTTCCTCGACGTGGACCGCCACGGCTACAAGCACGCCCTCGCCAACGCCCTCCTGCTGGGCCTGTCCTTCTACGCCCTGGGCATCGTCCTCGTGGTCCTCGACCACGTCCGTCCCGACCCGATGCGCCACCTCGGCAAAACCGGATTTCGTCTGAGGCCACCCGTGGGCTAAAGTAAACGACGTCGCCGCAACAAGCAGGACAAGCAGCGACATCGGGGTGTAGCGCAGCTTGGCAGCGCGCTTCGTTCGGGACGAAGAGGTCGTGGGTTCAAATCCCGCCACCCCGACGCCGGAGTACCAGGTCAGGGGCCTGATCCGCTTAGCGGGTCGGGCCCCTGAGTGGTTTTCTGGGTCCTCTTGGGAGCCGGCCCTGAGGGTTGACTCCCAAACGGCTCCCCGACTCCACCAGACCGTGTCCGACAAATGATCATCTGGCTCGCGGAGCCTCGCTGTCCGCAGCCTGAAGGCCCAGCAGCTCGCTCGCGGCAGCCGGACCGGCTGCTCCCCGGCTTCGGGGATCGGGTTTCGGCTGCCGGCAGGATGGCCGGGTGGACGACGACACCGCCCCCACCCGGGTCGACGAGGTCAGCGTTCGTGCCGCCAGTTCGCCGGCCGTGAGCGAGGCGCTCATACGGCTCGCCGCAGCCACCCGTCACGACACCGCAGAGATCGAGGGCCTCGGCATCTTCGGCCCCGACGCCGTGGCGCACGCGCCGATCATCGCCGCCGCCGCGCTCCACGCCTGCCAGACCATGATCGCCCAGCGTCGGATCGCCGCCAAGAGCAACGAAGTACCCGCCTTCGCCCCACTGCTGGACCGATCGACCTGCACGGCGTCGTCGTCACCGCTGACGCGATGCACGCCCAGCGCGCCCAGCTCGCCCAGCTCGCCCACGCCGAACACGTCGTCACCGCCCGCGGCCACTACCTCCTGGTGGTCAAGGGCGACCAGAAGAAGCCGCACAAACAGCTGCGACACCCGCCCTGGAAGCGGATCCCGCTGCAGGCCCGAGAACGCATCGCCCCTGACCCCGCAGCGACACGCGGCGGCCCGCCCTCACACACCGAGGGAAAATTCGGGCGAACCGCCAGACCGCTCAGCGTCGGGACCCCACTGAAGAACCGCCGAGGTCAAAAAAACAAGACGAGGAAAGTTTCACTTCTGCCGGAATCCCTCCACCGCGATGAGCCGACGCTGCGGCAGCGTGCTTCATCAAGCTGATTCCCTGTCGATGATTTCCTCGTACATCGAAGCCTCGATCTCTCGAACCCGACGCACCCGATCGTTGAGCTCTTCCTGGGTTTCGGCGGTCAGGAGGACCACACCTGCGGCAGTAATCGCATCCTTCGTTATCATTTGGCGGTCACCCGGCGCATACCGATAACTGACGTGCATTACGCCGCCGACGCCGAGGAATTTGGAGAGATCAGCTTCTCGAACTCGCCCCTCCGTCTTGGCGATCAGGTACGCGTAAGCAGCCCTCTGGGACCGCGGGACAGGCGGCAGGACTTCCCGGGCCTCGGTGAACGCGGCGGGGTTCAGTGAAGCCTGCACCAGCCATCCGACCTGCGAGCGCCCCAGGCAGCTCTCGACAACGTACGGATCGGCACCACCCGCGATACGCGCTCCAACCTCGATCAACACGGGTCCCCTGTCCGTAAGCATCGCTTCGGCATGGAAAGGACCGTTCACAAGCCCGAGTGCGCGGCACGCGTCACCGACGTACTCGGTTATCTCTGCAAAGCCCGGATCTTCTTCGCAGAAGAGGTACTGCTTGTCGTAGACATGAAATCCGTGGTTGTCGACCTTGTCAGATTGCCATGAATCCGTGAAGGAGTAACGCCCTTGGCAGGCAATGCCGTTGATCACATACTCGACACCGACCAGAAACTCCTGACATACCGCCGCATCGTTCCGGTTCCCAAACAGGTCGGTACTCCCGATGATTACATCGAGGGCTTTATGGGCTTCAGCGCGCGAGTGGCACACAAACACACATTCTGTCGCCGCACTGAGCAGCGGCTTGACCACAACGGGATATGCGTCATGTGAGGTCAGCCAGGCATCAAGCCCCTCGGCATCGGTGACGCGAGCTTGCTTGATGCTCGCCACGCCCCCCTGTCGGAGACGCTCTTGCATATCGAACTTATCGCGTCGCGCCATGGACAGTTCTACATGATTGCGAAATGGCAGGTCCAAGCTGTCTGCCAGTTGATCGGCAAGGAGCACTCCACCCTCGCTCCCCGCCAGCACGATCCGCGCTGACGCCGCACGCAGAGTCTCAACCAATGCGCTGACGTCACCATCGTTGACCAGGTGAATTTCGGCGCGGGTCGCCGCCACTTCGTTGTCATGAGAAAAGGGGCCAATCGATCCGGACTCAATGTGGATGACCGGATATCCAAGAGCCTGGAAGGCCGGGATCAGGTATCGGCCGCCCGAGTAGGCATCCACAATTACTACGTGTTCTTTTTGGGACAGTGTCGGCATGACAACTCTTTCGTTCGGAGCGTCGGATGAACAGCTAGAGCGGGGAAGGACAAGATGTGCTACTCGGGGCGCGAGACGCGGTACCGGGTCATCAGCAGGGCGGCGGCCACACTGAATCCGGCGCCGAGGAACATCACCGCGGACGGACCGGAAGCGTCCACAACCCACCCTCCAGCCAGTGCGCCCAGCGCGATGGAGACGTTGAAGGCACAGATGTACAGCGACGTCGCCGCCTCGGGAGCCTGGGGAACGCTGGCGAAGACGAGGGTCTGCAGGCAGACCGGCAGCGCGGCGTAGGCGATGCCCCAGACCAGCAGCAGGGCGATCGTCCCAGGATGCCACCGGCCGTTGACCACGAGGAGTACGACGGCGGTGGCGAGCAACAGGATGCAGGCAAGGGTGGCGGTACGCAGCGCGCGGGCCGCCGCCGCGCCGCCCGCGAAGTTGCCCACCACGCCGGCCACCCCGTACAGCAGGAGCAGAGCGCTGACCCAGCCGGACGGGATACCCGCGCCCTGCTCCAGGAAAGGCGCGACGTACGTGTACGCGGCGAAGTGGCCGATCACCATCGCCGCTGTGACGAGGGTGGCGATACGGAGATTGCCGTCCCGCAGCAGCTTGGGCAGTTCAGCCAGGCGCACCACGGCACGAGGTTCGAGGGACGGCACGAGGAAGATCACAGCAGCGAGGATCAGGACCCCGATCCCGGCGATCGCCCAGAACGCGGTACGCCAGTTGGACTGACCGATGAGGGTGCCGAACGGCACGCCGACGACGGATGCGACGGAGATACCGCTGAAGACGACCGCCGTGGCACGGACCGCTTGGTCCGAGGAGACGAGGCGGATGGCGATGCTCGCTGCAATCGACCACATCACGCCGTGGGCGAATCCCGTCAGCAGCCGCGAGACCATCAGGACCGCGTACGACGACGACAGCGCGGTGAAGACGTTCCCCCCGACGAAGACGCAGAGCACCAGAAGGAGCAGTCTGCGGCGGTCAAGCCTGCGCGTCGCCACCGTGAGCAAGGGTGCGAACAGGCCCGCGATCGCGCCGTACAGGGTTACCGACAGACCGACAGTGCCCTCGGAGGCGCCCAGGTCACGGCTCATGGCGGGGAGCAGTCCGATCGGGACCATCTCGGTGGTGGTGAAGGCGAAAACGCCCATGCCGACGGTGATGACCGCGAGCCAGTTGCGCAGGGAGCCGGACGACGAGGGGGACGCGGCCGGGCGGTCGGCGCCGTCCGGGACGACGGCCGACTCCGTCACCGTGTCCGGGCGGGAGGGGGGCGAGGGTGTCACGGGGTTCTCCCAGATCATGCGGGGCTGGCTGAAGTGCCGCATGGCGCACCGCGGTGAGCCAACGCAGGAATTCGGTACTCGGGATGTTCCCGCAGCGTGACGCCGTACATGTGCCCGGTGAGTCGAATCATGTCGGCAGGTGTGCCGGCGGAGTGATCCTGCAAGGGCACGGCCGCGGCGGCCATGCCGCCGCGGCCGGTCAACGGACGGCCTCTTCCGGCGCCTCGACAGGCACGGTGTGGATCGTGACGGACCGAATCGTCCCGAGCACGGCAGCGTCGATGTCGTCGTCGAGCGGAGCGTCCAGAACGACGGAGACCGACCGGCCTTTGGAGTCGGACTGGTCGCCCAGCACGTCGCCGTGGTGCCGACTCACCAGGACCGCGTGCCCCCGTGGCGGTGCCTCCTTCGGGATCGGCAGCAGGTCCGGCCACTGGCCCTGCTCACTGACCCAGTGCACGGGTACGCCGTCTGCGGTCACGTCCGCGAGGAGGCCTCGGGGGTGGTCGAGATAGGCCTGCCGGGCCCGACGCTGCGGTGCCGCGATGACCGGTTCGATACCGAGCACGAGGTCCAGCAGGGCTGCGTCAAGATCCATACCGGTGGCCAGCCGCCACAGGCGCGTGATCGCGTCACCGGGCGGGCGGGCGGCGGCCTCCATCAGGACCACCCGGTCATCGGCGGTCAGCCGGAACTCGGCGTGGCTCATGCCGGTGCCGAACCGGACGGACCGCAGGAACTCCGTGTTGGCCCCGAGCAGCAGCCGCTCCTGGTCCGGGGTGAGGTGTGGCGCGGGCGAGGTGTGGCCGGTCTCGGTGAAGAACGAGGTGCCGGATTCATTGGTGTCCTTCGCCGTGATGCCCGCCCACAGCACACGCCCGTCACGTACCAGCGTCTCGACGGAGAACTCACGGCCTTCGATCCGCTCCTCGAGCAACAGCAGCTCATCCGCACCGTAGTCGGGCAGGAGCGGGCCGACGGCGGCCGGCTCCGTGATCGCCCGGACCCCCGAACTCGACATCCGCGAGGCCGGTTTGAGCACGGCGGGGAACACCTCCCAGCCATCCGCGACAGTACTGCGCGTCGTGTCCAGCAGGGTCCATCGCGGGGCCAGGGCGGGCGCCGCCAGCCGCTGGAGCACCTTGTTGCGGCAGACCTGCGCCGCATGCGTCCCGGGACCGGGCAGGCCGAGGGTCTGGGCAAGAGCCCCGGCGGCCTCCACGAACACCTCACCGACGTTCAGCACCGCACGCACCTCGTGCTCGTGCAGCCATGGCGTGACCGCCCGCAGCACCGTGTCGAGCGATGTGTCCGTGACGTGGCGAAGGCCCTCGTCCGGGATGCGGGAGAGCGGGTGTGCCGGGTCACTGCGGTGCCGGGCGAGTTCCTCGGCGGGTGTCTCGGGGCCGAACACGAACAGCGGTGTCACGCCGCGCTGTTCGGCCAGGTCCAGAAGACGTAGATGCTTGGCCAGCACGACCAGGTCGGTGATGACGACAACGGCTGTCATGACTTTCCTCAGTTCGGGTGCGGGACGCGAGCGCGTCGCGTCCCGCACGGTGGTGGATCAGGCGGAGAGGCGTTCGGCGGACAGGATCAGTTCGTGGACCTGGCTGCCCTCACGGGTGCGCAGGACGACCCGGGGGTCCGGCCCGTCGGGAAAGACCTGGAGGGTGCGCTCCTCGCTCCAGCCGGCGAAGCGGTACTCGTGGTCGCCGAGGTGCACCAGCGCGAAGACCCGGTCACCCGCCAGGCGCAGGACCATGCGTTCGCCGTCCTCTGCAAGGGTCGCCGTCTCCTGGGGCAGGTCGGCCGAGAGCGCGGTGTCGTCCTCCCACAGGTGGAACGTGGCAGGCAGGGAGAAGCGGGTGGTTCCGAGCCGTCGGCGTTCTTCGACGGTCTGCGGGCACTCCTGACGATTGAAGAGGATCTCGCCGTCGCGGAAGTACTCCTGCCAGGTCTCGGGGAAGAGGGCCACCAGTCCCGGGGTGACCAGGACATCGATGACCAGGTGCACCCGGGCGTCGCTGCCGGTGTTCTGTACGCGGTGGGTGCGGCTGAAGTCGCCGAACCAGAATTCGCCCGGCTGCCAACGGTGCTCGACACCGTCGAGGACGAGCACGGCTTCGGGGTTGGTCACGACCGGCACGTGCAGCCGGCCGACGCCCCAGCGCGGCCCGTACTTGGGGTCGGTGTGGTCGATTCCGACCGTGTCCGGGCCGAGCGCCATGAACCGGACCGCGTGCAGCGGAGCCGGGATGGACTCCAGGACGTCGCGGACGTACGGGATGCGGTCGAGCCAGACGGTGTCCGCGAAGTCCTGCGGACCGGGACCGCCCGGGTCGGTGCGGTCGCCGTCGCCGCCGGGGCTGCGCAGGGCGAGGCAGCGCCAGTCGACGTCGGTCGAGGCACCGACGCCGTCCTCGGTGTAGACGCGCTGCTGGTCCCAGGTGTGCTCACGCACCGAGGTGAGTTCGCGCAGCAGTCGGTCGGCGTCGAAGGTGCGCTTGAGCCGGGCTGCCTCGGCCGGCATGGGCACGGTACCCAGAAGTGATGCAGAGGATGACATGGCGGTTCCTTTGCTCGTTTACGGATTCGGACAGGCCGGTGGTCGGTGGAGGGCCCGGGCGTCAGGCGTGGGCGACAGCGGCCTTGTCACGGGCCGTGCTGTCCTCTTGCAGTTGGTGCCAGCGCTCGAGCATGTAGAGCGTCCACAGCGCGTAGCTGTGCTCGGGGCGGAACTCGTGGACGGTGGAGCGCAGGGCATCCGGGTCGAAGTAGCCACGTTCCAGGGCGGCTTCGGATGTCAGAGTGTCACTGATCGTGGACCGCAGCTCCGTGCCCAGCCAGCTCTCCAGGGGCACGGCCAGTTCCTGCTTGCGGCGGTCCAGGACCTGTCGGGGCAGGTAACGGGCGGCCACCCGCTTGAGCGGGGCCTTCTCCTGGCGGCCGACAAGCTTGCGGTCCGCGGGAATACGGGTCACGAAGTCGATCAGCCGGTGGTCGAGCAGAGGGCTGCGGGGTTCGACGGAGTGCGCCATCGACATCCGGTCGATCTTCACCAACTGGGCGTCGGACAGCCAGAATCCGCTGTCGACCTGCATGGCGCGGTCCAGGTCGGGGACCGAGGGGTCGGTGCGGTCGAAGCGGGCCCGCAGGTAATTGTGCGGTTGGCGCGGCAGCCGTGCGGCGAAGTCGGCCGCGTACAGTCGGCTCTTGAGCGCCTGGGGAACGCCGTCCAGCAGGACGCCCTCGTAGCGATCTGCGAGGTTCCCTCCCACTGAGAGGTCGCGCAGGCGCTGGTACCGGCCGTAGCCGCAGAAGATCTCGTCGGATCCGTCGCCGGTCAGCACCACGGTCACGTACTGCCTGGCCAACTTGTACATGCAGGAGGCCGCGATCGCGGAGGGGAAGGCGTACGGCTCCCCCATGTGGCTGAGGATGGTGTCGACGGCCTCCATCGCGTCCTGCGGACCGATCCGGTACGTGTGGTGCCGGGTGCCGCAGTGCTCGGCCACGGCACGAGCGTGCACCGACTCGTCGAAGGCAGCGTGCTCGAACCCGACGGAGAACGTGTGCAGGGGCCTGCCGAGCTGCCTGGTGGCCATGGCCACCACGAGGCTGGAGTCGAGCCCGCCGCTGAGCATCGCGCCGAGCGGCACCTCCGACTCCAACCGGTCGTGCACGGCCTGCTGGAGCAGCGCGTCGATGCGGTCGTCGATATCGGCCTGCGGCAGATCGGTGAGCTCGGCGGTGAAGTCGAACTGCCAGTACCTGCGGCGGCGTTCGGGCCGGCCCCGTTCCAGGACCAGAGTCGTCGCCGGCTCCAGTTTGCGGACGTGCTGGTAGATCGTGTGCGGCGCGGGGACCACCCGGTAACCGAGGTACTGGTCCACGGCAAGGGGGTCGATGTCCCGGCCGATGCCGGGGTGCAGCATCAGCGCGGGCAGCTCCGACGCGAACGCCACCGAATCACCGTCCGGCTTCGCGTAGAACAGCGGCTTCTTGCCGACCCGGTCGGTGGCCAGGACGAGCCGGTCCTCACGGGTGTCGTACACGGCGACGGCGAACATGCCGTGCAGCCGCTCGACGAAGTGCTCGCCCAGTTCCTGGTAGAGGTGCGGCAGCACCTGCGCGTCGCTGCCGCCGTGGACCGGGCGTCCTCGCGAGGCGAGGAAGGCGCGCAGTTCCTGGTGGTTGTAGATCTCGCCGTTGAGGACGCATACGACCGTGCCGTCGTCGCTGAAGACGGGCTGGGAGCCGTCGTGCAGGCCGATGACCTTCAGCCTGCACATCGCCAGGGACGCGTCCGACGTGGTGAAGGACCCCGTCTCGTCCGGGCCTCGGTGCGCCATGGCCGCACAGGCGGCGAGGGCGTACGAGGTGTGGGCAGAAGCATGTCCCAGGGACACTGTTCCAGCTATTCCGCACACCGGTCAGCCCTCCTTCAGGTCGAGGCGTCGCTTGGCCTGGCCCGACCGGAGTCCGTCCGGCGTGACGGCATGCACGCGCACCGGTCCGACCAGTCCGGACGCGATCATCTGCGCGACATCGGGAGCCCGCCGGTCCACGGCCGCGCGGACCGCGGTGACCTGGTGGTCGTCCACCGTTTCGGCGACGACCCTGATGACCAGGCCGTCGTCGTCACCCGCCTCGAACGGGTGGCCGGGGAAGACCTCCGCCATGATCTGCGCCAGGTCGTGGTTGCTGATCCGCTCACCGTGCTTGAAGTCGCCGGCGAGCCGTCCGTCGATGCGTTCGAACGCGAACACCTCGCGGCCCTTGTGGTGGATGCGGCGCAGACCGG
Organism: Streptomyces sp. NPDC104096; assembly: GCF_055584385.1. Lineage (NCBI taxonomy): Bacteria > Bacillati > Actinomycetota > Actinomycetes > Kitasatosporales > Streptomycetaceae > Streptomyces > Streptomyces sp. NPDC104096. The sequence continues at coordinate 120,760 of NZ_JBVJMD010000017.1, forward strand.
TGACGGCGTCGCCGGTCACGTAGCGCACCGCGGGGAAGTAGTCACGGGTGAAGGACGTGAGCAGGAGCGCCCCGCTGCCTTCCTGCCGGGACGGGACCAGGTCGTTCTCGGTGTGCCGGCTCAGCTCTTCGGGAGTCAGGACTTCGGGAACGATGTGGTCGTGGAAGTGGTACAGGCCCGTCTCGGCGCACGAATAGCCGATGGCCCCTATCTCGATCGAGCCGAACACGTCCAGGACGTCCTCGGACCGCAGGCCGAATCGTTCGGCCACGTGGGCACGCCATGCGGGGGGCGCGACATCGCCCACGACCATGATCTTCTGCGGCCGGATGTCCAGAGCGGGCCGGGCCTGGAGGAGCCGGTCGAGGATCATCGGCATGGTGAAGAAGACGTCAGGTCGCCACGCGTTGAGCTTCGCGACGTGCTCTTCCACAGGACGGGTGAAGTCGATGTCGTGAGCCTCGTAACCGAGTTCCACGAAGACACGCCGGGCCGAGGCGGCGGCGTGGCCGGTGCCCAGGTCCGCGACGGCCACCGCGCCACGCGGTACCGACGCGGTGAACTCCCCGAACAGTGCGCGACGTTGGGCAATGTACGCGTCGTCATCAGCGGTCGAGTAGAGGATGCGCTTGCGCTGTCCGCCAGAGGTTCCCGAGGTGCGGTAGGCAGAGGCACCGGGCAGTTGGGGGTAATCGGCGGTGTAGTAGTGCGCGCCGAGCAGACCGGTGTCCACGAGAGGAAGATCGGACAGGTCTCCGGAGCCCAGGGCTCCGCGGCGCAGAAGGAGTTCGCGGTACCAGGGGAATCGCTGGGCGTGGCCGGCCGCGAGGGCGGCCAGTTCCGCACCCTGCGCGGAACCGGAGGACTTGAGAGCTGCAAGGGTGGTGGTGTTCGGCATGGCGACCTTTCGTGAGACGGGAAGTGAGCGCGTGCGAGCGTCAGCTCCAGCGCTCCGTCTCGCCGAAGAAGTCCGGCACCGAGACCGCGAGGCCCTTGTCGACGGCCTGCTGGTAGAGGCGCTGTCCGACGGCGAGGTCGAGGACACCGAGGCCGAAGGGCGAGAAGATGCGCGGTCGGTCGGCTGCGGGGGCGACCTCGCCGCGGATCACGTGCGCGAGGGTGCCGTCGATGAAGTCGCGGTGCCCGAGCTGCTGTTCCGCCAGGTGCGGGGAGGTATTGGCCGTCAGGCAGTGGTCGACGTCGTCGAGGATGTTCTGCGCACCGGCGATGACGTCCGCGCCGAGGTCTCGCAGCGAGATGTTGAGGACGGTCTGTCCGGCGGCGAAGGCATCGGGCCGGGTCACCCAGGGCTCGGGCGCGGTCGTGGCGAAGACGACGATGTCGGCGTCAGCCGTGGCCTGTTCGAAAGAGTCCGCGCGCTCGGCGCCGTATCCGAGTTCACCGATGTGCCTGGTGAGCGCATCCGCGTAGGAAGCGTTCTGGTCGTGCACGACGAAGCGGTTCACGGTCCACGACTGTCCGGCGAAGAATTCGGCGATGTTACGCGCGATGATTCCTGCGCCCACCAGGCATATTCGGTCCGCGGTACGGCCACCCGTCAGTTCCTGGGCACCCAGGACGGCGGACGCGGCGGTGCGGGCGGAGCTGATCTGGGACGCCTCCAGGCAGGCGAAGGGATAGCCCGTCTCGTAGTCGTTGAGCAGCAGTGCGGCCGAGGCGCGTGGAATGTTGCGCTCGATGTTACGCGGGTAACTGGCGATCCACTTGATCCCTGAGACGCCGTAGTCGCCACCGAGGTGGGCGGGCAACGCGATGATGCGGGCGTCCGGCTTCTCCGGGAAGCGCAGGAAGTAGCTGTTCGGGTTGACCGATTCGCCGTCACCGTGGGTGAGGTAGGCGGAACGGACCGTCTCGACGATGTCGGGACGAGAGGCGTCGATGAGGGTGCGCAGGGCGGCGCCGCCCACGACGTGGAAGTCGAACATGCAGAGGTTTCCCTTGTCTGGTTGCTGGTCTCAGCAGGGGTGCGGATGTGGCCTGGCGAGGACGCAGGCATCGGGTCACACGGCGACGGGACGTCCGGCGGAGTCGTCGAGGACACCCGTGCCGAAGGTGTCGGCCACCCACATGTCGTCGTAGATCGTCTTGACGTAGCGGTCGCCCATGTCCGGGGAGAGCGCCACCACGCGCGAGCCCGTGGGGACCCTGTCGGCAATCGATTCCAGGGCGGCGAGCACAGATCCGGTGGAGCCGCCGAGCGGCAGTCCGTGTTCAAGGGCCATGCGTCGGCACATGCGTACGGCGTCGCGCTCGTCGACGAGGATCACCTCGTCCACCTGCTCGGGCCGGCACAGTTCGGGACGGCGGCTGGTGCCGAGGCCGGGGATGTGGCGTGGGCCGGGCGGGCCGCCGAAGGTGACCGATCCGGCGGTGTCCACTGCGACGATCCTCGTCCAGGGGGAGAACATACGGAAGTGACGCGTGCAGCCCATGAGGGTGCCGGTGGTTCCGGCACCGACCAGCAGGGTGTCGACGTGCCCGATGTTCTTGAGTATCGAGGTGGCGGTCCGCCGCGCGTGTGCCTGCGCGTTGGCGGGGTTGGCGTACTGGTTGAGCCACACGAGGTTCGGGTCGGACCCGGTCATCTCATGGATGAGGGCGATGCGGGTGCCGAGGTAGCCGCCGTTGTGGTCCTTCTGCGTGACCTGGATGACCTCGGTTCCCAAGGCGCGGAGAAGCGCCAGACTGTGCGGGGAGATGTTCGGGTCGGTCACGCAGGTGAAGTGATATCCGCGCGAGGCGGCGATCATGGACAGGGCGATGCCGAGGCTGCCGGAGGAGGACTCGACGATCCGGCCGCCGGGCAGGAGCACACCCTTGCGTTCGGCGTCCTCCACCATGCCCAGCGCGGACTTGAGCTTTACCGACCCGGCCGGGTTCATCCCTTCCAGCTTCAGGAAGAGCTGACGGTCCGGCAGGATGCCGTCCAGTTCGAGGAAGACCTCGTCGGTGACGATTTCGCAGGCGTGCTGGTAGATCATCGGTCCCCCTGCGGGTCGGCCGACGACAGACGGGGAGCGTCTTCACCTGATCTGCGCGGGTTCGTCCGGAGGGCGGCGAGGCGGCGCAGGAAGAGGACCTCGGCATGAGCCAGAGAGGCGATCTCGTTCGGGCTCACGCTCTCGTCGATGCCGTGGATCTGCGAGGGCGGGTCCTCGACGCCGCACAGGAGGATCTCCGTGTCCGGATAGAGCCTCCGGAGGACGGAGCAGACGGCGATGGAGCCACCGGCCCCCACGTCGCGGGCCGGCACGCCGAAGGCACCGTGCAGGGCGTGGCGCATCTCGGCATGGGCCTGTCCCCCGGAGTCGGCGAGAAAGGACGGGCCGCTTGTGACACGCCGGATTTTCATGTGCGCACCCCAAGGCACCTGCCGACGCAAGTGATCGGCCAGTTCCTCGTGGACTCGGGACACGTCCGCACCAGGCGGGGTGCGCACACTGATCAGCGCTTTCGCCGAGGGCAGCAACGCGGGCACCGCGTCGTCAAGTTGCGGCGACTGCACGGCGAGCACGGTGATGGCGGGCCGGCTCCACAGCCGGTCGGCGATGCTGCCGGTGCCGATGAGCGCGACACCGTCCAGGACGCCGGCATCGGCGCGCAGGTCCGTCTCGGAGTACTCGGCGGCGGCACGGGGTCGCGCCGTCCCACCGGCGCCGGGCCCCGGCACACAGGGTGTCCCCTGGCTGTCGTGCAACGTGGCCAGGAGACGGATCAGAGCGGTCATGGCGTCGGGCACGGGCCCGCCGAACTGGCCCGAGTGCAGCGTCTTGGACAGCGTGGAGAGCTCGATCTCCACTACTGCCATGCCTCGCAGGGAGGTGGTGAGGGTGGGGATGCCGGACTCGACGTTCCCGGTGTCGGCGACGACGACCACGTCCGGCGTCGGCAGGTCCGGATGGGCTCGCAGCACTTTCTCGAGGCTGCCGTCGCCGGGTTCCTCACAGCCGTCGACGAGGACGGCCAAGTCGATGTCCGGGTAGGGCTCGTGAGGCAGGGCTTCCTGAAGTGCGCGTAACGCCGTGAGGTGCATGACGACGTTGCCCTTGCAGTCCGCACTGCCCCGGCCGTACCAACGCCCCTCGCGTTCGGTCAGTTCGAACGGGGGTGTACGCCAAGAGGCTTCGTCCTGTGCGGAGACGACGTCGTAGTGCGCGTAGAGCACCACGCACGGTGCGCCGGGGGGTCCGGGCCGGCGAGCGTACACCGTCTTGGGACCCTCATCGGTGGAAAGCAGTCGGGTCTCGGGGAAACCGGCATCCGCGAGCATGGCGGCGATCCGGTCGGCCGCGCGATCGAACTGGTCCGGCGGTGAAATACCGACGACGGTGCGCAGCGCGACCAGTTCCGCGAGGTCATCGCGGGCCCTGGGTAACAGGGAGCGCACGGTCTCGGCCGAGCAGGGAGTAGTCAAGGTTTCTCCAACATGCGGGGCGGGTGCGGGTGCTCAGGCGGTGGTGGGTGCCGGGGCCGGTGCAGCCAGGACCGTACGGATGGCGGCCTGGCCTGCTCGGGGCCGAGCATCGGATGTACCGGCCCCGAGGTGATGTGCCCCCAGGATGTTCGGCGGCGCCGACATACCCGGAAGTTCAAAGGTGTACGATGTCTGAAACGGTGCTCGCCAAGCGGCCTCTGCGGAGTGCCTCGACGAGCACGGACTCGTTGTCGAGGCCGCCACGTGCCGAGTCGACCAGGTGCGCGGTGGGCCACATCGGCGACGGCCCCTGAGCCCTGACGAGTCTTGCGGTACCGATGGCGTGCGGCAGGACGGGGTGACGACCTTGCTCGCCGCAAGGAGTTCGTCAGGACCGCCGAAGCGGAGGTCCTCGTCGGCGGTGTCGGCATACGGGGCGCGTACGAGGAACCCCACGGTGCGACCCGCCAGTTCGAGACCTACGAGATCCGTCCGCGTCACTCGCCGGCTCGAAGCGAGTGTTCCGCGACCATGATGCGGCGAGCAGAGGCAAGGATGAGGCCCACCGCGAATTCGGGGACGCTCGAGGTGCTGTAATCGGGAGCGTCAACCACGACAGCGCCGCACCCGACAACAGCGATGGGGTCTGTGTCGTCCAGGCCCACCCGGCGCGGCCAATGACGTGCAGCCACGGCGCACGCCGAGCACCTGAGTGTCGCTGCGCACGATCAGGGCATCCGCATCGGACAGCGCTACGAACAGGTCCAAGCCACCATGGCCGCCAACTCGGCGAACGTCGCACGTAGCCTTCAGGCCACTGACGGCAGTATCGGGAAGTTCGTCGTTCAGGATCACCACAGGCGAAGGCATGGAGCTCTCCTAGGGCAGGTTCAGAAAAGGTCGGCCTGTCTCAAAAACCAACTGTCCGGTTCGCTTCGGTAAAGAAGCCTAGCGTTTAGTTCGATCTTGGGGGAAGGGGAGCCCTTGTGCCCTAGATCACTCCCTCGCCCGCTGTTGCCCCGAGGGGGGGCAGGCCGTGTGCCCGCTGCTACCTGATCTCCGGGTTGCCGTGACAGCGGCCTCGCGGTGTGGAGCCATCGCCGCTCCGGACCGCCGGAGCGCGGCTCGTTACGGGTAACTGTCTTACGGATCAGTGGAGTTGACAGCTCTGGCCGATCCGACGAGTCACCGTTCCCGGTCGGCCCTGGGCATCCACAGCAGGACGAGCACCACGCCACCGAGCAGAATCAGCCCACTCGTGCGGAACGCGGCCGCGTACCCGTCCGTGAGGGCCGCCGCACCCGGCGCTCCGGCCGTGCGCGCCGCCGCGACCGTCGACAGGATCGACAGGCCGAGCGCGCCGCCCATCGTGCGCGACGTGTTGACAAGGCCGGACACCAGACCCACGTCACCGGGCGCAGCGCCCGACGTCGCCAGGGACGAGAGAGGCGTCGAGGCCAGGCCCGCACCGAGCATCATCAGCATGCCCGGCAGCAGGATCGACGTGACATACGAGCCGTCCGGGGTCATCGTCGACTGCCAGCCGACCCCGGCCGCGGCTACCAGGAGCCCGACGACCGTGACGTTCTTCGCCCCGATCCGCGGCATCAGGCGCGGCGCCAGCTTCGAGCCGACGACCCCCGTCAACGACGACGGTACGAGGGCGAATCCGGCCTGGACCGGCGAGTAGCCGAGCACGTTCTGCGCGTACACCGTCATGAAGAACCACATGGCGAACATGGCCGCGCCGGAGATCATCATCGTCGCGTTCGCCGCCGCCACCGACCGCACCCGGAAGAGCCCGAGCGGCATCAGCGGAGCCTTGGTCCGCGCCTCGACCAGGAGGAACGCCACGATGAGCAGCAGCCCTGCAGCGAGTGGCACGAACGTCGCGGGCGCCGTCCACCCTTCGACCTCGGTCTGCACGATCCCGTACGCGAGCGTGGCGAGGCCCGCCGTGACAAGCAGCGCGCCCGGCAGATCGAGCCGCCGCCTCTCGCCGCCCCGGCTCTCGGTCAGCCAGCGGACGCCCGCCACGAGGACGAGCACACCGACGGGCACGTTGATGAGCAGCACCCAGCGCCAGGAAATCAGATCGGTGAGCACTCCGCCGACCGCGCCACCGACCGCACCGCCGCCCGCACCGACCGCCGTCCAGGTCCCGATGACCCGCACCCGCGCGGGCCCTTCGGACACGGCCGAGGTGAGCAGGGTGAGCGTGGACGGGGCGAGCACGGCCGCGCCAAGGCCCTGGACGGCCCGGGCGGCGAGCAGCTGCCAGCCCTCCTGGGCGAGTCCGCCCGCCAGGGAAGCGGCCGTGAACAGGGAGAGCCCGACGAGGAACATCCGCTTGCGCCCGAACAGGTCCCCGGCCCGGCCGCCGAGCAGCATGAACCCGGCGAAAGCGATCGAGTACGCGTTGACCACCCACTGCAACCCGATCGCACTGAGCCCCAGGCCGGCCCGCATCGACGGCAGCGCGGTGTTGACCACCGACACGTCGAGGACGACGAGGAACTGCCCCGCGCACACCGTGAACACCACCACCCAGGTCGGCACGGCCTTGCGGGACGAGCGGGTGGGTATGCGGGTGTCGGCGGGTGTCTGAGCCATGCCGACCATGCTCTCAGCCGGGCCTCGGCCCGCACATCCGGGGTTCGGTGTAGGGGTCATCGGGCCATCGGGCCGGCGGCAAGTGCAACAGAGCTTCATTTCAAGGCCGTTCAACGCCCACGACGCTCCTGACATGGCATCCGAACCCCTCACCGAACACCGACCGGTCCACGGCCCCGACGGCTACGGCTACCTGCGGCACGGCCGGGGCGGACCCGCGCGCCGGCCTTCATGGGTGCGCTCGACGTCCTCGCCCTGCCGGATACGTACGAACTCGTCATTCCGACCCGCAGCCACCTCGGGCCCCGGCACGTCGCCTTCGGGGCAGCGCGGCCGCGCCATTCCCGTGGGGGAACCCAGCAGTGAGAACACGCTCTTCGGTGTCGGCGGCCGTGTCCGCCGCACTGGGCGCCGCGCTCCTCGCCGCGCCCGCGTCGGCGTTCGCGGCCGACGGTGACACACCGGGGCAGGACCCGACGGCCGCCGCGACCGCGAGCCCGACGGCCGAGCCCACCTCGGCGGACACGCCCACCGGCACTCCGACCGACGCCCCGTCCGACACGCCTTCGGACACCCCGACGGCACGAACACCTATGTGGTCGTCGACTCGAAGACCCTGCCGGTCGTGATCAGCCCGAGCCGGATCCGGCTGGACCACTCCAGCGCGCAGATCAAGTTCGGCGCCAACCAAGTGGGTGGCGTTCGCCAAGCAGCGCGTGTACATCGTCTTCCAGGCCAAGGGCAAGACGTCCTGGACGACCCTGGGCACCGTCAAGACCGACTCGCACGGCCGCTTCACCGCCCGCTTCACCGCGAAGCAGGACGGCACCTGGGTCGCGGTCCACCTCGCGTCCGGCTCCTACGTGGACGTGCGCTGAGCAACCGTCTCCGACGACCACCGGGAAGGGCGCCCCGGAGACCTCCGGGGCGCCCTTCGCCGTCGCCGGTGCCGCCGGGGCTCCGGGCCCGGACGTGGTCAGGACCAGGCCGCCGTCTCGTTGGCGTGGAGACTGCACAGGCGGGTGAACTCCTGGTACGGCAGGGTCCCGCCGGGACGGCGCAGGTCGGTGAGCCGGACGGTGCGGGTCTCGATGTACTCGACCCAGCTCTGCCGGCCCTGCGCGTCCCAGGTGGAGGCGCACTCCAGGCGGGTGAAGCCGGGGCGGTCGTCCTTGTCCTGGCTGGTGACGTAGAACGCCTCGACGGAGCCGGAGTGGACGGACCTGATGATGACCGGCCGGTCCTTGCTCGTCCCGTCGTCCTCCTTGAAGGCGACCTCGGCCCACCAGACCTGGCCCGCCCGGACGTTCGGGGCGGTGCCGCGGTTGCGGAAGAGGTACCAGAGGTACAGCGGGACGGCGACGAGCGCGAGGAGGATCACCACCACGCCGAGCTGGCCGGCCATGAAGAGGACCGGGGCCGTGAGGACCACGGCCAGCAGGTCCCGGACGACCGGCTGGAGGGTCGCGGGAAGCTTCCAGCTGACGGCCTTGGCGAACCGCCACCAGACGTACGCCGCGCAGGCGTAGGCGGGGACCGAGAGGACCGCGAGTACGCGGTCGCCGTGCGGGTCGAGGAACAGGGATGCCGCATAGGCCGCCGCCAGGGGCCACACGAGGTGGATCGCCCAGGTGAGGGGCCGGGTGCTGCTCGGGGCGAGGAAGTCGCCCAGGTGCGTCTTGAGCTTGTGAAGCATGAGGCTCCCGTCTTGCCGGCCGGTCCCGTTCGAGCCGGGTCGGCCCGTGTGGATGGCGCCCTGTCACCAGAGCCGGCAGCGGATGCCGTTCGCCTTGCGAGCGAGATCGGCTCGCGCATCCCGCTGCAAGATCGCGAGCATAAGGAGATTCACGCCCCACACACAAGCCCTTCACACAAGCCTTACGAACTAGCTCTCACCTGCGCGGAGTTCGGGTACGCAAGGCCTCAGCGCGCCGCGCTCTCCGCCTCGTCCGTCGCCGACGGGTGTACGTACCTGCCCGGGTCGAACGGGGTGAACCAGGACCGGAAGGACATGGGGGCGGCTCCCGGCGCGGCACCCGGGGCGGCCTCGTCGGTGCCGTGCAGCGAGCCGTCGTAGAGCCACTCGTGGTCCATGTCCTCGTAGACGTTGCCCGCGAACGCGTCGAGGGCGGCCGCGACGTCGTCGTCCAGGAGGCCGTGCAGTTCCAGGGCGGTGATCGTCTCGCTCAGCAGGAACCTCAGGGCGAGTTCCTCGGCGACACAGCTCAGCCGCTGGAAGCTGCCGTCGGTGAAGCGCGTGGTCATGGCGATGACCGTCACCAGGAAGCGGCGGGCGAAGTGGGCGTCGTACCGGAGCGCATAGCGGTCGGGCAGGCGCTCCAGGTGCCACAGCGGGCCCTCGCACTCGGCGACGGTGGCGTCCTCCTGGGTCAGGACCTGCATGTCCTGGAACAGCCCGTCCACCAGGATGTCGGTCGCGTGGACCAGGGCGCCGGCGGCGAGTCTGGCGCTCTCCGCGGGGACCGCGCGCTCCGCCCGGTCCGGTTCCTCCCCGAGCCCGAACCCGAGTCCTGCCCCTGTCCCTGTCCCTGTTCCTGCCCCTGTCCCTGTCCCGTTCTCGTCCCCGTCCGGCGCGCCGAACACCGACGGGGAGAACGAGCGGAGTTCGTCGGCCAGGTCCATCATCCGGGCCCGGACGGCCGCCGACTTCGCCTCGGCGTCGGGGAGGGCCTCGGTGTCCTCCGCCGCGCGGTCCTCGATGTGGCGGGCCCTGCGGGCGGCCGGGTCGTCGGGCGGGGCGTCGGGGCCGTCGGCCGCGTCGAGGCTCTTCCTGGCCAGGTCCTCGTGCAGCTCGACCTCGCACCGCTCGATCGTCCAGTCGACCAGGAGCTCCGTGCGCTCCAGCAGTTCGTCCACCAGCGCCTGCACCGACTCCTCGGCGAGCTCCAGGGCCGGGGCGTCCACGACGACCTTCAACAGGGCGCCGCCGGGGTGGACGGCCACGACGCTGTCGAGCAGTTCGACCTCCACCCCGTCGGGTCCTTCGACGGACCTGACGGAGTCGAATCCCTCTTCGATGAGTGCCACGGCGCCGGCACGTTGCAGCGGGTCCATCTCCGGAGTCCCCTCCGGGATGCAGGTGTCCACGGTCACTACGTACGTCACAGGTCCGAGCCTGTCAGGAAGGAACCATTCTGCGCGACGGGTTCGGCACCTCCGGACCGCCGGAAACGGCTCCGAGGCCGTCCTCCACCGGGAAGACGGCCTCTGTGTGCAGCGGCCGGTGCCGGATCGTCCGGCACCGGTCCCTCCCCTCGTGGGGACCGGTGTCGAGCGGTGCCGCGAACGGCGTCGGCCCGTGCCGCCGCGGCGGGTCGGCACGGCCCCGGAAGGGCCGGCTCCGTGGTCGGGCGCGGACCCGCCCCAAGGGGGCCGGCTCCGCGGGACCCGCCGGACTCATGCGCCGCGGCCTCGGCCGCCGGCCCGTGGTCCCGGCCGAATCCGGCCGAGAACGTACGGTGTCATGAGGTGTCCCTCCGGACGCCGGGCTGGTCGACCGCGTGTGCGACAACCCGTCACCGCTCCGCTACGGCATGATCCTGCCAGCCGAGGCGCCCGCAGAGGAGGTTCCGAGGCCGGAACAAAGCTTTCTTCGCAGGTCAGCCGTATAAAGTGGGTTTTCCGGTCCGGACGTTCCAGTGCGGGGAAGTAAGGGGTGGGGACCTTGAGTTCCGACTCGGGGGCACGCACGGCCTTCGCGGAACGCCTCGCGCTGCTGTACCGGGAGGCCGGCAACCCGCCGCTGCGGAGCGTGTCCGACGCGGTCGTGCGGTTGCAGCGGTTCGACGAACGCGGCCGGCCCGTACGGGTGTCCGTGCAGCGGATCAGCGACTGGCGGCGGGCCCGGAACGTACCCGCCCAGTTCACCGCCCTCGCCGCGGTGCTGCACATCCTGATCCCCGAGGCCCGGCGCGCCCGGCCCACGCCGGTGTCCACCGGCCTGTACGACCTGGTCCAGTGGCAGCGGCTGTGGGAGCGGGCGGTGGCCGACCCGGTCGGCGACCACCCGGCCGCCGCGACGGCTGAGCCGGGACAGCCGCCGGCCGACGCCGTGACCGTCCCCGCCGGGGTGTGCCCGTACCGCGGGCTCGCTCCCTACCGTCCGCAGGACACCCGGTGGTTCTTCGGCCGGGAACGCAGCACCGGCTCCCTGGTCGCCCAGCTCCGCGCTGCGGAGCGCACCGGCGGCCTGGTCATGCTCGTGGGCGCCTCGGGTGCGGGCAAGTCCTCCCTGCTCAACGCCGGGCTGGTGCCCGCGCTGCGGGAGGGCGCGCCCGGCGGCGCCGAGGGCGAGCCGGACGGCGGGGCCCGAGAAGTGCTCCAACTGGTGCCGGGGGCCGATCCGCTCGCGGAGCTCACCCGGCGGATACCCGGACTGCGCGAGGTCGTCGCGGGCGCGCGGGACGCGGCCGCCGCCGAGCCGGGCGCGCCGCGGTCCGCGGGCGCCGCGCGGGCGGCCGGTACCCCGCGCTTCGCCCACGCCGTACGGGAGGCCGTCACGGCGTGGGCGCGCCGCGCGTCGGCCTCGGCCGCCCGGCCGGTCGTCATCGTGGACCAGTTCGAGGAGGCCTTCACCCTCTGCTCCGACGAGACGGACCGGCGGATCTTCATCCGGCTCCTGCACGCCGCCTGCACGCCCGCCGGCCCCACCGACCCCGGCGCACCGGACGGCGGCGCACCGGACGGCGGCCCGGACGCCCCGCCTCCCGTGCTCGTGGTCCTGGGCGTCCGCGCCGACTTCTACGAGCAGTGCCTCGGCCACCCCGAGCTGTCCGACGCGCTCCAGCACCGGCACATGGTGCTGGGCCCGCTGACCGGCACCGAGCTGCGCGAGGCGGTGACCGGACCGGCCAGGGCGGTGGGGCTGGAGCTGGAACCGGGTCTCGCGGAACTGATCGTGCGGGAGGTGAGCGCCGACGGCCCCCGCGGGGCGCACGACGCGGGGGTGCTGCCGCTGCTGTCCCACGCGCTGCTCGCCACCTGGCAGCGGCGCAAGGCGGGGCGGCTGACGCTGGCCGGCTACCGCGCGGCGGGCGGGATCCAGGGAGCGGTGGCGGCGACCGCCGAACAGGCCTGGTCCGGTCTCGACCCGGCGGCCCGCACGGCCGCGCGACTGCTGCTGCTCAGGCTGGTCCGCCTCGGCGAGGACACCCAGGCGACCCGCCGACGCGGGACCCGGCGCCAGCTCGCCGAGGAGTCGACGGACCCCGGCAAGACGGAGGAGTCGCTGGAGGCACTGGTGCGCGCCCGGCTGGTGACGCTCGACTCGGAGACCGTGGAGATCACCCACGAGGCGCTGCTGCACGCCTGGCCGCGGCTGCGCGACTGGATCGACGAGGACCGCAACGACCATCTGCTGCGCCAGCGGCTGGAGGAGGACGGCCGGTCCTGGGAGGGATCGGGCCGCGACCTCTCGCTGCTCTACCGCGGTTCCCGGCTGGAGCAGGCCCGTACCTGGGCGAAGACCGCCGGGGACACCTTCCTGACCCGCGGCGCGATGGAGTTCCTGGCCGCCTCGGTACGGCTGCGCAGGCGCACCGTGTGGATCGGCCGGAGCGCGGTGTCGGCGCTGGTCGTCCTGGCGCTGCTGGCCGTCGGTTCGGCGGTGGTCGCCTGGCAGCAGCGCAACGACGCGGTGTTCGAGCAGGTGGTCGCCGAGGCGGACCGCGTCCAGTACACGGATCCGTCGCTGTCCGCCCAGCTCGACCTGGTGGCGCACCGGCTGAGGCCGGACGACGAGGGCGCGAACAACCGGCTGGTCTCGATCGTGAACGCGCCGCTGGCCACCCCGCTCCTCGGCCACACCGGCGCCGTCTACCTCACCTCGTTCAGCCCGGACGGCCGGCTGCTGGCCACCGCCAGCTACGACCGGACCGTACGGCTGTGGGACGTGTCGGACCCGACCCGCCCGAAGCCGCTCGGCAAGCCCCTGACCGGGCCCACGAGTTGGGTGAGCAGCGCGGTCTTCAGCCCGGACGGCCGCACCCTGGCCGCGGCCGGCGACGACGGCACGATCCGGCTGTGGGACATGGCCGACCCCGCCCGGCCCCGGCCGCTCGGCAAGCCGGTCCCCGGCCACGGCGGGACGATCTACCTGCTCGCGTTCGGTCCCGACGGCCGCACCCTGGCCGCCGCCTGCGAGGACCACACCGTACGGCTGTGGAGCACGGCCGACCCGGGCCGCCCGGAGGCGATCGGCGCGCTGCGGGGGGCCTCGGCCGCGGTGCGCTCCGTGGCGTTCAGCCCCGACGGGCGCACGCTGGCGGCCGGGGGCGACGACAACACCGTACGGCTGTGGAACACGGCCGACCCGCGGCGGCCCGTGCGCGTCGGCGCGGCACTGACCGGCCACACCGGCACGGTGCACTCGCTGGCCTTCAGTCCCGACGGGCGCACGCTCGCCGACGGCAGCGCGGACGACACCGTACGGCTGTGGAACGTGACCGACCCGGCCGCCGCCGTCCCGCTCGGCACACCGCTGGCCGGCCACACCGGACCCGTCTGGTCGGTGGCCTTCAGCCCGGACGGGACCATGCTCGCCTCGGCCAGCGCGGACAGCACGGCGAGCCTGTGGAACGTCAGCGACCCGGCCTACCCCTCGCAGGTCGGCGAGCCCCTCGCGGGCAGCAGCGGCGAGATGTACGCCCTGGGCTTCAGTCCGGACGGCCGCACCCTCGCCACCGGCAGCGGCGACAGCAAGGTCCGGCTGTGGTCGATACCGACGTCCGACATGATCGGCCGGATCGGGGCGTTCCGGCCGGACGGCCGGGTGCTCGCCACGGCCGCGCGCGACCAGCGGGTCCGGCTGTGGAGCGTGCGCACGCCCGGCCGGCCGGTGCAGCTGGGCACGCCGTTCGCGCCCGAGGAGGGCGACGTGCGCTCGCTGGTGTTCTCCCCCGACGGGCGCACGCTGGCGGTGCTGACCGGAAGCCGGGCGGTGCAGCTGTGGAACGTCGCCGACCCGGCCCGGCCGGTGCCCCACGCGCCGCCCGTGGCGCTGCGGACCCGGTACGCGGGCCCCGACGCGCTGGCGTTCAGCCCGGACGGACACACCCTCGCGACCGCCTACGACGACCGCACCATAAGGCTGTGGGACGCCACCGACCCGGCCCGACTGCGGCCCCTGGGCAGCCCGCTGACCGGCCACCGGGGATACGTGTACACCCTCGCGTTCAGCCCGGACGGGCGGACGCTGGCCAGCGGCGGCGCGGACGACACCGTACGGCTGTGGAACGTGACCGACCCGGCCGCCGCCGTCCCGCTCGGCGCGCCGCTCACCGGACATCTCGGTCCCGTCAACACGCTCGCCTTCGGCCCGGACGGGCACACGCTGGCCAGTGGCAGCGACGACGACACCGTACGGCTGTGGGACATCGCCGACCCCGGCCGGGCCGGACGGCTGGGCTCCCCGCTCACCGGTCACACCGAGGCGGTCGTGTCGCTGACGTTCAGCGCGGACGGCCGCACCCTGGCGAGCGGCGGCAACGACAACACCGTACGGCTGTGGAACATCGCCGACCCCTCCGACGCCACGCCCATCGGGCAGTCGCTGAGCCCCAACGCCAAGACGGGCAACTTCCTGTCGTTCGGGCCCGGCAGCCGGCTGCTCGGGGTGTCCAGCGGCGCCGACACCGTACGGCTGTGGAATCTGGACGCAGACGCGGCCGTCCGGCACATCTGCTCGACCACGCGCGGGGTCCTGACCCGGGCGAAATGGCACGAATACCTGCCCCGGCTCTCCTACGACCCCCCGTGCGCCCCCTGACATCCGGGTGATCCCGATCACAGCGCCCGGGGGGCCGAGCAGTCGTCCTCCGCCGAGCGAGCAGCCTTGTTAGGCTTGGCCATAGCCCGATCGCTGGTGCATCCCCCGTCGCCAGCGGTCGGGCGCTTGCGTGCCGGTGGCCCCCGGCCCGTGCCTTCCCCGCCCGTCCGGACCCTCGCGTCCGGATCCCCGGAAAGGTGGTGAGTGCCGCGGTGAACCGGCGCGTCGTCATCGTCACCGCCGTCCACCCGCCCTCGGCCCGGTTCCTGCCGGAGGCGTACCGGTCGTTGTGCGAGCAGCGGCTGCCGCGCGGCTGGGACTGGCACTGGCTGATCCAGGAGGACGGCCGCACCGACGCGGTCCGCCGGCACGTCCCCGACGACCCTCGGGTCGACTTCGGGCAGGGCCGGCCCGGTGGCCCCGGTGTCGCCCGCACGATCGCCCTGGCCCGCGCGGACGGCGCGTACGTGAAGGTCCTGGACGCCGACGACCGGCTCGCCGAGGGGGCCCTCGCCCGCGACCTGGCGGTCCTCGAAGCCGATCCCGGCATCGGCTGGACGACGTCCCGGGCCCTGGACGTGCTGCCCGACGGCTCGACGGCCGGTTTCCCCGGCGACCCCGACGACGGACCCGTCGAGCGCGGCACCGTGCTCGACTTCTGGAAGGCGAACGACTTCCGCGCCCCGGTGCATCCGGCGACGCTCTGCGTGCGCCGGGAACTGCTGCTCGCCCTCGGCGGCTGGATGGCACTGCCCGCGTCCGAGGACACGGGTCTGCTGCTGGCGCTGAACTCCGTGAGCCGGGGCTGGTTCTCCTCGGCGGTGGGGCTGCTGTACCGCAAGTGGGAGGGCCAGGCGACCGGCCAGGCGGCCCATACCGACCCGGCCGAACGGGCCGCCCGGATGGCGGTCGTGGAGCAGCGGGCGAGGGCGTTGGCCGGGCTGCGGTGGGGGTATCCGGCCGCGGACTGACGTCCGGCCGCCGAGCCGGCCACCCGCGCGGGTTTCCGTGCGGGCGCGGAGGCCGGCTCGGTCAGGGAAGCGTCTCCGCGTCCACCCGGGAGAAGACCAGGTCGCTCTCGGCGGTGACCGGGCCGCGCAGGCGGACCGCGACGCCGGGATTTCCGCCGAGCGCGGCGGGATAGCTGTCGGCGGCGTAGTCGTTGGCCAGCCGGTAGACGTGGAAGCCCGCGTCGGTCATCGTCCGCAGCAGCTCCCCGGGGGAGTCGCCGAGCGCGGCCATCCGCTCGGGAGTCACCTCGACGCAGATCTCCGCGTCGGGCCGGAGCCGGTCCAGCAGCGGGGCCAGGCCGCGTACGACACTGCCCTCGGCGCCCTCGACGTCTATCTTGACGACCCGGGCGGCGGCGATCTCGGCCGGTTCGAGCAGTTCCGGCAGCGGGCGGGCCCCGATGTCGAAGGTGGACTCCGCCGGACCGTCGTACGGGACGATGCTGTTCGCCCCCGTGTTGGCGGAGCTGGCGAGGACGAAGGTCAGGGTCCGACGACCGTCCGAGACCGCCGCGTTGACCGCGCGGACGTTGCGGCAGCCGTTGAGCCGGCACTGCTGCGACAGCCGGCGGTGGAAGTCCGGGGAGGCCTCGATCGCCACCACCCGGCCGGTGTCACCGACGAGTTGTGAGGCCAGCACGCTGAACACCCCGACGTTGGCGCCGACGTCGACGAAGCAGTCGCCCGGCCGCAGCCTGCGCCGCAGCCAGCTCGTCAGATGCGGCTCCCACACCCCGAAGAGATACAGGTAGCGCTGGATCAGGTCCCGGGTGTCGACCGCGAACCGGGCTCCGGAGCGGGTCTCGACGACGCGTCGGCGCGGATGGTCGCGCAGATGGGGGTTGAGGTGGCGGGCGGCGAGCCGTCCCTTGCCGAGCGAGCCGGGGGCGTGACGTACGTAGTGACGGCCGAGCGTGACCAGCAGCTCCGCGACCGGACCACCGCTCATCGGGGCGCGCCCTCCTCGGCGGAGCGGTAGCAGAGGCCGGGGTCGACGGAGACCGTCATCCACACTCCCGTCGGATCGGTCGGAACCCGGTGGCGCGGCCCGCGCCGCCGGCTGCCTGGTGCCTGCCCGTGCGGGGACCCGGTGAACCGCCCGGCTCAGGTCTCGTTCCGGTCGAAGGGGAGCTCCAGCATCCGGATGGCGTTGCCCCGCAGCAGCTTGTACGTCACCTCGTCCGGCAGGCCCGCCACGTGCTCCTGCGCCACCGCCTTGGTGTGCGGCCAGGTCGAGTCGACGTGCGGGTAGTCCGTCTCGAAGGTCGCGTTGTCCACGCCCACGGTCTCGATGGCCTCGATGCCGTGCCGGTCGCGGAAGAAGCAGCAGAAGATCTGCCGGTAGTAGTACGTCGAGGGCGGCTCCGGGATCAGGTCCTTGACTCCGCCCCAGGCCCGGTGCTCCTCCCACACGTCGTCGGCGCGCTCCAGGGCGTACGGGATCCACCCCATCTGCCCCTCGCTGTAGGCGAGCTTCAGCCGCGGGAAGCGCACCAGCACCCCGGAGAAGAGGAAGTCCATCATCGACGCCATGGCGTTGTTGAAGCTCAGCGCGGCCTGGACGGCCGGGGGCGCGTCCGGGGACGCCGCGGGCATCTGCGACGACGAGCCGATGTGCATGTTGACGGCCGTGCCGGTCTCCTCGCAGGCGGCGAAGAACGGGTCCCAGTAACCGGAGTGGATCGAGGGGAGCCCGAGATAGGTGGGGATCTCGCTGAAGGTCACCGCCCGCACCCCGCGGGCCGCGTTGCGCCGGATCTCGGCGACGGCCAGGTCCACGTCCCACAGCGGGATCAGGCACAGCGGGATCAGCCGCCCGCCGCTGTCCCCGCACCACTCCTCGACCATCCAGTCGTTGTAGGCGCGCACGCAGGCGAGTCCGACCTCCTTGTCCCGGGCCTCGGCGAAGGTCTGACCGCAGAAACGCGGGAAGGTCGGGAAGCACAGCGAGGCCTCGACGTGGTTGAGGTCCATGTCGGCGAGCCGGGCCTTCGGATCCCAGCAGCCGCGGCGCATCTGCTCGCGGGTGATGCCGTCGAGGGTCATCTCGTCGCGGGAGAAGCCGACGGCCGCGATGATGCGCTTGTACGGGAAGATCTCGCCCTCGTACTCCCACCAGTCGGTCGGCTGGCCGTCCGGGTCGGTGGTGAAGCGGTACTTCCCGCCGACGTACGCCAGGTCTCCGATCCCGGCGGTGAAGGGCTTCGGCCCCTTGTCCCGGTACCGGCTCGGCAGCCAGGTCTCGAACAGGTGCGCGGGCTCGATCACGTGGTCGTCCACGCTGATGACCCTGGGCAGTTCCGCGGTGCCGCCGTCCTTGCCGACCATGACCAACCCCTCACTGCCGACCCACCAACGAATCTGACGGTCCGTCAGTTCAAGTTAGGTGGTGCTCACCTCGACCGCAAGGGGCAGCCGGACGGTTCCCTCCCGTGGCCCCTGCGGACCGTGTCAGGTGTTCCAGGACTCGTCGTACGGGTCGTGCGGCACCGCCACCGGCTTCGCCGCGATGACCTCGATGAACGGGATCGGACCGTTGTTGACCGGGTCCTTCGTCCGCCGGGCGGTGTAGGTGCCGGTGATCCGGAGCCAGGTGTCCGGCTGGAGGACCGGCGGGATGTGGCCGGTCAGGCCGACCTTGACCGGTTGGGCGTCCGCGGCACAGCAGTTGAGGGCCATCCGGACCAGGTACGGGGTGCCGTCGCGGTCGAGGGCCACGAAGCCGGTGAGCTGGATCCGGCGGCCGGCGAGGGTACGGCCGTGGTCGTAGACCGCCCGGCCCGCGTAGTCGACCACGCCGAGGCGCAGCGGGTCGGCCGCGGGCAGCGGCGGATAGGCGAGCGGCTCCTGCAGGGCCGTACCCGTGCGGGTCGCGCTGTAGGAGCCGAGGGCGGGCGGGGCGACCAGGATGAGGGCCAGCAGGGGAAGGATCAGGAGCCACGCGACCCGGGGCTCGCGGTGGACGTGGCCATGGAGGTCGCCGTGAGCGGCTTCGGCCGCGGAGGCTTCCCCCAACGTTCCGGCCGCGGAGGCCTCCGCCGGCGTTCCGACCGTCGCGGGTGCCTTCGGCGTCCCGGCGGCAGCGGGTGCCTTCGCGGTCCCGGCGGCAGCGGCCGTCGCGGACGGCTTCGCCGCTTCCGCCGCCGCGGGCGTCTTCGCCGCGCGGCGCTCGTACCACGCGGTCGCCAGCGCCGCCGCGATCAGCACCGCGCCCGAGGCCAGCAGCAGCGGCTGGAGGCCCGCCTTGACGTAGCGCAGATAGAGGTCGGTCGCCCCGGCGTGCAGCAGGGCCGCGCCGAGCAGGAACAGGACGGCTGCCTGGGCGAGGCGGTTCACAGGAGCACCGTCCCGGTCAGGACCGCCACGGTGATCGCCAGGACGAACGTGGCGGGGGCGAAGCGCAGGGCGAAGGCCCGGCCGAAGGTGCCGGCCTGCATGGCGAACAGTTTCAGGTCGATCATCGGGCCGACGACCAGGAACGCGAGGCGGGCCGTCAGCGAGAACTGGGAGAGCGAGGAGGCCACGAACGCGTCCGCCTCCGAGCAGATCGACAGCAGCACGGCGAGCACCGACAGGGCGAGGACCGCGAGCACCGGGTTGTCGGCCGCGGTCCGCAGCCAGCTCGCGGGCGCCACCGCCTTCAGGGTCGCCGCCGCCATCGCGCCCAGCACCAGGAAACCGCCCGCGTGCATCACGTCGTGGCGGACCGAACCCCAGAACGCCGCGCCCCTGGTCTCGCCGTGGTGCGGCGCGTGCGCGGGCAGCCGCAGCCAGTCGGTACGGCCCAGGCGCTGCCACAGCCAGCCCATCGCACACGCCACCACCAGGCTCGCGACGAAGCGGGCCAGCACCATCTCGGGGTCGCGGGGGAAGGCCACGGCCGTCGCGGTCAGCACGATCGGGTTGATGGCCGGGGCGGAGAGGAGGAAGGCCAGGGCCGCGGCGGGGGTGACGCCCCGGCGCACCAGCGCGCCCGCCACCGGCACCGACGCGCACTCGCAGCCCGGCAGCACCGCACCCGCCATCCCCGCGACGGGCACCGCCAGCGCGGGACGGCTCGGCAGGGCGCGGGCGAAGAAGGAGGGCGGCACGAAGACGGCGATGGCCGCCGACAGCAGGACGCCGAGGACCAGGAAGGGCAGGGCCTGGACGACCACCGCCACGAACACCGTCGTCCAGCTCTGCATCACCGGCGCGGACAGCGCCCGGCGCAGCGGGCCCTGGAACAACACCAGCACCAGCAGGAGCATCGTCAGCACGAGGGTGGAGTCGGGCCGACGACCCTCCCGCTCCGGCTCGCGGGGCCCGGCATCGGGACCCGGACCGGCATCGGGACCGGGACCGGCATCGGGACCGGCACCGGCACCGTCCTCGGCTCCCGGCGGGGCCGTGTCAGTGATCGCCACGGTCGGGCACCTCCGTTCTCCGCGCTCTCCGCGTTCTCCGCGTGCTCCACATGCTCCGTGTGCTCCCCTCTTCACTACGCGGCCGCGGGGAGCGGTGTTCAGGTCCTGTCTGGAACCATCCGTCCCGGTGAGGCAGTCTTCTCACTCGTGGCGAGCGTTCCGAATCAGGGTCTGCCGACGGACGTCGGCGCGCACATGGTGGTCTGCGGCGACGACGGGCTCGCGCACCGGCTCGCCGCCGAGCTGCGCGGGGTGTACGAGGAGCAGGTCACGCTCGTCGTCCCGCCCGCGCAGCGTACGACCCGGGCGCCCGCGGTCGAACGGGCCAGGGCGGTGTCGGCGGCGCTGCTCGACCGGGTGGTGAGCGCGGCGGTCAACCGGGCCTCGGGCAACGGCAACGGCGGCGGCTCCGGCGGTGAACCCGGCGGCCGCGAGCGGACGTTGACGGCTGACGAGCCGTCCGAGGTCGTGCTGGCCGAGGCCGGCGTGGCGCAGGCGGCCGCGCTGGCGCTGGTGTACGAGGACGATGAGACCAACATCCGCGCGGCCCTCACCGCCCGGCGACTCAACCCCCGGCTGCGGCTCGTGCTGCGGCTGTACAACTGGCGGTTGGGCCAGCACATCGAGGAACTCCTCGACCAGACCGCCGCGTTGGCGGCCGCCGCGGACGGTACCGCGGGCCTGGGCGACGCCTCCACCATCGTGCTGTCCGACGCCGACACCGCGGCGCCCGCGCTGGTGGCCTCCGCCGTCGCCGGCACCACCAAGGTCGTACAGACGGACGGGCTGTTGCTGCGCGCGGTGGACCGGCCGCCGCCGGGGCCCGGCCGGACGGCCGATCCCGGGCTGGCCACGCTCGCCCTGCTGTCCCCGGCGATCGACGACCCGTCGGGCACGGGCGGTTCCGAGATCGCCGGGGAGCACGAACCGCAGCTGCTGCCCGACGCGGCCGCGGTCCGCGCCGCCACCGGGCGCGGGACCGTCGTGCTGGAGCAGGTGTCGTACACCGTGCCGCCCGTATCGGCGTCGGCCGGCCTCGGCAGGGGCGTCGTACCGCCGTTCACCTCGCTGTTCTCGCGTCAGCTACGGCTGTCGCTGGCCGGCCTCGCGGTCTGTGTGCTGGCGCTGGCGGTGGCCCTGTGGCTGACGACCGGGATCCATCCGCTGGGCGCGCTGTATCTCACGCTGCTGGACCTCTTCGCCATCGACGACCCGGCGATCGGGGCGTCCACCGAACGGCAGGTGCTGCAACTACTGTCCGGACTGGTCGGGTTGCTGCTGCTGCCGGTGCTGCTGGCGGCGGTGCTGGAGGCGCTCGGCACGTTCCGCAGCGCGTCCGCGCTGCGCAAGCCGCCGCGCGGGATGAGCGGGCACGTGGTGCTCCTCGGACTCGGCAAGATCGGCACCCGGGTGCTGAAGCGGCTGCGCGAACTGAACATCCCCGTGGTGTGCGTGGAGAGCGGACCGGAGGCACGGGGACTGGCGCTGGCCCGGCGCCTGCGGGTGCCGGTGGTGCTGGGGGACGTCACCCAGGAGGGGGTCCTGGAGGCCGCCAAGATCCATCGTGCGAACGCGCTGCTCGCGGTGACGAGTTCGGACACCACGAACCTGGAGGCGGTGCTGTACGCGCGGGCCCTGCGGCCCGATCTGCGGGTGGTGCTGCGGCTGTACGACGACGACTTCTCGACCGCCGTGTTCCGGACCCTGCGGGCCGCGCACCCCCAGGCGCTCACCCGCAGCCGGAGCGTCTCCCATCTGGCGGCGCCCGCTTTCGCCGGGGCGATGCTGGGGCGGCAGATCCTGGGGGCGATCCCGGTGGAGCGACGGGTGCTGCTGTTCGCGGCGGTGCGGGTGGGCGACCATCCGCAGCTCGCGGGGAAGACGGTGGCCGAGGCGTTCCGGGCGGGAGCCTGGCGCGTGCTGGCCCTGGACCCTACGGGGTCGTGCGTGCCGGCGGGGTCCGGAACGGCTGACGCCAGGCCGGCCTCGCAGGCGGGTTCAAGACCCGCCGAGGCCCGGCAGGGTGAGTCGGGGCTGGTGTGGAACCTGCCCGACACCTATGTGCTGGGGGCCGAGGACCGGGTGGTGCTGGCGGCGACGCGACGGGGGATGGCGGAGCTGCTGGGGCGGCGGACCCGCAGGCAGGACGGGGTGTGACTGCCGGACGGGCCCGCCTCCGTACGGCCGTCAGCCGCCGAGGTGTCTCTCCGCGAACTCCAGCTCCAGCCGTACCTGCTTGATCCGCTCGTCCACGACCAGCGAGCCGTGGCCGGCGTCGTAGCGGTACACCTCGTGCACCGCCGCGCGGCTCTCCAGGCGCTTGACGTAGTTCTCGATCTGGCGGATCGGACAGCGCGGGTCGTTGACGCCCGCCGAGATGTAGACCGGGGCCTCGACCCGGTCGACGTAGGTGAGCGGGGAGGACGCCTCGAAGCGGTCCGGGACCTCCTCCGGGGTGCCGCCCAGCAGGGTGCGGTCCATCGCCTTCAGGGCCTCCATCTCGTCGTGGTAGGCCGTGACGTAGTCGGCGACCGGGACCACGGCGATGCCCAGGGTCCAGGCGTCCGGCTGGACGCCGAGGCCCAGCAGGGTGAGATAACCGCCCCAGGAGCCGCCGGTGAGGACCAGCCGGGAGGGGTCGGCCAGGCCGGAGCCGATCGCCCAGTCGCGGACGGCGGCGATGTCCTCCAGCTCGATCAGGCCGACGCGGTGCTTGAGGGCGTCCGTCCAGGCCCGGCCGTAGCCGGTCGAGCCGCGGTAGTTGACCCGGACCACCGCGTACCCGTGGTCCACCCAGGCCGCCGGGGCCGCCGCGAAGGAGTCGCTGTCGTGCCAGGTCGGGCCGCCGTGGATGTCGAAGACCGTGGGCAGCGGGCCGGTGGCGCCCGCGGGCTTCTGGATCAGGGCGTGGATACGGCCGCCCGGCCCCTCCACCCAGACGTCCTCGACCGGCACCGAGCCCGGGGACTTCAGGCCCGGCGGGTCCAGGACCACCCCGCCGCCCGTCGAGCGGACGGTGGACGGCTCGGCCGACGACGACCACAGGTACTCCACCGTGCCGTCCGGGCGGGCCGTCGCCCCGGAGACCGTGCCGGGCGGCGTGGGGATCCGCTCCAGCGCGCCGGTGGCGAGGTCGTAGCGGAAGAGTTCGCTGCGCGCCTCGAAGCCGTGCGCGATCAGCAGCCCGCTGCCGTCCGGGTACCACTCGGCGCTCACGTCGCCCGGCAGGTCCAGCATCAGGTCGCTCTGGCCGCCGGTGGCCACGTCCCACACCAGCGGCTCCCAGCGGCCGCGCCGCTGGTGGCCGATGAGCAGCCGGGTGTCGCCGTCGACCGGGGCGAAGCCGAGCACCTCCAGACCCAGTTCCCGGGTGCCGCCCTCGGTGTCGTCCAGTTCGGCGACCGCCGTGCCGTCGGGGCGCAGCACCCGCAGCGCCGAGTGCATCGCGTCGCCGTGCTCGGTGTGCTCGACGGCGATCAGCGAGCCGTCGTGCGAGAGGTCGCCGACGCCCGCCGACTCGCGGTGCCGGTAGATCTCCACCGGGGGCTCGCCCACCCGGGCGAGGTGCAGGGTCGTGCCGTCGTCGTCCGTGGAGCGGCCGACGACGGCCGTGCGGCCGTCCCTGCCCAGGGCCAGGCCCGCCGGGTACGACGGGTCCAGACCGGGCGCGGCGAGCTCGTCCTCGCCGCCCCCGAAGGGCTGGCGGCGCCAGACGCCGAACTCGTCGCCGTCCTTGTCGTCGAACCACCAGATCCAGGCGCCGTCCGGGGAGAGCACGCCGTCGGTCGTGCCGTTCGGCCGGTCCGTGACCTGACGCTGCTCGTCCGTCGAACGGTCCCAGGCGTACAGCTCGTACGTCCCGGTCGCGTTCGACACGAACAAGGAGCGGTGCGGTGCGTCCTCCGCCCAGTCGGGCAGCGACACCCGCGGCGCCCGGAAGCGCTTCTCCCAGTCCGGCATCTCCTCGCGCTGTACCTGCTGATCCGGCGAGACGGACCCGTTGCTCTCAGTCATGGCCCCATACTGCCCGTCCCGCGCGCCGATCCACCGGCGAGGCCCCCGGGCCGTGGACAACTTCAGGCAGTCCCTTACCGTTCCGCTCCGCTTCTCTTACCTTTCCCCCCGCCGGGAGGCCGGCCGCTCCCCCGCCGACCGGCCGCGCACGGGCGCCCCGTACCGTGGTCGGTGTGTACCGGTTCCTGCTGACGCCCCGCTGGTGGGGGATCAACCTCTTCGTCCTGCTGGCCATCCCCTTCTGCGTCTTCATGGGCTCCTGGCAGCTGAGCCGGTTCGAGTCCCGGGTGGCCGACCACCGCGAGGCGGGCGCGCAGGCCTCGGCCGACCGGACGCAGGCGGCCCGGCCGCTGGCCGGACTGCTGCCCGTGGACAAGGAGACGTCCGGCGACCAGGTCACCGCGACCGGCCGGTACGGCGAACAGCTCCTCGTCCCCGGCCGTGAGCTGGACGGCCACGACGGCTTCTACGTGCTGACGCTGCTGCGCACCGACGGCGGCAAGGCCCTGCCCGTGGTCCGCGGCTGGCTGCCCGGTACCGCCGACCCGGCGAAGGCCCCGGCCCCGCCGGCCGGCGAGGTCACCGTCACCGGCGCGCTCCAGGCGTCCGAGACCCCCGGGGACAACGGCGTCAGCGCGCGCGGCGGGCTGCCCGCCGGGCAGACGGCGGCGATCAGCGCGGCGTCCCTGGTGAACCTCGTGCCGTACGACGTGTACGACGCCTGGGTCACGCTGAACCGGGGGGACTCGGGGATGAAGGCCGTGCCCGCGGCCGCCGCTGCGGACACCGGGCTGGATCTGAAGGCGTTCCAGAACCTCGGCTACACCGGTGAGTGGTTCGTGTTCGCCGGCTTCGTGGTCTTCATGTGGTTCCGGCTGCTGCGCCGCGAGGTGGAGTTCGCGCGGGACGCGGAGCTGGGGCTGCTGCCCGAGGGGGAGCAGCCGGCGGCCGTCTGACCGGGCCGCCGCCGAGGAGCTCCCCGGCGGCCCGCCGTCACCGGATCCCGCGCCGGGCCCGCACGGCCCTCGGCTACGCCGGATCCCGCGCCCGTCGCCGTCGCCGTTACGACGCTGCCAGCACGCCCGTCCGGTAGACCGTGCCCGCGCAGGCGTTGGACACCGTCACCGAAGCCGTCGGCGAGCCCGCCTCCGGGGTGTACGAGACGACCACACTGCCGTCGGCCGTGCCGTCCGCCCTGAGCAGCTGTGCGGAGGTGCCGGTGTCGCCGCCGGTGGCGGAGCCCGACGCGGCGCTCGCTCCGCTGGGGCTCGGGCTCGGGGCGGGGGTGGTGCCGCCGCTGTCGGTGCCGCTGCCCGCGCCGGTGGTGGGACAGGTCGCGGAGGGCACCCAGGCGAACTTCACCTCGTAGGCGGAGCCGGGCGCGATGGTGAGCTGGGGGACGTAGAGCGACGGGTCGGGCAGCCCGGCCGCCGCGTCGCCCGCGGCATGTTCCACGACGGTGATCCTGGTGACGTCCGCGGCCCCCTGGGCGAGCAGCGCGACGCTGCCGGGCCCGCCGACCGTGCAGCCCTTGGTGGAGACGTTGGCGACCCGGTAGGTGCCGTAGACGACACCGGCCGAGTCGGGGACCTCGGCGGTCGCGCTGCTGGAACCGAGCTGGCCGGCCGCGCAGACGGGGACGGTCTGCGTGTCGGTGGCCGAGGGGTCGGCGGACGCGGTGGCGGTGCCGGGGTCCTTGCTCTGGCCGGTGTCCTCGGTGGCGTCCTGGCCGCTGCCCGAGGTCTTGCCGCCGGTCCCGCCGGAGATGCTGGAGCCGCCGTCCGGGCCCTTGCCCGAGGTGGCGCCCTGCGCCTGGGAGCTGTCGGCCGCGATCGACGGGTCGGCGTCGGAGCCGCCGGAGTAGGAGACGTGCAGCAGGGCCGGGACGGCGGTGCCGACGAAGAGGGCGGCGGCCGCCATGCCGACGGCTGCCTGCCGCTTGCGCGCCCGGCGCGCCGGTACCGCGCGCCGCAGGTGGTCCAGGGTGCCGTCGCGCGGCTCGATGTCCCGGACGGCTTCGTGCAGCAGGCTGCGGAGCGCCAGCTCGCCCGAGTCGAGCCCGGCCGGGCTCTTTTCGTCAGGGCTGTGGTTCACGGTTCCGTTCCCAGCGTGCGATTGCTTCGATCCTTGTTCGTGCGGTGACGTCATCGGCTCGTGCCACGCGTACGGCTCGTGCCGCTCATGGGAGTCCCTGCCCTCGGCTTCTTCCCTCACGCCGTCGCCTCCATGGCGACGCGCAGGGCCGCGATGCCACGGGACCCGTACGCCTTCACCGAGCCCAGCGAGATGCCGAGCGCCTCGGCGACCTGGGCCTCGGTCATGTCCGCGAAGTAGCGCAGCACCAGGACCTCGCGCTGGCGGCGCTGGAGGCCCTTCATCGCCTTGATCAGGGAATCGCGCTCCAGCTGGTCGTAGGCCCCTTCCTCGGCGCTCGCCATGTCGGGCATCGGCTTGGAGAGCAGCTTGAGGCCGAGGATGCGCCGGCGCAGCGCGGAGCGGGAGAGGTTGACGACCGTCTGCCGCAGATAGGCGAGGGTCTTCTCCGGATCGCGCACCCGCTTGCGGGCCGAGTGGACGCGGATGAACGCCTCCTGGACGACGTCCTCGCAGGAGGCGGTGTCGTCGAGCAGGAGCGCCGCGAGCCCGAGCAGCGAGCGGTAGTGGGTGCGGTAGGTCTCGGTGAGGTGGTCGACGGTGGTGCCGGCCGCCACGGAGTCGTCGGCGCCGTCACGCTGGCTCGGGATGCGGGCGGGCCGCGCTGCGGGCACGGGAGAGATCACCGGCATGCCGCCGGGCATGCGCGGCGGTCGGGGCGGGCGCAGCACGATGCCGCGGGGCGCCGCTGGGAGTTCGAGTACCTCTGCCACGCCAGTTGGACACGTTCCCCCCGGTGAGGGTTGTACGTGCCGGGCGTCACTTTCGCGTCGGCCGTGCCGGCCGACGGTCTCGCGTCAGGCAGCAC
Source organism: Streptomyces sp. NPDC104096 (assembly GCF_055584385.1). Lineage (NCBI taxonomy): Bacteria > Bacillati > Actinomycetota > Actinomycetes > Kitasatosporales > Streptomycetaceae > Streptomyces > Streptomyces sp. NPDC104096. Next base: position 147,986 of record NZ_JBVJMD010000017.1, read on the forward strand.
AACGAACGTTGTCTCGATTGCCCTCATGCGTCCCGCTCTTCCCCTATGTCCATACGCGGGCGTCCCCACTCCCGCGCCACGGTGTCCCCACGCCTGGATCACACACGCCCCACACCCGGAAGGGCGACCGCAAAGACGCTCCCCGCCCTCGGCGCGGTTGCGGAGAACGGGGAGAAAATCCTCGGTCGTGCGGGCTCCATGATTCCAGTGGTCCGGACCACTGGTCCAGCCCCACTCGTGTCACACGAACCACACACGCGACACATGGATAGTACAAAGAAGATGGCCGCCGCCAGGCATTTTCCCCGGCGGCCGGCAGGCTCAGCCGAGCTCGGTCGCCACCAGTTCGGCGATCTGCGCGGTGTTGAGGGCGGCGCCCTTGCGCAGGTTGTCCCCGCACACGAACAGCTCCAGCGCGGTGGGGTCGTCCAGCGACCGGCGCACCCGCCCGACCCAGGTCGGGTCCGTGCCGACCACGTCGGCGGGCGTCGGGAACTCGCCGGCGCCCGGGTCGTCGTACAGGACGACCCCGGGTGCGGTGGCGAGGATCTCCCGGGCCCGCCCGACGGTCACCTCGCGTTCGAAGCCGGCGTGCACGGTGAGCGAGTGCGTGGTCACCACCGGGACCTGTACGCACGTCACCGCGACGGGCAGCTCCGGCAGCCCGAGGACGCGGCGGGACTCGTCCCGCACCTTCATCTCCTCCGACGACCAGCCGTCCGCGCGCAGCGATCCGACCCACGGCACGACGTTCAGGGCCACCGGTTCGGGGAAGGGTCCGGTGTCGTCCCCGACGGCCCGGCGCACGTCACCGGGGCCGGACCCCAGCTCGGTGCCGACGACCAGGGAGAGCTGCCGCCGCAGGGTCTCGACGCCCGCCCGCCCGGCGCCGCTCACCGCCTGGTACGACGAGACGGCCAGCGCGCGCAGCCCGAACTCGGCGTGCAGCGCGCCCACCGCCACGATCATGGACAGGGTCGTGCAGTTCGGGCTGGCGACGATCCCGCGCGGCCGCACCCGCGCCCGGTGCGCGTTGACCTCGGGCACCACGAGCGGCACCTCGGGATCCATCCGGAAGGCGGCGGAGTTGTCCACGACCACCACGCCCCTGGCGGCGGCGACCGGGGCCCAGTGCGCGGCGACCTCGTCGGGCACGTCGAACATGGCGACGTCGATCCCGTCGAAGGCCTCCTCCGACAGGGCCACCACCTCGACCTGCTCACCGCGCACGGCCAGCTTGCGGCCGGCCGAGCGCGGCGAGGCGATCAGACGGATCTCGCCCCAGATGTCCGCGTGCTGGGACAGGATCTGGAGCATGACGGTGCCGACGGCGCCGGTCGCTCCCACGACCGCCAGCGCCGGCCGTCCGGAGCGACCGGTTGCGGTCATCAGCGGCCGGTGCCTCCGTAGACGACGGCCTCGTCGCTGTCGGAGTCCAGACCGAAGGCGGTGTGCACCGCGCGGACGGCCTCCGGCACGTCGTCGGCGCGCGTGACGACCGAGATGCGGATCTCGGAGGTGGAGATCAGCTCGATGTTCACCCCCGCGTCGGACAGCGCCTCGAAGAAGGACGCCGTGACACCCGGGTTGGTCTTCATCCCGGCGCCGACGAGGGAGATCTTGCCGATCTGGTCGTCGTAGCGCAGCGAGTCGAAGCCGATGCCCGACCGGTTGCGCTCCAGGGCGTCGATGGCCTTGCGGCCCTCGGTCTTCGGCAGGGTGAAGGAGATGTCCGTCAGGCCGGTCGCGGCGGCGGACACGTTCTGCACGACCATGTCGATGTTGACCTGGGCGTCGGCGATGGTACGGAAGATCGCGGCGGCCTCGCCCGGCTTGTCCGGCACACCGACGACCGTGATCTTGGCCTCGGAGGTGTCGTGCGCGACACCGGAGATGATGGCCTGCTCCACCTTCTTGTCCCCTTGCTTCGGCTCGTTGCTGACCCAGGTGCCCTGAAGTCCCGAGAAGGACGAGCGCACATGGATCGGGATGTTGTAACGGCGGGCGTACTCCACACAGCGGTGGAGCAGCACCTTGGAGCCGGACGCGGCGAGCTCCAGCATGTCCTCGAAGGAGATCCAGTCGATCTTCTTCGCCTTCTTCACCACCCGCGGGTCGGCGGTGAACACGCCGTCGACGTCGGTGTAGATCTCGCAGACCTCGGCGTCGAGTGCGGCGGCCAGGGCCACGGCCGTGGTGTCGGACCCGCCGCGCCCGAGCGTGGTGATGTCCTTCTTGTCCTGGCTGACACCCTGGAAGCCGGCGACGATGGCGATGTTGCCCTCGTCCAGCGCGGTGCGGATCCGGCCCGGCGTGACGTCGATGATCCGGGCTTTGTTGTGGACCGAGTCGGTGATGACGCCTGCCTGGCTGCCGGTGAACGACTGGGCCTCGTGGCCCAGGTTTTTGATCGCCATGGCCAGCAGTGCCATGGAGATACGCTCTCCGGCGGTCAGCAGCATGTCGAACTCACGCCCGGCAGGCATCGGGGATACCTGCTCGGCGAGATCGATCAGCTCGTCCGTCGTGTCGCCCATCGCGGAAACGACGACGACCACCTGGTGGCCGTTCTTCTTCGCTTCCACGATTCGCTTGGCGACGCGCTTGATGCCCTCGGCATCGGCTACGGAGGAGCCTCCGTACTTCTGCACGACAAGGCCCACGTGCGCTCCTCGCTCAGTTTTGTCTGATTTCCCGCACATACGCCGGTGTACTGCGGGGTCGGCTCAGTCTAACGAGCGCCCGAATTTCACCTCCGCGGTATCGCATGGTGAGATGTCCGGCCGCTCGCTCGCACCCGGAAGCTCCCTGCCCGCTGACACCCGCGGCACACCGGCGGGGGACTGTGATCCAGCTTGCAGGGACGACCGGGCGGCCGCCCGGAGGCGGAGCCGGGATCCCCGCCCCGACGCGCCCTAGGGCGTGTTTCGAAAGTAGCGTCGTCCGCCCGAAGGGCGGGCCCGGCGGCGTCTGGTGCGTGCGATCGCAAGGCGGAGGGTCGCCCCGAT
>NZ_JBVJMD010000018.1:0-149357 GCF_055584385.1 Streptomyces sp. NPDC104096
GGGGTGCGCGGCTCAGCCGGCGTTGTCCCCGTGGGTGAGGGTCTCCCAGGCGACGAACAGGTTGTTGCTGCCGGCCGGACGGTTCTGGAGGGTGAGTGCCTGGGTGTTGGTCATCGCGACGCCCAGCCGGTTGTGCAGGGCGTTGTAGCCGACCTCGGTGACCGGACCGAGCCCGAGGTTCAGCGTGCCGCCGCACAGCCAGCTCGGCACGGCGGTGCCGAGCTGGTACTTGGACTGGAAGCCGAGCGCCTGCCGCAGCCGCTCGCCGACGTCGGTCCCGTACAGGTCCTGGCCCTGGACGCGGCTGGTCTCGGCGACGTGCGAGATGGACGAGATGCCGTACCCGGTGTGGGTGAAGTCGCGGCAGGTCTCCTGGGTGAGGCCGGTGACGAAGGTGGACTGGCCCTGCCAGTAGGAGACGATCTTCGCCGTGGTGTCGAGGTTCTGGCTCGGGACGGTCTTCGGCACCGCGCCGTCGGAGGCCAGGTAGACGTACGCGGCGGTACGGGTCCGGAACTTCGCCATGGCCTTGTCGTACGACGTCCGGTCCTCCAGGAAGACGGAGATGCCGACGGCGGCCTCCATCATGGTCAGTTCCCAGTTGCCGTTGGAGTTGGAACCGTTGACGACCTCGGGGAGGTAGACGTCGCGGAGCATGGTCGCGAAGCGGCCGGAGTTGGCCCAGGTCCCGGTGTACGTGTACTTGACGATCTCCGCGGCCTTGGCCCAGGAGGAGCCGGCCCAGCCGGTCTGGAGGGGCGCGTTGCTGTTGGTGTGGTCCTTGAGCACCGCGGACCACGCGTCCATCAGCGCGATGGACTTCTGCGCGTACCGGCTGTCCCGGGTGATGTACCAGGCGAGGGCGTCGGTGTACGCGGCGATCGCGTCCTCGCGCTCATCGGTGCAGCCGTAGTTGGGGTTGGAGTACGAGCCGCACTCGACGGTCGCGCGCGGCGCGGGGGTGCGGTTCAGATCGGCGTACTTGCTCGCCAGCATCTGGTCGAAGGCGCCCTTCCAGGGCTGGGCACCGGCCTGGACCTCGGCCCGGGCGAAGTCCAGCTGCCCCTTGGAGACGGTGACGCCGGGATGGACGAAGGCGGCGGGGGCGGCCTCGGCCTGGTGCGCGGCGGGCCAGACTAAGGCGCCCGCGACCAGGGCGGTGACGGTGGCGAGGAGTGCGGTACGGCGCATGGTGGGGGGCCATCCGTTCTTGTATGTGAACGATGAGCGCCTGCATGAACGCAGGCGCTGCGCCGAGACCATAGGTACAGACCAACCACCCGTCAAGGTGGCGCGCACATGACGAGCGACCGATGACGAAAGGCCGGCATGACGAAGGGCCGTACCCCGCCGGGGTACGGCCCTTCGTGTACGACTGCGCTCAGCGAACCTCGGTGATCTCCGGTCCGCGCTGGAGCTGGCCCATGCCACCGGAGAAGCGCGAACCGGCCTCCTCCTGCTGGACGCCCTCGGGCACCATCTGGGCGTCGTTCGGCAGCTTCAGGACGATCGGGTCACGGGGGGCCATCGGGCCCTCGCCCCGGACCACGACGGTGTCCCGGAAGATCTGCTCCAGCAGACCGGCCGCCTGCGGCTGCACCGCGCCCTGGCCCGAGATGACCCCGCGCAGGAACCAGCGGGGGCCGTCCACGCCCACGAACCGCACGACCTGGAAGCCGCCCGTGCCGTCGGGCAGCTGCACGGGCACCTGGGCCCGCAGCTCCCAGCCCAGCGGACCCTCGACCTCGTCGACGATGCCGCCCTGCTGGGTGATGCCCGAGCCGATCTCCTCGCGCACCTCGCCCCAGATGCCCTCACGCTTGGGGGCGGCGAAGGCCTGGAGCTGGATGGCGCTGTCGTGCAGCACGACGGTGGCGGCGACGATCGCGTCACCGGCCACCTCGACCCGCAGCTCCATGCCGTCGACGCCCGGCACGAACAGACCGCCGAGGTCCACGCGGCCCTCGCCCGGCTCGCGCACCTCGGTGTCGTCCCAGGGCCCGTCCGGCCGCGGCTCGGGTTCGAGCCGCACGCGCTCGCGCACGCCCTCTACGTCCGCCTCGGTGTCGACACTGTCGACGACCTGCTCGGCCTCGCCGGCCGCGCCGTCGGCGGCATCCCTCTTCTTGCGACGTCCGAACACGTCACTGTCCTTCCCGGTCGGATACGACCGAAGCGTATCTATACCCACCCGTTGCGCCGCCGTCGGCGGCCTGACCGCTTGTGCCGCTCGCGCCGTCCACCGCGGCATGGCCGCCGGTGGACCCGAAGCCCCCCTCGGCCCGTACCGAGTCGGGAAGCTCCGCGACCTCCTGGAAGCGAACCCTCTCGACCTGCTGGACTACCAGTTGGGCAATCCGGTCGAAGCGCTCGAACCGCACCGACTCGCGCGGGTCGAGATTCACCACGATCACCTTGATCTCCCCACGGTACCCGGCATCAACCGTCCCCGGGGCATTCACCAGGGCGACGCCGCAGCGGGCGGCGAGCCCGGACCGGGGGTGCACGAAGGCCGCGTACCCCTCCGGGAGGGCGATCGACACGCCCGTGGGCAGGACCGCCCGCTCACCCGGCGCCAGCTCGCAGCCCTCGGTGGTACGCAGGTCGGCGCCGGCGTCACCGGGCTGTGCGTACGAGGGAAGCGGCACCTCGGGGTCGACGCGCCGGATCAGCACGTCCAGCGGCTCGCGGCCGGCGGGGCTCACGGGTTCACCTCGAAGGCGCGGGCGCGGCGGATCTGGTCCGGGTCGCTCATGGCGGCCTGGATCTCCTCCTCGCGGCCGTGCCGGACGAAGTGCTCGACCGCGACCTCGACGAACAGGGCGTCCGCGCGGACGGCGACGGGGCCCTCCGGGCCGCCGATGCGTCCGGTGGCCGACGAGTAGATCTTCCGCCCTGCCACCGCGGTCACCTCGCCCTCCAGGTACAGGGTCGTCCCCACCGGCACGGGCCGCACGAAGTCGGTCTCCAGCCGTCCGGTCACGGCGACGGTCCGCAGCAGCCAGCTCAGCGAGCCGAGGGTCTCGTCCAGCGCGGTCGCGAGCACACCGCCGTGCGCGAGCCCGGGAGCGCCCTGGTGGGCGGGCTGCACGGTGAACTCGGCGGTGACCGTGACACCCGTACCGGCCCGCGCCTGGAGGTGCAGCCCGTGGGGCTGCTCGCCACCGCATCCGAAACACTGTTCGTAGTGGGCGCCGAGAAGCTCGCCGGGCGCGGGAGCGTCGGGGTGCCGCACCGGTTTCACGGCGTCGCCGGGAGGCTGAAGAGCTGGGGAAGTACCACTCACAGGCGCAGACCTTACCCGCGCGTCGGCGTGATCCGGACACCGTGCCAAGCTTGGCTCCATGCAGCACTCCGCCACCCCGTACGAAGAACGCCTGACCGCCCCCCGCTCGTGGTGGCTGATCTCGTTTCTCGTGGGCGTCGCCTGCGCCCTGGTCCTGCTCCCGTTCGGCACCCTGCCGATGCTCGGCGGCCTGGTCGGCGGCACCGCGGCCGCGGCCGTCACGGCCAGTTCGTACGGCTCGCCGCGCATCCGTGTGGTCGGCGACTCGCTGATCGCCGGCGAGGCGAGGATCCCCGTGGCGGCGCTCGGCGAGGCGGAGGTCCTGGACGCCGAGGAGGCCCGCGCCTGGCGCACCTACAAGGCCGACGTGCGCGCCTTCCTGCTGCTGCGCTCCTACATCCCCACGGCGCTGCGCGTGGAGGTCACGGACCCGGACGACCCGACGCCGTACCTGTACCTGTCGACCCGGGAGCCGGAACGCCTGGCGGAGGCCCTGAGGGCCGCCCGGACGGCCTCGGCGTAACACCCGGGCCGGATCCGGCCCCGCAGGGGCTCCCGCGACCGGAAGGCCCGTCCGGAAGGCCCGGAAGACGCTCGCGCGGGCGAACTCGGAGGGGCCTTCCGAAGCCGCGCGCGGAACGCGAGCCGGAAGCCCCTCGAGCGGCTCACGAGAGCCTCACCGGCAGCCCCTGGCACCGGCCTCGGGACGCGGGGCCCGAAGGGCCCTGAGCGGCTCGCGAGACGCGGGCCGGAGGGCTCCCGAAGGGGGCTGCGGGAGACCGGCCTCGAAGCGGCTGCGGGAGACCGGCCCCGCAGGGGCGTGAGCGGTCGCCGGACCGGAGGGGGCGCGAGCGGGCCGTGCGGGAGACCCGCCCGGAAGGGGCGTGAGCGGCTGCGGGCCCGGAACCGGGACCTGGAGCGGCTGCGGGCGGCGGCGTCACCCGTGGGCGGCGCGTCTCACCGCCCCAGTTCCTTCGAGATGTCGCCCAGCCCCACCGGATCCGCCGGAGGCTCCAGCGGCGGCAGCTCGGGCAGCGCGTCCCAGGACACCTGCGACTGGCGCAGGTCCGCCCGGATCCGTGCGGCGAGTTTCCTCGTGTCCCGGCGGTTCATGACCGCACCGACCGCGGCTCCGACCATGAACGGCATCAGGTTCGGCAGGTTGCGGACCAGTCGCTTGGTGATCTGCTGCCGAAGCTCTCGTTTCATCCGGCCGCTCAGCGCCGCGTCGATCGTCGACGGCTTCCTCACGTCGATCCCGCGCTCGCCCGACCACGAGCGCAGATACGCGGTACTGCGGTCCTTGAGCTGTCCCGGCGGGCGCAGGCCGTACACCTCGTGGAGCTCGGCGATCAGCTTCAGCTCGATCGCCGCGACCCCGGTGATCTCCGCGGCCAGCTCGGTGGGCATCGCGGGCGGTACGGGCAGCATCGCGGCCGCCCCGATGCCCGCGCCCACGGTCGAGGTGGCGTTCGCGGCGCCCGCGACGAGTTTGTCCGCGAGCTGTTCGGGGCCGAGGTCCGGGAACTGTCTGCGGAGTGTCGCGAGGTCGCGCACGGGAATCCGCGGGGCGATCTCGATGATCCGGTCGACGAGGTACGCCAGGCCCGCCCTGGCGCCGCTCCCGGTCTTGCGGGCGCCGTCCGCGGCGAGGCCCACGGCCTTGTCGCGGATCGCCGCGGCCCGCCGCCTGGCGACGGGCGCGGGACTCTCCACCGGCGCCGGGAGGTCACCCCGGTCGCCTGCCGGTTCGAGCGAGGCCGAGCCGGACGACTCCTGCGTCGTACCGGATGAGCCCCGCTCGTCGTCACGCACGCCGTGAGGGCCGTCGGACGGCCCGTGCTCCGCTCCCCACAGGGGGAAACGGCGCTTCCGAGGTGGGGTCGAGCCAGTCACGGCCGACCCGTCCTCAGTCGCAGTCGCGGCAGATCGGCTGGCCGTTCTTCTCGCGGGCCAGCTGGCTGCGGTGGTGCACCAGGAAGCAGCTCATGCAGGTGAACTCGTCCTGCTGCTTGGGCAGCACACGGACGGCCAACTCCTCGTTCGAGAGGTCGGCCCCGGGCAGTTCGAGGCCCTCGGCGGCCTCGAACTCGTCGACGTCGACGGCCGAAGCCGACTTGTCGTTCCGACGGGCCTTCAGTTCCTCAAGGCTGTCCGAGTCAACGTCGTCGTCGGTCTTGCGTGGGGTGTCGTAATCGGTTGCCATGGTCGCTCTCCCCCTCTGGGTGTTTGCGGTGTCTCCAGCGCACGTAACGCGTGAGAGGCCGGACTTGTGCCCGACCTGAGGCGGAGATTTTGCCTCACATCAAGGTCTGTTACTCAATCGACACCCAACCGGATCCCCCGAGAGTGATCGGCTTGGATGGCGATCGGGACCGTACACGGTCATGGCGCCGCTCTCCAAAGGCGCCTCACCGTGTACTTCCCGTGAGCACGGCACCGGAAAACCCGGATTTTACGGGCTTTGTGGCACCAGCCGTGATCACGGAGCGTGGATAGTCTGAATATCGCCCTTGTGATCGATCACACAGGGGACCGCCCGTCGACTGTCCCGAAAATTCCGCTAAAAGCGAACAGTCCCGTGCGTGTCGACGCCATGCTCTCAGATGGGCAATGTGACGCGCATCACGAGCCCGCCCCCCTCTCGCGGCTGGGCGGAGATATGCCCGCCGTGCGCCCGTGCGACGGACCGGGCGATGGACAGGCCCAGGCCGACACCCTTGTCGCTGCCCGTACGCTCCGTGCGCAGCCGCCTGAACGGCTCGAACAGATTATCGATCTCGTACGCCGGTACGACCGGTCCCGTGTTCGACACGACCAGGACCGCCTGGCCGTGCAGGACCTCGGTGGTGACCTCGACCCAGCCGCCCGAGGCCACGTTGTAGCGCACGGCGTTCTGCACCAGGTTCAGGGCGATCCGCTCCAGCAGTACGCCGTTGCCCTGGACGACGGCGGGCTTGCGCTCGCCGCGGATCACCACGTCCTTGGCCTCCGCCTCGGCGTGCACCTGGTCGACCGCCTGCTCGGCGACCTCCGCGAGGTCCACCGGCTTGCGCTCGACGATCTGGTTGTCGCTGCGGGCGAGCAGCAGCAGGCCCTCCACGAGCTGCTCGCTGCGCTCGTTGGTGGCCAGCAGCGTCTTGCCGAGCTGCTGGAGCTCCACCGGCGCGGCCGGATCGGACAGGTGCACCTCCAGGAGGGTGCGGTTGATCGCGAGCGGGGTCCGCAGCTCGTGCGAGGCGTTGCCGACGAAGCGCTGCTGGGCCGTGAAGGCCCGCTGGAGGCGTTCCAGCATGTCGTCGAAGGTGTCGGCCAGTTCCTTCAGCTCGTCGTCCGGGCCGTCCAGCTCGATCCGGCGGGACAGGTCCGAGCCCGCCACGGCCTGCGCGGTGCGAGTGATCCGGCCGAGCGGGGACAGCACCCGGCCGGCCATGGCGTAGCCGAAGGCGAAGGCGATGACCGCGAGGCCCAGCAGTGCCAGCAGGGAGCGGCTGAGCAGGTCGTCGAGGGCGTGCTGGCGCTGCAGGTTCACGCATTCGGCCATCGCGCGGTTGAGCGAGTCCGGCGTGGGCTTCGCCGGGAGAGCGCAGGTGTTGCTGCCGACCTGCCCGTAAATGACCTTGAAGGGGAGTTCGCTGCCGACGCTCAGCGCCTGTGCCGCGAGCAGGTAGATGATCGACAACAACATGATGCCGGCGATCAGGAACATGCCGCCGTACAGGAGCGTCAGGCGTATCCGGATGGTCGGACGCAGCCACGGGAAGGGGGGCTGCGGCCTTCTGGGGTCCCAGGTGGGTTTCGGCGGCGCCTGGGCGGGCGCGGGAGTCGTGGCCACGGCGGGATCAGATCCGGTAGCCGGAGCCGGGGACGGTGACGATGACGGGCGGCTCGCCCAGCTTGCGGCGCAGGGTCATGACCGTCACGCGCACCACGTTGGTGAACGGGTCGGTGTTCTCGTCCCAGGCCTTCTCCAGCAGCTGCTCGGCGGAGACCACCGCGCCCTCGGAGCGCATCAGCACCTCCAGGACGGCGAACTCCTTGGGCGCGAGCTGGACCTCCTTGCCGTCGCGGAAGACCTCGCGGCGGTTGGGGTCGAGCTTGATGCCCGCGCGCTCCAGGACGGGCGGCAGCGGCACGCTGGTGCGCCGGCCGAGGGCCCGCACCCGCGCGATGAGCTCGCTGAACGCGAAGGGCTTGGGCAGGTAGTCGTCGGCGCCGATCTCCAGGCCCTCGACCCGGTCGCTGACGTCCCCGGACGCGGTGAGCATGAGCACGCGCGTGGGCAGGCCGAGCTCGACGAGCTTGCGGCAGACGTCGTCGCCGTGCACGAGCGGGAGGTCGCGGTCGAGGACGACCACGTCGTAGTCGTTGACGCCGATGCGCTCCAGGGCGGCCGCACCGTCGTACACGACGTCGACGGCCATGGCCTCCCGGCGCAGTCCGGTGGCCACCGCATCGGCGAGCAGCTGCTCGTCCTCGACGACGAGTACGCGCACGTCGCTTGTCCTTCCTGTGTCCACCCGCGTAGCCCCTCGGGCGCACACGGGCGGGAGTCTTCGTGGATGTGGCGTCCATCCTGCCCTTTTCGGCTGTAAGTCGGCGGTAAGGCGGGAGAGCGGGCACGGATGTGCGGGCGATGGGCCCTGGAATGGCGGATTTTCTCGTCCGGTCGAGGTTTCCACGGAAGGGAGCGGGGGGAGGACGGTTTACACCCCGCGATCACACTCTGCTTGTGCCGCAACACCATGCGGTACGTCGCTGTCCGCTTTTCCTCAGAGTGGTCGTGGGTGTCCGGCACCGTGGCCGCCCGGCACAGGGCTGCGCCGGGCATCCACAGGAGAACGTGATCGCCCCTTCCTAACGGCACACCCCCGTGCCATCGACCCACGACCCTGGACGAGGGGGCGCAGCATGGACGCTTTCACCGCAGGACTTCTGCAGCGCATAAAGGCGACCGAGTCCGACCTGACTCGGGCTCGTGACGAGGGCGACGAGTTCCTCGTCGAGGTGGAGCAGGGCGAACTCGACGACCTGCACCGCCTCGCCGCCGAGCACGGCGTGGAAGTCGGCATGACCGCCGTCTGATCGATTCGTACGTACGACGGCGGGGCCCCGGGCGATCCAGTGCCGGGGCCCCGCTGTCGTAGGTCGCACGGGCTCCCGGGCGAACAGTTGTGCCCCCGGGGTGCCCCGAGGACGCCCGGGACTTGCTCAGTCGTGCCAGGCGCCGAAGTCCTCCAGGAGCCGTTGGAGGGGCTCGAAGACGCCGGGGCTCGCCGCCACCGTGAGATCGCCCGAGGGGCCCTGGGAGGGGCGTCCACCGGTCAGGGCGCCCGCCTCGCGGGCGATCAGGTCGCCCGCCGCGTAGTCCCAGGCGTGCAGTCCGCGTTCGTAGTAGCCGTCCAGACGGCCCGCGGCGACGTCGCACAGGTCGACGGCGGCCGAGCCGCCGCGCCGGATGTCGCGCAGCAGCGGAACGAGCTTCCGGGCGACCTCGGCCTGGTGGGCACGGACCTCGCCTACGTAGTTGAAGCCGGTCGAGACCAGGGCCTGGTCCAGGGGCGGCGCGGTACGGCAGGCGAGTCTGCGCGTACCGTCCCAGGCGCCGGTGGCCCAGGCTCCGCCGCCACGGACCGCGTGACAGGTCTCCCCGCGCATCGGGACCGCCACCACGCCGACGACCGTCTCGCCGTCCTGCTCGGCCGCGACGGACACGGCCCAGGTCGGCAGCCCGTAGAGGTAGTTCACCGTGCCGTCGAGGGGATCGATCACCCAGCGGACCCCGCTCGTGCCCTCGCTGGCGGCCCCCTCCTCGCCGAGGATGCCGTCGGCGGGGCGGCGGTCGGCGATGAGGCCGGTGATCAGCTTCTCCGCCGCGATGTCCATCTCGGTGACGACGTCGATCGGGCTCGACTTGGTGGCGGCGACCGCGAGGTCGGCGGGGCGGCCGTCGCGCAGCAGTTCGCCCGCGCGGCGGGCCGCCTCGTGGGCGATGCCGAGCAGTTCGGTGTGCAGGGGGTCGGTCACGGCGTTCCTCACGCGTAGGGGCTGTCGGCGCCCGCCGCGGCGGGGCGGGGGGCGCGGGCCGGGCAGCAGCCGACCGGGCACAGGTCGTGGCTCGCGCCGAGCGCACCCAGGGCGCACGGTGCGACCGTCCGTCCGCGCTCCGTGCCGGCGCGCTCCAGGATCAGTTCCCGGACCGCGGCGGCGAAGCGCGGGTCGTCGCCGACGGTGGCCGACCGGCGGACCGGCAGGCCCAGTTCCGCGGCCCTGGCGGTGGCCTCCGTGTCGAGGTCGTACAGGACCTCCATGTGGTCGGAGACGAAGCCGATGGGGGCCATGACGACCGCCGGGACGCCGGCCGCGTGCCGCTCCCCGAGGTGGTCGCAGATGTCGGGCTCCAGCCACGGGATGTGCGGTGCGCCGGAGCGGGACTGGTAGACGAGCTGCCAGGGGTGGTCGACGCCGGTGCGCTCCCGGACGGCATCGGCGATCAGCCGCGCCACGTCCAGGTGCTGTCGGACGTAGGCCCCGCCGTCGCCGTGCTCCCCGGTCGGGCCGGAGGTGTCGGCTGCGGAGATCGGGATGGAGTGGGTCGAGAAGGCGAGGTGCGCGCCGTCGCGGACGTCCTCGGGGAGGTCGGCGAGGGAGGCGATCACCCCTTCGATCATGGGTTCCAGGAAGCCCGGGTGGTTGAAGTAGTGCCGCAGCTTGTCGATCCGCGGCGGCTCCACGCCCTCGGCCCGCAGGGCGGCGAGCGAGTCGGCGAGGTTCTCGCGGTACTGGCGGCAGCCCGAGTACGAGGCGTAGGCGCTGGTCGTCAGGACGAGGACGCGGCGACGGCCGTCGGCGGCCATCTCGCGCAGGGTGTCGGTCAGATAGGGCGCCCAGTTGCGGTTGCCCCAGTAGACCGGCAGGTCCAGGCCGTGGTCCGCGAAGTCCTTGCGGAGGGCGTCCAGCAGGGCGCGGTTCTGGCCGTTGATCGGACTGACCCCGCCGAACAGGAAGTAGTGCTGCCCGACCTCCTTGAGGCGTTCCTTCGGAATGCCGCGCCCACGTGTCACGTTCTCCAGGAACGGGACCACGTCGTCCGGGCCTTCCGGGCCGCCGAAGGAGAGCAGGAGCAGGGCGTCGTAGGGGGTGGGATCGAGCGCTTCTGGCATGAGTCGAATCCTGCCACCCGGCACCGACAGCCGGGCTCAGGGCCCGCACGCCCGGTGCATTAGGGTTACCTAACCAGTAACCTGTAGCGGCCCTCTTCGCGCCTTACCGGATCCCCGGAGACACCCGTGCCCAGCCCCTACCGCGCCCTGTTCGCCGCCCCCGGTTCCAAGGGTTTCTCCGCCGCGGGGTTCCTCGGCCGGATGCCGCTGTCGATGATGGGCATCGGCGTGGTCACGATGATCTCCCAGCTCACCGGGCGCTACGGGCTCGCGGGCGCGCTGTCGGCCACCATCGCGCTGGCCGCGGCGGCGCTCGGCCCGCAGATCTCCCGGCTGGTCGACCGGCACGGGCAGCGGCGGGTGCTGCGACCGGCCACGCTGGTCGCGCTCGCCGCCGCGGCGGGACTGCTGCTCGCCGCGCACTTCGCGTGGCCGGACTGGGTGCTGTTCGTGTGCGCCGCCGGCATCGGCACCGTGCCGAGTCTCGGCGCGATGATCCGCGCGCGCTGGGCCGCCCTGTACCGGGGCACCCCGCAGCTCCACATCGCGTACTCCTTCGAGTCCGTGGTGGACGAGATGTGCTTCATCTTCGGGCCGATCATCTCGATCGGACTGTCCACGGCCTGGTTCCCGGAGGCCGGACCGCTGCTCGCCGCGGGCTTCCTGGCGGTCGGCGTGTTCTGGCTGACCGCCCAGCGCGCCACCGAGCCCGAGCCGCACCCGCGCGAGCGGCACGGCGGCGGTACGGCGCTGCGCTCGCCCGGACTCCAGGTCCTGGTGGCCACCTTCGTGGCCACCGGAGCGATCTTCGGGGCGGTCGACGTGGTCACCGTGGCCTTCGCCGAGGAGCGGGGTCACAAGGCCGCCGCGAGCGTCGTCCTCGCGCTCTACGCGGCGGGCTCCTGCACGGCGGGCGTCGTCTTCGGGTTGTTGCGCTTCCGGGGAGCACCGGAACGTCGCTGGGTACTGGGCATATTCATGATGGCCGTGAGTATGATCCCCCTCCTACTGGTCGGAAACTTGCCGTTCCTGGCCGTGGCGCTGTTCGTTGCGGGTCTGTCCATCGCGCCGACGATGATCACGACGATGTCCCTCATCGAAGAGCACGTACCACGTGCGCAACTGACCGAGGGCATGACCTGGGTGAGCACCGGGCTCGCCATCGGTGTCGCGCTCGGTTCCTCGGCGGCCGGCTGGGTGGTCGACGCGGTCGGCGCGCGCGCCGGGTACGGGGTTCCGGCGGTGTCCGGGGTCGTCGCGGTCACGGTCGGTTTCCTGGGGTACCGCCGGCTCAGCAGGCCGGCTCCGGGTCGGGGAGGGATCGTTGAGCACGACAGCGAGCGAGAAGAGCGGCACGTGGCGTAACTGGGGCGGCAACGTCTCGGCCCGGCCCGCGCGGGAGGTCACGCCCGCCTCCGTCGAGGAGCTGGCCGCGGCCGTGCGCAGGGCCGCCGAGGACGGCCTGAAGGTGAAGGCGGTGGGCACCGGGCACTCGTTCACGGCGATCGCCGCCACCGACGGCCTGTTGGTCCGCCCGCAACTGTTGACCGGCATCCGCAGCATCGATCGTGAGGCCGGGACCGTCACGGTCGAGGCGGGCACCCCGCTCAAGAGACTCAATGTGGCCCTGGCCCGCGAGGGCCTGTCGCTGACCAACATGGGCGACATCATGGAGCAGACCGTCTCCGGGGCCACCAGCACCGGCACGCACGGCACCGGCCGCGAGTCGGGCTCCATCGCGGCCCAGATCAAGGGCCTGGAACTGGTCACGGCCGACGGATCGGTGCTCGTCTGCTCCGAGAAGGAGAACCCGGAGGTCTTCGCGGCCGCCCGGATCGGCCTCGGCGCGCTCGGCATCGTCACCGCGATCACCTTCGCCGTGGAGCCGCTCTTCCTGCTGACGGCACGCGAGGAGCCGATGCCGCTGGACCGGGTCATCGCCGAGCTCGACGAGCTGTGGGCCGAGAACGAGCACTTCGAGTTCTACTGGTTCCCGCACACCGGCAGCACCAACACCAAGCGCAACAACCGCAGCGCGGGCCCGGAGCAGCCGGTGGGGCAGCTGGCCGGCTGGTTCGAGGACGAGCTCCTCTCCAACGGCGTCTTCCAGGTGGCCCAGCTGGTCGGCCGGGCCGCGCCCGCGGCGATTCCCGCGATCGCCCGGATCTCCAGCAAGGCCCTGTCCGCGCGCACCTACACGGACATCCCCTACAAGGTCTTCACCTCCCCGCGCCGGGTGCGCTTCGTGGAGATGGAGTACGCCGTCCCGCGCGAGGCCCTGGCCGAGACGCTGCGGGAGCTGAAGTCGATGGTCGACCGCTCCGGGCTGCGGGTGAGCTTCCCGGTCGAGGTGCGCACCGCGCCGGCCGACGACATCACCCTGTCCACCGCCTCGGGCCGGGACAGCGCCTATGTCGCCGTGCACATGTTCCGGGGTACGCCCTACCAGGCGTACTTCACCGCCGCCGAGCGCATCTTCACCGCCCACGAGGGCCGGCCGCACTGGGGCAAGGTGCACACCCGGGACGCCGAGTACCTGACCGGGGTCTATCCGCGCTTCGGCGAGTTCACCGCGCTGCGGGACCGACTCGACCCTGAACGTCTGTTCCAGAACGACTACTTGCGGAGGGTTCTGGGGTAGCGGACGCGCCGGGCGTCCCGGCCGCGGTCGGCGAGCCGTCACCGGAGCCGTGGCCCGCGGCGGCGCTCGGGTCCGGTGCCGGGCCCTGCTCCGTACCACCGCCTGCCGCACTCCCGTCCGGGACGCCGTCCGACGCGGTCGCGCCGCCGGTCGCGTCCGGCGTGGCGGAGGAGCCGGACGAGGATGCGCCTCCGCCGGACTCGGAGCCGGAGCCCGGACCGGCGGACGGGCCCGCCGACGGATCGGACGAAGGGTCCGATGCCGGACCGGACGACGGGTCCACGCCGGAGGACGGCCCGTCGTGAGTGGTGAGGGCGCCGCCGACCGTCGTACTGCCGCCGCCGCTGAAACTGCTGCCGGACACCAGCTCGTACGTGGTGATGCCGGCCATCGTGACGCCGAACACGAGAGCGGCCGCGACCACCGGCCGGCGCCACCCCCTGACCCGGGCGCGATAGACGCTCCCCCGTGTGAACTCGCCCACGGGCGGGGCCGCCGGGACGCCGGGCACGGCGGCCCTGCTCGGGACGGCCGCCTCCCGCAGCTGTTCGCCGGTCCGCCGGAAGAAGTGCTGGAACAGCGTGCCGCCGCAGGTGGCGACGACACTGACCACACCGGCGCCGAGGATCGTCCCGTAGACGCCGAAGTAGGAGGCGAATTTGGCCGCCACCACCGCGGCCACCGCACTGCCGGCGACCTGAGGCACGCTCAGGTCGATCCGTTTCCCGTCCTTCACCTCCCTCCCGCTGCCGGACTCGTCCACGTCAACGGGCCTTTCACGCATTCCGGGACCTTGCCTGCCTCTCCCTTGACCGGCCGACTCTCACCGTTTGGTCGACCACTCGCACGAGAAAGGGACGTACAGACGAAATGATTAGTTCCGTTTCCGGCGATTGGGTGAAGTACGCCACGTTCACGCCCGCATCACCGCACAACGGACGGTCAAGTCCCACCCCCTGCAAGAAGTTGAACGGCGCGCCAATCCACGCACGTGGCCCAAATGGAGTACTGTTGCGAGCCCTGGGTCCGGTCTCCCGCCAGGGCGTCCGGGGCCTTGCCGGACCGCCGGGAGGGGGCTAGTTGCACAGGGTGACGGAGTTGGTCACTTAGCGTTGCGAATAGGTAACCGTGCCATAACGGCGTACGCGGACTCGCGTCCGACACGCCGGGCAACTCGGCAAGGTTGTGGCAGGCTGCACCCGGGCAGGCCACACTCGACTAGCGGAAGCAGCGACGCACGTGACGTCGGCAGGCACCACCCGGGAGGTCCCCATGCCCGAACTGCGTGTCGTGGCCGTCTCCAATGACGGCACACGGCTGGTGCTGAAGGCTGCGGACAGCACGGAGTACACGCTTCCGATCGACGAACGACTCCGTGCCGCCGTGCGCGGCGACCGTCCCCGCCTCGGCCAGATCGAGATCGAGGTGGAGAGCCATCTCCGCCCCCGTGACATCCAGGCGCGTATACGTGCCGGCGCGACCGCGGAAGAGGTCGCCCAGATGGCCGGCATCCCGGTCGACCGCGTACGCCGCTTCGAGGGTCCCGTGCTGGCCGAGCGCGCCTTCATGGCAGAGCGGGCCCGCAAGACCCCGGTCCGCCGGCCCGGCGAGAACGCCGGACCGCAGCTCGGCGAGGCCGTCCAGGAGCGCCTGCTGCTGCGCGGCGCCGACAAGGACACCGTGCAGTGGGACTCCTGGCGCCGCGACGACGGCACCTGGGAAGTCCTGCTGGTCTACCTCGTCGCCGGTGAACCGCACTCGGCGAGCTGGACGTACGACCCGCCCCGGCGGCTCGTCCAGGCCGTCGACGACGAGGCGCGCTCGCTGATCGGCGAGTCCGACGACCTCGCCGCGCCCGAGCCCAGCTTCCCCTTCGTGCCGCGTATCGCCCGGCTGCCGCGCGACCGCCCGCTGGACCGCGCTCTCGACCGGGAGCGGCCGAGCCTGCCGGCGCAGGCCTCCGAGCCACCCGAGGAGAGCACGGGCGAACGGGACTCGCTGACCAGCCTGCTGGAGGCGGTGCCGAGTTTCCGGGGCGACCTCGTGGTCCCGGAACGCCCGGTGGAACCGCCCGTGGAGGAGCCCGTCGAGGAACCGGAGGCGGAGGAGCCCCCGGCTCCCGCGGCCTCCGCCGGCTCCGCCTACGCGGACGTGCTCATGCCGCGCTCGGTCGGGAGCCACCGCGACCGACTGGTCGGCGCCACCGACCGGCAGGCCGAGGCGGACGGCGTCCGTCCCGGCCGCAGGGCCGCGGTACCCAGCTGGGACGAGATCGTCTTCGGGACGCGCCGCAAGAAGCAGGAGTAGTCCGGCCGTACGACACCGAGAGCCCGCGCGCGTCACCGGCGCGGGCTCCGGTGACGCGCGCGGACCCGGAACTCGCGCCCGGCACACGGCACATGCGCGGGAACCGCCGCAACTCGCACGCGGGGCACGGCACATGCATTGCCCCCGGAACGTGTGCGTGGGGCAGGGCACCTGTGCTCGGCCCCCGGAACGCGTGTGCGCGGGAGTCCTGCTGGACACGGGCAGACGCGCGGGACGCCCGCAGGCGTTCGGGTGGGACCACCGGCGCGCCTGTGCGGTCTCCGGGCCACGCGCGCCCGCCGACTGCCCCGCACCGGCCCGCACCGACCCCTGGCCCCCGCACAGGCGCCCGCAGGCATCCGCGCGGGACACCTGCGGGCCTGCGGCGCGCGGGACGCCGGTGGGCCGGCGTACGACCCGCCGGGCATCCGTACGACGCCGGCGGGTGCGGGGCGCTACTGCGGGTCGGGGCCCACGGCGACAGGCCGGGACGGGTCCGAGGACCACTGCGACCATGAACCGACGTACAGCGCGGCCGGGATCCCGGCGACCGCCAGCGCGAGCACCTCATGGGCGCCGGAGACCCCCGAACCGCAGTACACGCCCACCTCGGTGCCCTCGGCGGCGCCCAACGCCCTGAAGCGCGCGTTCAGTTCCCCGGCGGGCAGGAACCGCCCGTCCGCCGCCACGTTCTGCATGGTGGGCGCCGACACCGCGCCCGGGATGTGCCCGCCGACCCGGTCGATCGGCTCCACCTCGCCCCGGTACCGCTCCCCCGCGCGCGCGTCGAACAGCACCCCCGACCGCGCCAGCGCCGCGGCCCCGTCCGCGTCCAGGAATCCCGCAGCCTCCGGAACCGGCTGGAAGTCGCCCTCGGCGGGAGTGGGCACGTCCACCGTCAGGTCCCCCTCCCAGGCCGCCAACCCGCCGTCCAGGACCCGCACATCCGGATGACCCGTCCAGCGCAGCAGCCACCACGCGCGCGCCGCCGCCCAGCCCTGTCCGCCGTCGTACACGATCACCGGCACCTCTCGCGACACGCCCGCCCGGCGCATCGCGGCACCGAACTCCGCGATGTCGGGCAACGGGTGCCGGCCGTCCGGGCCGGGCGCGGCGGCGAGCTCCGCGTCCAGGTCGACGAAGACGGCTCCGGGCACATGACCGGCCGCGTACTCGGCCCGACCGTCGAAGGCCGGCTCCCCGGCCGCCTTGGCCGTGCTGAGCTGCCAGCGGACGTCGAGCAGCGTCGGCGGACGCTCCCCGGACAGGACGGTCGCGAGTTCTGCTGCGGAGATGATGGCGTTCATGGCCCCATCCTCGCGCACGGGGTGGCCGCATCGCCGATGTCCCGCTACTCTGCTCGGCCGGGCAGGCGCGGTCACGAGGCGTATGGGATCGGCCACATGCTGTACAACTGATCGACCCCCACGAGTAATCGTTCCGAAAGGGACGAGAAACCTTACAGCGGGCATTCTCCGGCTATGGGGCCCACGCACGCGTGACGGCGTGTACGCCCGGTGAGCGGGGCGCCACGCTCGGTGCGAGCATCGGGCACGGGGTCCGGAGAGCGGAAGCGACGCGGCCCCCACGAGGGGCCGAGAAGAGAGTGACGATGACCGAGACACGGGAATCGGCCGGCCCGAACGGCGAGGCGCACGCCCGGTACGCGCCCGGCACGCCCTGCTGGGTGAGCCTGATGGTGCACGAACCGGCGGCGACCCAGGACTTCTACGGAGAGCTCTTCGGCTGGGAGTTCCAGCCCGGCCCCCGGCGGCTCGGCCCGTACGTCAGGGCCCTGCTGGACGGCCGCGAGGTGGCGGGCATCGGCCAACTGCCACCGGACCTGCACCTGCCGACCGCCTGGACTCCCTATCTCGCCTCGGACGACGTGGACCAGACCGCCGAGACGGTACGGCTGTGCGGCGGCACGCTCGGCGTCGGACCGCTCGACGCGGCCGAGGCCGGACGGCTGGCGATCTGCTCGGACCCGTCGGGCGCCGTCTTCGGTGTCTGGCAGACGACGGAACACCCGGCCGACGGCGGCCTCGGAGCCGTCGGAGCCCCCGGCGTCCCGGGCACGCCCGCCTGGAACGAGTTGCTGACCTTCGACTCGGTGACCGTCGCCAAGTTCTACGCATCGGTGTTCGGCTACGAGGAACAGCCGTTGGCCCCGGCCGACTTCGACCAGGTGACGCTGTACGCCGAGGGCCGCCCGGTGGCGGGCATCCAGGGGGTGGGCAACGCGCTGCCGCGCGAACGCGGCCCGCACTGGCTGACGTACTTCGAGGTGGCCGACACCGACGAGTCGCTGGCCCGGCTCGTCGCACTCGGCGGACGGGTCCTCCAGCCGGCCCGGGACGGCGCCCACGGGCGCGTGGCCTCGGTGGCGGACCCGGAGGGGGCCCGGTTCGCCCTGGTCCAGAGCCCGCGCTGACGGTCCGGCGGAGCGAGCCCGGGGCTCAGGAGGTCGACACCGGCAGCACGTCGGGCGACAGGGCCGCCGCGTGGGCCGTGGCCGACGTCATACGACGCCGGTGATGGCGGCGGCACAGCACCTCGTAGCCGATCTCGTCCGCGGAGCGGTTGACGTCGCCCACGACCACCTGGGCGCCCTCGACGACCATCTCGCCGCCGACCGTGCGGGCGTTGTGCGTGGCGCGGGCGCCGCACCAGCACAGGGCCTCGACCTGGAGCACCTCGACCCGGTCGGCCAGCTCCACCAGCCGCTGGGAGCCGGGGAAGAGCTTGGAGCGGAAGTCGGTCGTGATGCCGAAGGCGTAGACGTCCACTCCCAGGTCGTCGACGACCCGCGCGAGCTGGTCGATCTGTTCGGGTGCCAGGAACTGCGCCTCGTCCGCGATCACGTAGTCCGCGCGCCCGCCCTTGGAGAGGTGGTCGACGAGGAACGCGTACAGGTCCTGGCCGTCCTCGACCTCGACCGCGTCCGTGACCAGACCGAGGCGCGAGGACAGCTTGCCCTCGCCCGCGCGGTCGTCCCGCGTGAAGATCATGCCGACCAGCCCCCGCGTGGAGCGGTTGTGCTCGATCTGGAGGGCCAGCGTCGACTTCCCGCAGTCCATCGTTCCGGAGAAGAACACCAGCTCGGGCATGGGAAGCGGAGCACCTTTCGGCGGAGACAGGCGGAGGGCGGACGGGAGGGGACGGGGTGTCGGGGTGGGGCTCAGGTGCGTACTTCGAGCAGGGGTACCAGCTGCTCGGCCGGGGTCATCGAACCATGGTTGCCGACCATCGCCGACTCCTTCGGTTCCCGCTCCGAGGCGATGATCAACACGTCGTCGTGGGCGGCCGCCACCACGTCGCCGATACGCGCGTACACGCGTTCGTCGATGTGCGGACCGAACCATCCGGCCGCGATCGCCTCGTCCCGCGAGGCCACCCAGAACTGCTCGCCGAGCACCTCGCGCCAGCAGGTCAGTACGTCGTTCTCGGCGCCCGGCACCGCGTAGACGTGGCGGGCGCGGCCCTCGCCGCCCAGCAGGGCCACGCCGGCGCGCAGCTCCCAGTCCTCGTCGAAGTCGATGCGGTGCTGCTCGTCGAACGGTACGTCGATCATGCCGTGGTCGGCCGTGACGTACAGGGCGCTGCGCGGGGGCAGCTGCTCGGCCAGGCGCTGGACGAGCCGGTCGACGTACATGAGCTGGCCGCGCCAGGTGTCGGAGGCGACGCCGTAGCGGTGACCCGCGCCGTCGAGTTCGGCGTAGTACGTGTAGACCAGGGCGCGGTCGGCCGCGGCCAGTTGGGCGGCCGCGAGATCCACGCGCTCCTCGCCGGCCAGCCGCCCGTGGAACGTTCCGCCGCTGAGGGCGACCTTGGTCAGCGGGGTGTTCGCGAAGGTCGGCGACGAGACCTGGGCGGCGTGCACGCCGGCCGCCTGGGCCAGCTGGAAGACGGTGGGGTACGGCTGCCAGACGCGGGGCGAGGTCCACGGCTTCCAGCGGAGCTGGTTCATCAGCTCGCCGGTGTCCGGGTTGCGGACGGTGTAACCGGGCAGGCCGTGGGCGCCCGGCGGCAGGCCGGTGCCGACGGAGGCGAGGGAGGTCGCGGTGGTGGCCGGGTAGCCGGCGGTGATCGGGCGGCCGGTGCCGCCGCGGGAGCTCGCCAGCAGCGAGGCCATGAAGGGCGCCTCGTCCGGGTGCGCCCCGAGCTGTTCCCAGCCCAGGCCGTCGATCAGGAACACGCAGTTGCGGTCGGCGGCGGTCAGCTCGGGGATGCCGGTGGGCATGCCCGGGACGCCCATGCCGTCGGCGAGCGTGGGCAGCAGGTCGGCGAGCGAACCGGAGCCGTACTCCGGGACGGGGGCGGAGCCGACGGCGAGCGGCTCGGGGTGGTCCCAGGCCACGGGATCGGACGGCGAGAGAGGGGACATCAGGGGGTGACGTCCGCTGTCGCCTCGGAGATCGCCTGGGCGAAGGAGAGGGCCTGGCGGACCGTCTCCGGGCCGTCCCCGGCCTCGCTGACGCGCAGGCTGAGGTCGTCCGCCGTCGAGCTGCCCGTGTAGCCGTGGTCGGCGTCGCAGTTGGGGTCGCCGCAGGCGGCGGGCTCCAGGTCGATGCGGGAGACGGCGCCCCAGCCGATGGTCAGCACGATCTCGCGCGGCAGCGTGCCGGGGGTGTAGGACTCGGGGTTGGCGACCACCCGGCTGACCACGACGGACGAGATCCGGCCGATCTTCACGGACTCCGTGGACGTCGTGGCGTACGGCGTCGGGGAGGTGGTGTCCGCGGCCTGCTCGTCGGTGTGGCTCACGATGAAGCGGTTGCCGGTGAGGACCAGCACGGTCACGTGCCGGCGCACCTCGTTCTGGTCGAACGTGGTCTCCTGGTGGACCAGGTACGACCGGATCGGCTCGCCGCCCACGGCGGCCTCCACCGCCTCGGCCACGAGGGCCGGGTAGTAGCCGCTGCGCTCGATCGCCGCACGCAGCCCCTGGGTCGTCGTACTGGTCTTGGCCATGACGTCCATCCTACGGGGGCGCACTGACTGCGAGGCACCGCTCGGCGTACCCGACGGTTCCGCGCGAGGGAACCGTGCGGCCCGGACAGCCTCTCGGCGCGGCGCCCGGTGAGACCGGACAGCCGCTCGGCGCCGCGCTCAGTACGAGGGGAGCGTGCGCGGGCCGAGGTCGTCCCGGACGGGGGGTGGCGCCAGGCGCACGGTGGCGCCGAGGACGCTCAGTCCGCGAGGGGCGACGACGACCGGCTCCAGGGTGACCGCGACGACCTCGGGGTGGTCGTCCACCAGCCGGGACACCCGTAGCAGCAGTTCCTCCAGCGCAGGCGTGTCGACCGGGGTCGAACCCCGCCAGCCGAACAGCAGCGGCGCCGTCCGGATCGACCGGACCAGTGAGGTCGCGTCCCGGTCGGTGACCGGAACCAACCGGTGCGCCATGTCGTCGAGCAGTTGGGAGGCGGCCCCGGCGAGCCCGAACGACAGCACGGCCCCGGCCTTCGGATCGATGACCGAGCGCACGACCGTGTCGACCCCGCGCGGTGCCATCGCCTGCACCACCGGCCGCAGCTCGTCCGGCTTCCCGAACAGCTCGGTCAGCTCGGCGTACGCCCGGCGCAGTTGCTCCTCGTCCGCCAGGTCGAGGCGTACGCCGCCGAGGTCGGCGCGGTGTCGCAGGTGCGGTGCGGTGGCCTTGAGGGCCACGGGGTAGCCGAGGGTGCGGGCGGCCTCGACGGCTGCCTCGGGGGTGGGTGCGGGCACCGCCTCGCGCACGGCGATCCCGTACCGTCCGAGCAGCTCGCACGTCTCCCGGGTGCCGAGGGTGAGCCCCTGGCCGCGGTCGAGCAGGCCCTCGATCAGCCGGGCGGCCCCCTTCTCGTCGATGTCCTCGTACTCCGGCACCTTGCCCGGGTCGGCGGCCTCGCGCCGCCACTGCCCGTACTTCACGGCCTCGGCGAGAGCGCGGACCGCGCGCTCGGCGGCGGGGTAGGCGGGGATGAGGCGGGAGCCCGGGTCGGGGATGCCGGGCTCGCCGAGGGAGCCGGGCGCTCCGGAGGTTCCGGGCGTTCCGAGGGACCCGGGCGTTCCGGGAGTTCCGGGCGGCGCGGGCGTTCCGGGGGGCCCGGGGACGGCCGCGGCCGGGGAGGGCCGGGACGCGGGGGCCGGCCGCTCCGGTTGCGTGGTGGGCGGCCGGGGTGCGGGGCGGGTGGACGCCTGGGCCTGCGGCGCGGTGCTCGCCGCCGCCGACAGTGCCTCGGCGAGTCCGCCCAGTTCCACGTGCACGACCAGCACCGGCTTCGCGGGGACGGCGGCCGCGGCCGACCGCAGCGCCTCGGCCAGCGTGGCGTCCCCGACCGACTCCTCGCCGACCGCCGGTATCGCGGTCACCACGACCGCGTCGCACGTCTCGTCCGCCAGCGCCCGCGACAGCGCCCCCCGGAAGTCGTCCGCCGTGGCCCCCGTGGTCAGGTCGACCGGCGGCTGCGGCCGCAACCCCTCGGCGAGGCAGGCGTCGTACGTCAGCACGCCCAGCGACTCGGAGTTGCCGAGGATCGCCACCCGCGGCCCGGCCGGAAGCGGCTGGCGGGCGAGCAGCAGCCCCGCGTCGACCAGCTCGGTGATGGTGTCGACGCGGATGACCCCGGCCTGCCGCAGCAACGCGGACACGGTCGCGTGCGGCAGCCGGGTCGCCCGTACGGCGTGCCCCTGCGGGACGTGGCCCGCGCCCTGCACGACGACGAGCGGCTTCGCCGCGGCCGTCCGCCGGGCCAGGCGGGTGAACTTGCGCGGGTTGCCGATGGACTCCAGGTACATCAGGGCGACGTCGGTGTCCGGGTCGTCGTACCAGTACTGGAGGACGTCGTTGCCGGAGACGTCCGCCCGGTTGCCGGACGACACGAAGGTGGACACGCCCGTGACACCGGTGACACCGCCGCCGCGCCGGTGCAGCCGGGACAGCAGGGCGATGCCGATGGCGCCGGACTGCGCGAACAGACCGATCCGCCCGGGACGGGGCATCTGCGGGGCCAGCGAGGCGTTCAGCCGTACGTCCGGGGAGGTGTTGATGATCCCGAAGGCGTTCGGGCCGATGATGCGCATCCCGTACACGCGTGCGTGGCGTACGAGTTCGCGCTGGCGCTCGCGCCCTTCGGGTCCGCTCTCCGCGTACCCGGAGGAGACCACGACGAGACCCTGGACGCCGTGCTCGCCGCACTCGGTGACGACGTCGGGCACGCGCTCGGTCGGCACGGCGACGACCGCGACGTCGACGGGTCCTTCGATGTCGCGCACCGAACGGAGGGCGGGCACGCCGTCGAGCTCGTCCTGCCCCTCGGGCAGCGCCCGGTTCACGGCGTACAGGCGTCCGGTGAACCCGGCCTCCCGGAGGTTGCCGAGGACGCTGCGGCCGACGCCTCCCGGGGCGCGGCCGACGCCGACGACGGCGACGGAGCCCGGGGCGAGCAGCCGGCGCACCGACCGTGCCTCGGCGCGCTGCTCCCGCGCGCGCTGCACGGCCAGCGAGCGCGCCGTCGGTTCGAGGTCGAACTCCAGGCGTACGACACCGTCCTCGAAGCTGCGCTTCTGGGTGTAGCCGGCGTCCGTGAACACCTTGATCATCTTGGTGTTCGCGGGCAGCACCTCGGCGGCGAAGCGGCGGATGCCCCGCTCGCGCGCGACGGCCGCGATGTGCTCCAGCAGCGCGGAGGCGACCCCCCTGCCCTGGTGCGCGTCCTGGACCAGGAAGGCGACCTCGGCCTCGTCGGCGGGCGCGGAGGCGGGCGCTCCGCCGGCGCCGATGCGGTCGTAGCGCACGGTGGCGACGAACTCGTCCCCGATCACGGCCGCGAGCCCCACCCGGTCCACGAAGTCGTGGTGCGTGAAGCGGCGGACGTCCTTGGCGGACAGGCGCGGGTACGGCGCGAAGAAGCGGTAGTACTTCGACTCGTCCGAGACCTGCTCGTAGAAGCTGACCAGGCGGTCGGCGTCGTCGACCGTGATGGGCCGGACGCGGGCGGTGCCGCCGTCGCGCAGCACCACGTCCGCTTCCCAGTGCGCGGGGTACTCGTGCCGGTCCTGCGGGTCCGCCGAGGTCTGCATGGGCCCCAGAGTACGGCTCGCGTACGACAACGGCGCGAGGCAGTCTGTGGGGGACGGATGTCGGGTCGAGGCCGCGGCCGGCACCCCCGGGACGGGAACCGGGTCGCACCCGGCACCCGTC
Source organism: Streptomyces sp. NPDC104096 (assembly GCF_055584385.1). Classification (NCBI taxonomy): domain Bacteria; kingdom Bacillati; phylum Actinomycetota; class Actinomycetes; order Kitasatosporales; family Streptomycetaceae; genus Streptomyces; species Streptomyces sp. NPDC104096. The sequence continues at coordinate 23,586 of NZ_JBVJMD010000018.1, forward strand.
CCGGCATGTCACACTGGTCTAGACAACCCTGAGACACTGAAGGGCAGCATCACATGGCTGAGCGCCGCGTCAACGTCGGCTGGGCCGAGGGCCTCCACGCCCGTCCCGCCTCCATCTTCGTCCGGGCCACCACGGCCACTGGCGTCCCGGTCACGATCGCCAAGGCCGACGGCAACCCCGTCAACGCGGCCTCCATGCTGGCCGTCCTCGGCCTCGGCGCCGAGGGTGGCGAGGAGATCGTCCTCGCCTCCGACGCCGAGGGTGCGGACGCCGCCCTCGACCGTCTGGCCAAGCTGGTCACCGAGGGTCTCGAAGAGCTTCCCGAGACCGTCTGAGCCTCGCCCGCGGCACATCGCGGGGCGCGCGGCGCAGCACACCGCACGGTGAACGGCGGAGCCGCGTCGGCCTTTCCGGCCGACGCGGCTCCGCCGTTTTCATTCGGCGTCTTGGCATTCTGCGCGCATGCGAAGAACGTGCGACGGGAAATTCCCGGCACACGAGAGCAAGGGCAACGGAAATACATCTCCGCCGAATATCCCTTCTTTGTATACGGCGCTTCTGTTAATTCCGCAGACCCGTCACGTTTACGGGATGTTGCGAAGTCCTCACACGGTCGGCGCGCTCCCCCGCGCCGGAGAACCGCAGTCGGTGCACGACGCTCGCGCGCTCGGCGTGCAGCGCCGTGACCGCCCGCGCACGCTCGCCGTCGCCGCGCGCCACCGCGTCCACGATCGCGCCGTGCTCGGCCCAGGACTCCACGGGGTCGGCGGGCGCCTCCGTCGCGTACATCCAGGCGATCTTGTGCCGCAGCTGGGTGAGCGTGGCGGTCAGCGCCTGGCTGCCGGAGGCCTGGGCGAGCGTCTCGTGGAACCATCCGCCCAGGGAGCGCAGATCCTCGCTGTTGCCCCGCCTGGCCCGCTCCTGGCCGAGCCGGACCAGGCCGCGCAGCACCTTGAGATGGGCCTCGGTGCGCCGCTGGGCGGCCCGGGAGGCACCCAGCGGCTCCAGGAGCATGCGCATCTCCAGCAGGTCGGAGGCCTCCTGCTCGGTGGGTTCCGCCACGCACGCGCCCGCGTGCCGGCGGGTCACCACGAAGCCCTCCGCCTCCAGCGTGCGCAGGGCCTCCCGGACCGGGACGCGCGAGACGCCGTAGCGCCGGGCGAGAAGTTCCTCGGTGAGCCGGCTGCCACGCTCGTAGACACCGGCGACGATGTCGTCCCGGATCGCCGTGCACACCGAGTGCGCCGGAATACGCATGACCGACCTCCGCCTTAATGCCCGTGAAACGTCGCCGATTGACATGTGTCCAGCGACTCTATTGCAATCAGGCGTAATTTCCGACGGGCGGCCGGAATCCGGGGATATTTTTTGGACAGAGCGGTGCCGGAACGCCGAAAGCCCCGGCTCGGGGAGCCGGGGCTTTCGGTAGGTCGCGCGGTCGTCGCCGGACGTCCGCAGCGCGGACGGGCGTCAGACGTTCACACCGTGGTTGCGGAGGTAGGCGACCGGGTCGATGTCCGAGCCGTACTCGGCGGTCGTACGGGCCTCGAAGTGCAGGTGCGGTCCGGTGACGTTGCCGGTCGCGCCGGAGAGGCCGATCTGCTGGCCGGTGACGACCTGCTGACCCACCGAGACACCGATGGAGGACAGGTGGCCGTACTGGGTGTACGTGCCGTCGTTCATCTGGATGACGACCTGGTTGCCGTAGGCGCCGCCCCAGCCGGCCTCGACGACGGTGCCGTAGCCGACCGCGTGGACGGTGGTGCCGGTGGCGGCGTGGAAGTCGACGCCGGTGTGGCTGCCGGAGGACCACAGCGAGCTGCTGCTGAGGTAGCCCGTGGAGACGTAGGAGCCGGTGATCGGCGACACGAACGTGTTGAGGCGCTTGCGCTCGGCCTCGCGGGCGGCGCGTTCCTCGGCCTTGCGGGCGGCCGCGGCCCTCGCCGCGGCCTTCGCGTGGGCGATCTCCTCGGCCAGCTGCTGGGCGGCTGCCTGCTGCTGGGCGGCCGCCTGGGCGTCGACCTGCTCGGCGGCCTCGTCGCCGAGGGTGACGACCGGGGTGAGGCCCGTCTGCTCGACGGGGTTCTCGGCGGCGAGCGCGGGGGCCGCGAGGGTGCCGACGACGCCGGTGGTGGCGAGAGCCGCGATACCGGCTGCGTGAGCGCTGGTGCGCTTCATCCGGCTGGGACGACGGTGCTTGCCGGAAACGCCCGTGAACGCCATGTAGAGGCTGATCCTTTCCTTCCCTCTCGCCTACCGGGTTAGCTGACGGGTTCGGAGCAGGAAGGTCTCCTACGGACGCCTCGCGGTGTGCGCGGACGTCCGATTCACCCCAGGGACTGCGATGGGTCCCCGGCTCCCCTGGCTCGCGCCTGGGGGACTCGGCGATGACTGTCCGCTGCCGCGGATGCGGCGCACTGCCCGACGAACAGTCCAAGTGACGGTACGGGCGCCGTCTTTCGATCATCAAACGGATCGCATGTTTTGTAGCGCACGCCACACGGCAGACAGGATGTCTCCGCCTCAATTCGGACATCGCCTGTACGCGAAGGGGCCCCGGCGACCGACAGGTCACCGGGGCCCCTTCGCGCGCGTGCCCTACTCGGCGGACACGACGGTGACCTCACCGATGCCGAGCGCCTCGACAGGCTCCTTGATCTGTGCCGCGTCGCCCACGAGGATCGTCACCAGACGGTCCACCGGGAAGGCGCTCACGGCCGCGGCGGTGGCCTCCACCGTGCCGGTCGCGGCGAGCTGCCGGTAGAGCGTCGCCTGGTAGTCGTCGGGCAGGTGCTGCTCGACCTGGTCGGCCAGCGTGGCCGCCACGGCCGCCGCGGTCTCGTACTTCAGCGGCGCCACCCCGACGAGGTTCTGCACGGCGACGTCGCGCTCCGCGTCGGTCAGGCCCTCCGCCGCGAGCGTGCGCAGCACGGTCCACAGGTCCGCCAGGGCGGGACCGGTGTTCGGGGTGTCCACGGAGCCGCTGATGGCGAGCATCGCGGCGCCCGTGCCGTCCGGCGCCGACCGGAGCACCTGGCCGAACGCGCGCACGCCGTAGGTGTAGCCCTTCTCCTCCCGCAGGACGCGGTCCAGCCGGGAGGTGAGGGTGCCGCCGAGGCAGTACGTGCCGAGCACCTGCGCGGGCCAGACCCGGTCGTGCCGGTCGGCCCCGGTGCGGCCGATCAGCAACTGCGTCTGGACCGCGCCGGGACGGTCCACGATGACGACGCGGCCGGTGTCGTCGGAGCTCACCGGCGGCACCGGCCGGGGCTCGGCCGAGGAGCCCTTCCAGGCACCCAGCGTGTCGCCGAGCAGCTCGTCCAGGTCGATGCCCGCGAGATCGCCGACGATCACGGCGGTGGCCGTGGCGGGGCGGACATGCCGGTCGTAGAAGGCGCGTACGGCCGCGGAGTCGATCTTCGTGACCGTCTCCTCGGTGCCCTGGCGCGGGCGCGACATCCGCGAGGCCGCCGGGAACAGCTCCTTGGAGAGCTCCTTGGCCCCCCGGCGTGCGGGGTTGGCCAGCTCGTGCGGGATCTCGTCGAGCCGGTTGCGCACCAGCCGCTCGACCTCGCTGTCCGCGAACGCGGGCGCGCGCAGGGCGTCGGCGAGCAGGCCGAGCGCCTTCGCCAGGCGCGAGACCGGCACTTCGAGGCTCAGCCGTACGCCGGGGTGGTCGGCGTGCGCGTCCAGCGTGGCGCCGCAGCGCTCCAGTTCGGCGGCGAACTCCTCCGCGGTGAGCTTGTCGGTGCCCTCCGAGAAGGCCCGCGCCATGATCGTGGCCACGCCGTCGAGACCGGCCGGCTCGGCCTCCAGCGGCGCGTCGAGGAGCACCTCGACGGCGACGACCTGCTGGCCGGGGCGGTGGCAGCGCAGCAGCGTCAGGCCGTTGTCCAGGGTGCCGCGCTCCGGCGCCGGGAACGCCCAGGGCCTGGCCTCGCCCGGTTGGGGCTGGGGGTGGAACTGCATCGTGGCGAGCTCGGTCACTGGGCCGCCTCCTCGGTCTCGTCGGTGGCTTCCACGGTCGCCGCGGACTCCGGGTCTTCGGTGCGCTCCGCGGCCTCGGCCTCGTCCAGCGCCTCGGGGGCGGTCGGCTCGTACACGAGCACCGCGCGGTTGTCGGGGCGCAGGCGGGCCTTGGCGATCGCCTGGACCTCCTCGGCCGTCACTTCCAGCACCCGCCCGACGGCGGTGAGGGCGAGCTGCGGGTCGCCGAACAGGACGGCGTAGCGGCACAGTTCGTCGGCGCGGCCCGCGACCGTGCCGAGCCGGTCCAGCCACTCGCGCTCCAACTGGGCCTGGGCGCGCTCCATCTCCTCGTCCGTGGGGCCCTCCTCGGCGAACCGGGCGAGCTCCTCGTCGATGGCGGCCTCGATGACCGGCACCTCGACGTCACCGGAGGTCTTCACGTCCAGCCAGCCCAGGGAGGGCGCCCCCGCCAGCCGCAGCAGGCCGAAGCCGGCCGCGACCGCCGTACGGTCGCGCCGTACCAGCCGGTTGTAGAGGCGGGAGGACTCCCCGCCGCCCAGGACGGTCAGCGCCAGGTCGGCGGCGTCGCACGCGCGCGTGCCGTCGTGCGGCAGCCGGTAGGCGGCCATCAGGGCGCGCGCCGGGACCTCCTCCTCGACGACCTCGCGCAGCTGACCGCCGATGACCTCGGGCAGCGAGCCGTCGCGCGGGGCGGGCTTGGCGTCGTGGGAGGCGATGGAGCCGAAGTACTTCTCGACCCAGGCGAGCGTCTGCGCCGGGTCGATGTCGCCGACCACGGAGAGGACGGCGTTGTTCGGCGCGTAGTACGTCCGGAAGAACGCCCGCGCGTCCTCCAGGGTGGCCGCGTCCAGGTCGGCCATCGAGCCGATGGGCGTGTGGTGGTAGGGGTGGCCCTCCGGGTAGGCGAGGGCGGTCAGCTTCTCGAACGCGGTGCCGTAGGGCACGTTGTCGTAGCGCTGGCGGCGCTCGTTCTTGACGACGTCCCGCTGGTTCTCCATGGAATCGTCGTCGAGGGCGGCGAGCAGGGAGCCCATGCGGTCGGCCTCCAGCCAGAGGGCGAGCTCCAGCTGGTGGGTGGGCATGGTCTCGAAGTAGTTGGTGCGTTCGAAGCTGGTGGTGCCGTTCAGCGAACCGCCCGCGCCCTGCACCAGCTCGAAGTGGCCGTTGCCCTTGACCTGTCCGGACCCCTGGAACATCAGGTGCTCGAAGAGGTGAGCCAGGCCTGTACGGCCCTTGACTTCGTGGCGGGAGCCGACGTCGTACCAGAGGCACACCGCCGCGACCGGGGTCAGATGGTCCTCGGAGAGCACCACGCGAAGGCCGTTGGCCAAGCGGTGCTCGGTCGCTGTCAGGCCCCCGGAGCCTGCCTCGGCTGTGGCCGTGTGACCCATGGGCATGTACGTCCCTTCGATCGCGGACGCGGTCGTCCGACCGCGCGTTTCGTGCCTGTCCTGCCACTGTATGCAAGCGGGCGGACCATGGGCGAAGTTCCCGCGGGACGTACGCCGAGAGCGAGATCGCGTAGCCTGCGGGCAGTCGTGGAGGCAGGCGCCGCTCCACACCGGGCCGGGCGGACGACGCCGGGGCCCCGCCCGCACTGTCAGTAGCGCGGTCCACAATGGTCCGCGTCAGAACCCGTTCACGCGTCAGCAAGGAGCCGGCAGCGATGGCCCGCCGCAGCACGAAGACCCCGCCGCCCGACGACTCGTACGAGGAGCGGATCCTCGACATCGACGTCGTCGACGAGATGCAGGGCTCCTTCCTCGAGTACGCGTACTCGGTCATCTACTCCCGCGCGCTGCCGGACGCCCGCGACGGCCTCAAGCCGGTGCACCGCCGCATCGTGTACCAGATGAACGAGATGGGTCTGCGTCCCGAGCGCGGCTACGTGAAGTGCGCCCGTGTCGTCGGCGAGGTGATGGGCAAGCTGCACCCGCACGGCGACGCGTCGATCTACGACGCCCTGGTGCGCATGGCCCAGCCGTTCTCCATGCGCGTGCCGCTCGTCGACGGCCACGGCAACTTCGGTTCGCTGGGCAACGACGACCCGCCGGCCGCCATGCGGTACACCGAGTGCAAGGCCGCCTCCGCCGCGAGCCTGATGACGGAGTCGATCGACGAGGACACCGTCGACTTCGCCCCCAACTACGACGGCCAGGAGCAGGAGCCGGCCACGCTGCCGGCGGCCTTCCCGAACCTCCTGGTGAACGGCTCGTCGGGCATCGCGGTCGGCATGGCCACGAACATGCCGCCGCACAACCTCGGCGAGGTCATCGCGGCCGCCCGCCACCTCATCCGCTATCCGGCCGCGGACCTGGACGCCCTGATGCGGTTCGTCCCGGGTCCCGACCTGCCCACCGGCGGCCGGATCGTCGGCCTCGGCGGCATCAGGGACGCGTACGAGAACGGCCGCGGCACCTTCAAGATCCGCGCCACGGTCGCGGTGGAGACCGTCACGGCCCGCCGCAAGGGTCTGATCGTCACCGAGCTGCCCTTCACGGTCGGCCCGGAGAAGGTGATCGCCAAGATCAAGGACCTGGTCGGCGCGAAGAAGATCCAGGGCATCGCCGACGTCAAGGACCTCACCGACCGTGAGCACGGCCTGCGCCTGGTCATCGAGATCAAGAACGGCTTCGTGCCGGAGGCGGTCCTGGAGCAGCTCTACAAGCTGACGCCGATGGAGGAGTCCTTCGGCATCAACAACGTCGCGCTGGTCGACGGCCAGCCGCTCACGCTGGGCCTGAAGGAGCTTCTCGAGGTCTACCTCGACCACCGTTTCGAGGTCGTCCGGCGCCGCTCGGAGTTCCGGCGCACCAAGCGGCGCGACCGGCTGCACCTGGTGGAGGGCCTGCTGACGGCGCTCGTCGACATCGACGAGGTCATCCGGCTGATCCGCTCCAGCGACAACTCCGCGCAGGCGAAGGAGCGCCTGATGGAGCGCTTCGGGCTGTCGGAGATCCAGACGCAGTACATCCTGGACACGCCGCTGCGCCGGCTGACCCGCTTCGACCGGATCGAGCTGGAGTCGGAGCAGGAACGGCTCAACACGGAGATCGCGGAGCTGACCCGGATCCTGGAGTCGGACGCGGAGCTGCGCAAGCTGGTCTCGGCCGAACTGGCCGCGGTGGCGAAGAAGTTCGGCACCGAGCGGCGTACGGTGCTGCTGGAGTCCGCGGGCGCCCCGGCCGCCACCGTGCCGCTCCAGGTCGCGGACGACCCGTGCCGGGTGCTGCTGTCGTCGACCGGCCTGCTGGCCCGTACGGCGAACGCGGAGCCCTTCCCGGAGGACCCCGACGCCCACCGCACCAAGCACGACGTGATCGTCTCGACGGTGCCCGCCACCGCGCGCGGTGAGATCGGCGCCGTCACCTCGGCGGGCCGTCTGCTGCGGATCAACGTCGTCGACCTGCCGCAGCTCCCGGACACCGCGTCGGCGCCGAACCTGTCGGGCGGCGCCCCGCTCGCGGAGTTCGTCTCCCTCGACGACGACGAGACGCTGGTCTGTCTGACCACGCTGGACGAGTCGTCCCCCGGCCTGGCCATCGGCACCGAACAGGGCGTGGTCAAGCGGGTGGTCCCGGACTATCCCACCAACAAGGACGAGCTGGAGGTCATCGCCCTCAAGGAGGGTGACCGGATCGTCGGCGCGGTGGAACTGCGCACCGGCGAGGAGGACCTGGTCTTCATCACGGACGACGCGCAGCTGCTGCGCTACCAGGCGTCGCAGGTGCGCCCGCAGGGCCGTCCGGCGGGCGGCATGGCGGGCATCAAGCTCACCGAGGGCGCGAAGGTGATCTCGTTCACCGTGGTGGACCCGGCCGTGGACGCGGTCGTCTTCACCGTCGCCGGCTCGCGCGGCACCCTGGACGACTCCGTGCAGACGACCGGCAAGATGACCCCGTTCGACCAGTACCCGCGCAAGGGCCGCGCCACCGGCGGTGTCCGCTGCCAGCGGTTCCTGAAGGGCGAGGACTGCCTGTCCCTGGCCTGGGCGGGTCCCGTCCCGGCACGGGCGGCGCAGAAGAACGGCACCCCGGCCGAGCTCCCGGAGATCGACCCGCGCCGCGACGGCTCGGGCGTGTCGCTGTCGAAGACGGTGGGCGTGGTGGCGGGTCCGTTCTAGGACCCGTGGTGGCGGATCCGTTCTAGGACCCGTGGTGGCGGATCCGACCCGTGGTGGCGGATCCGTCCCAGGACTCGGGCTCGTCGCAGTCGTCGTCGCCCTGGACGTACCGCAGGACGCCCCACATGCCGTGCTCGTCGGCGTGCGGGGCGTCGCTCGTGCACGCCTCCAGCTCCTTGCGCAGGGCGGGCGCGTCGATGCCGGAGCCGATGAGCACGAGCTGGGTGAGCCGCTCCTCACCCGGCCCCCGGGCCTCCGGGTAGAAACGCAGAAACCGCCCGACGGAGTGCACGCGGTACCGGTTCCCGGTGTCGTAGGGCCCGAAGTCGACGTACCCCTTGATCCGGTAGAGCCCCTCGGGCCTGCTGTCGAGGAAGGTCATGAGCCTGCGGGGGTCGAGGGGCAGCTCGCAGGCGAAGGACAGGCTGTCGTACGCGGTGTGCAGATGCCCGGCGTGCTCGCCCTCGGTGTCATGGTCGTGCAGGTCGTCGAAGGAGAGCTGCCCGATGCGTTCCTCGCCGGGCCGGCAGTCGAACAGGTATGCGGGATCGATACGGCCGTAGGTGGCCGGCACGACGGCGGCGGCCCGGTCGGTGAGCGAACGGACGAGCTCCAGGACGCGCTCGCCGTCTCGCTCGGCCCGGTCGAGCTTGTTCACGACGACGAGATCGGCGAGGGCGAGGTGGCGGTCGATCTCGGGGTGCCTCGCGCGCGCGTCGTCGAGCTCGGCGGCGTCCACGACCTCGACGAGTCCGCCGTAGACGATCCCGGGGTGCTCGCTGGCGAGCAGCATCCGGACGAGTTCCCGGGGCTCGGCGAGCCCGCTGGCCTCGATGACGATGACGTCGATCCCGGCGGCAGGCTGTGCCAGCCGATCGAGGAAGACGTCCAGCTCACTGCTGTCGACGGCGCAGCACAGACATCCGTTGCCGAGGGACACGGTGGAGTCGCCGAGCGCCCCGGCCACGGCCATCGCGTCGATCTCGATGGCCCCGAAGTCGTTGACGATCGCCCCGATCCGGCTGCCGCCGCTACGGTGGAGCAGATGGTTGAGCAGGGTCGTCTTGCCCGAGCCGAGGAATCCGGCGAGTACGATCACCGGAATCTGCTGCGACCCCCGGGCCGGGCTCGGCTGGCTCAACGTACGACCTCTCTCACACCGACGCGCACACCGGCTCACGACCGGCGCATCCACGTGGAACGTATTGCCGCCCCAGGATACGAGCCGGAAGAATCCCCGCTGAGTGAACGATTGTTAGCAGCATCGGCGGGGCAGACGTTGGGCATGGCGTCGAAGTGTGCGACCCTCGCTTCCTTCCGTGCGCCTCCTCTCCGCCTCCCCGCCGGTCAGAGCCGCTCGGCACCCTGGAGGCGGCACGCGCCGCCCATCGCTCGCCGGTCCCCACCAGTCGACCCACACTCCGACGACCGGCGGACGGTCGCTTGAATCGGGGATCTACATGGCCATACGGAAGCACTCTGCGGGGAGGCTGGGCGCCGTCGCAGCCGGTCTGACGCTCGCCACCGCCGCCTTGACGCTGGCCGCGCGGCAGAAGCGGGTCGAGGAGGAGCATCTGCGACAAAGGCGTCTGGAACTAGAGGAGTTGGCGGTCCGCCGCAAGGCTCTGGCACATCAGCAGCGTATGCACTGGGAGTTGCTGGCCAGGGCGATCGACGACCCCTCGCTCGCCGCGGTGATCGACACCTACGACAAGGGCATCCCGGCCGAGAAGCGCCGTCAGTTCCTCTACGCCAACGCGTGGTACACCTACCTCTTCCACCTCTACCGCGCGGAAGTGCTGGACCGCGAGGAGCTGTACACCTATCTGCGGGAGTTCTTCCAGAGCCCGATCTTCCGCGAGTACTGGGAGGCCTCACGGGGCCAGCGCGCGACCTTGAAGGAGTCGTCCGACGAGGCCCGCATCGGACAAATGGTCGACGGTCTCGTCAGAGACCTCGACGAGGCGGACACCGACGAGTGGTGGGTGGTGGGAAGCCCTCCGTCCGAATGACCCGTTTCTGTGGGCCAGATAGGTCAACACACCTGCATCAGCAACACGACTGAGTGACATTCACCCATGTCGCCTCGAAGGCCACTTCCTCAGGGATACGGTTCGGTCCACCACTATGCCCAGAATCCGTAAGGACCGGTATCCCTTGAAGATCGTGCGCCGCATCGGTGTGCCCCCGAGCGCCCGAGGCAGTAACTCAGGAGCCAACTGCCCCGACGTGTTCGAGCTCAGTGACGGCAACTTCGCCGTCATCGGCACCGAGGCCACCGAGGCGCTGGACGGCGAACTTCCCGTCGACGCCTCCCGCGCAGACTACGAACGCATCGTCATCGTGAGCCGGGAGACCTTGATCCGCGCCAAGGCGGACATTCCCGACGCCTGACGCTCCTTCGCGACCACGCGTCCGCGTCCGCGTCGACCCGCCCCGTCACCCCACCCGGCCGCACGCAACCGTTGAGCGAGCCGGGACCGATCCGGCGAGCAGCCCGGCACCCCGTCAGCGCTCGTTCAGTCACCGATGAGGCCTGGCGTCAGAACGGCACCAGGCCACACCCGCCTCTCAGGCCGCGTCCGGTACCTTCACCGGCGCTCCCGGCCCCACATACCGCGCCACCGGGCGGATGATCTTCGAGTCCTCCGCCTGCTCCAGGACGTTCGCGCTCCAGCCCACCACGCGCCCCGCCGCGAAGGTAGGCGTGAACATCGACCGCGGCAGACCGCAGAGCTCCATGACCACACCCGCGTAGAACTCGACGTTGGTGTGCAGTTCGCGTCCCGGTTTGAGTTCGGCGAGGATCGCCTCCACCCGGCGCTCGACCTCGACGGCGAAATCCACCCGCGGGCCACCGAACCCCTGCGCGATCTCCCGCAGCATCCGGGAGCGAGGGTCCTCCGTGCGGTAGACGGCATGACCGAAGCCCATGATGCGCTCGCCCGCGAGAACCCGCTCACGGATCCAGGGGTCGATCCGCTCGGGCGTGCCGATCGCGTCCAGGGTGTCCAGGGCACGGCTCGGGGCACCGCCGTGCAGCGGCCCCGACAGCGCGCCCACGGCGCCGACCAGACAGGCCGCCACGTCCGCCCCCGTCGACGCGATGACACGCGCGGTGAAGGTTGACGCATTGAAGCCATGATCAATGGTCGAGATCAGATATTGCTCGACCGCACGCGCCTTGCGCGGGTCGGGCTCGACCCCGGTCAGCATGTACAGGTAGTTGGCCGCGTACGACAGGTCCGCGCGGGGTTCCACCGGGGCGAGCCCCGACCGCAGCCGGTGCAGCGCGGTGAGCAGGGTCGGTACGGCCGCGGCTGCCACGACGGTGTCCTCTCGGCGCCGGGCGGCGTCGATGTCGTACACGGGGCGAAAACCCTGGGCCGCGCCGAGCAGGGACAGCGCCGTACGCATACCGGCCAGGGGGCCGGAGCCACCGCCGGCCGCGGCGATGGCCGGCAGCGCCGCGCGCACGCCGTCCGGCAGCCGGCGCAGTGCCGCGGTCCTGGCGGCGAAGGCGGCGCCCTGTTCGGCGTCCGGCAGTTCGCCGTGGACCAGGAGGTGCCAGACGTCCTCGAAGCCGCGGGTCCGCGCGAGTTCGACGGCCGAGTACTGGCGGTAGTGGTAGAAGCCCTCGACCCCCCGGACGTCACCGATCTCGGTGTCGGTGACGACGACGCCCGCGAGTCCCCGCGGCACTTCGACGCGAGTGGCTGCGGCTCTATTGACGGACATGATTGCCTCCCTGGAATTGATTGAACTGTCCATGGTTGACTATTTGTCTGTCAATATTGATTGAATCAATATGCCCAGGGGCCGCTACGGTGACCTTCATGCGCGATCAAGAGCCCGACGCAGGTCACCCGGGGCGGCGGCTGAGCACCAAGGAGGCCGCCGAGCTGCTCGGCGTGAAGCCCGAGACCGTGTACGCGTACGTGAGCCGCGGCCAGCTCGGCAGCCGGCGTGTACCGGGCGGCCGTGGCAGTACCTTCGACGCCAAGGAGGTCGAGGCGCTCGCCCGGCGCAACCGGCGGGAGAGCGGCGGGACTTCCGGCAGCGGCTCCGAGCTGTCCGTACGCACCCGCATCACACTCATCGACAAGGACCGGTACTACTTCCGCGGCGTCGACGCCACCGAGCTGGCCGCACGGCACTCCTACGAGGAGATCGCCGAGTGGCTGTGGACGGGGCGGCTGCGCCCCGGCGTCACGTTCACCGCCCCCGAGGCATCCGCCGCCGTCGCCCGCCACGCGGTCGCCGCGTTGCCCGAACACACCGGGCCCACCGACCGGTTGCGGGTCGCCGCGATCGCCGCCGCGGCCGCCGACCCGCTGCGCTTCGACCTGACCGAGGACGCCGTGCTCGGCACCGCGCGCATCCTCGTCCCCACCCTCGTCGCCGCGCTGCCGCCCATGCGCCCCACCCACCGCGATACGGGCCCGCTGGCCCACCGGCTCTGGCCGCGGCTGACCGGCCGGGACGCCGACGAGGCGTCGCTGCGGGCCCTGGACACGGCACTCGGCCTCCTCGTCGACCACGACCTGGCCGCCTCCACTCTCGCGGTGCGCGTCGCGGCGTCGGCCCGGGCCCATCCCTACGCCGCCGTCTCCGCCGGCCTCGGCGTCCTCGAAGGCCCCCTGCACGGCGCCGCCAGCGGACTCGCCCACCGTCTGCTGCTGGAGGTGCTCGACCAGGGGGACGCGGCGCCCGTGATCGCGGAGGAGCTGCGGGCCGGCCGCCGCGTCCCCGGCCTGGGGCACCGGCTCTACCCCGGCGAGGACCCGCGCGCGCGTACCCTGTTCACCCTTCTGGAGGACATCCCCCGGGCCGCGCCCGCCCTCGCGGCCGCCCGCGACATCGTGGCCACCACCGCCCGCCACACCCCGCTGCACGCCAACGTGGACCTCGCCCTGGCCGTGCTGACCGCGTCCTGCGGGATGCCGGCCTCGGCGGGCGAGACGATCTTCGCCGTCGCCCGTACGGCCGGCTGGATCGCCCATGCCCTGGAGGAGTACGGGGAGCGACCGCTGCGTATGCGGCCGAGCGGCCACTACGTGGGGCCGCGTCCGCCGCAGCCCCTCCCGGAGTAGCGGCAGGGTCCCGGTCCGGCCGTCGTCACGGCCGGACCGGTGCCTGGTCACGGGGGCGGACGGCGGCACGGGCGGGGTCGCCCCGGACCCGGCCGGAAGCCACCACACGTCAAGTCAGGTTAGGCTCACCTCTGTGAGTACGTGTGCGACCGTCTCGGGAGACCTCGACGAGCCCGTTTCCGGAACCGCGGCCACGGCACGGACGTGGCTCCTGCTGGAACAGCCGGGTCCATGGGGTGTCAAGGCGCTCACTTCGAGCCACCTGGATCCGGCACTGGGCCGTGCCCTGGAGGCGGCGGCCGACGGCACGGGCGTACGCATCGCGCTCATCCGCCGCCCCGGCCCGCACGCCGACTTCGGCACACCGCTCGTCCGGAAGGTCTACGCGGCCCACACCACGCCGGGGAACGCGTGGCTGCACAGCGCCACGACGGCCACCCCGGAACGCCTGCTCGACCTGGACTTCGCCGCGCTCGGCCGAGGCGACCACCGGACCTTCGCGGCCGCGCTGGGCGGCCGACCCCACACCGGGGACCCCCTCGCGCTCGTCTGCACCAACGGCAAACGCGACCGCTGCTGCGCCCTGCTCGGCCGCCCGCTCGCGGCGGAGCTCGCCGCCCGTGGAGTGGAGGGCGTCTGGGAGGTCACCCATCTGGGTGGTCATCGCTTTTCGCCGACGGTGCTGGTCCTGCCGCACGGATACGCGTACGGACGGGCCGATGCCCGGACCGTCGTGGAGGTCCTCCAGGGCGTCCGGGAGGGGAAGATCGTGACCCGGGGGTGCCGCGGGAGCTCCGCCTGGGAGCGGCCCGGCCAAGCGGCCGAGCTGGCCGTACGCGCCTCGGTGGGCGAGGACGCGGCGGGCGTGCTGAGCGTCGTGCGGACGGACGGCGCGGCGCCTCGCTGGGAAGTGACCGTCGCCCATGCCGACGGCCGTCACTGGCGGGTCGTCGTGGCCCAGGGTGCCTGTCTGCCGCCCCGCCCGGAGAGCTGCGGGGCCTCGCTCCTGGGCACACCGGCCCGGATGGACGTGGTGGCGGTGCGCGAGCTGACGACGGCCGCGCTGGCGGGCTGACCGCCCCCTGGACGGACGACGGCCGCACCGGCGGAGTGCCGCCTCCCCGGACGGACGACGGCCGCGCTGCCGGGCCGACCACCGCGAGCATGTTCTCGCGGCCGTCGGCCGGGGCCGTCCACGGCCCTCCCCTGCCGTACGACCCGCGCCCCGCGTACGGTCTGGGTCATGAGCCCCATTTCACCCGTACGCCGCCTGCGCCTGGGACTGCCCCGGCGAGTGTTCTCGCAGGTCCTGCTGATGCAGGTGGCGATCGCCGCGGGGGTCGCGGTCCTGGCGACCGGTCTGTTCCTGGCACCGCTCGGCCACCAGCTCGACGACGAGGCGATGCGGCGCGCACTGGCGATCGCGCAGACCACCGCCGCCCAGCCGCAGATCGCCGAGGACCTGGAGAGCACACCGGCCACGGTCGACGGGCCGGTGCAGCGGGAGGCGGAGCGGATCAGGAAGGCCAGCGGGGCCGAGTACGTCGTGGTGATGGACATGGACGGCACGCGCTGGTCGCACCGGGACCCCGCGCAGGTGGGCCACCCGGTCTCGACCGATCCCAGCCGGGCCCTGGACGGGCAGGAGGTGATGGAGATCGACAGCGGCACCCTGGGACGCTCGGCGCGCGGCAAGGTGCCCCTGCGCGACAGCCACGGCGAGATCATCGGGGCGGTGTCGGTCGGCATCGAGTACAACAGCGTCCGGACCCGGCTGCTCCACGCGATCCCGGGCCTGCTGGCCTACGCGGGCAGTGCGCTCGCCGTCGGCGCGCTGGCCGCCTGGCTGATCTCCCGGCGCGTCCAGCGGCAGACCCGCGACCTGGCCTTCTCGGACATCTCCGGGCTGCTGGTGGAACGCGAGGCGATGCTGCACGGCATACGGGAGGGGGTCGTCGCCCTGGACCGCGCCGGCCGCATACGCCTCCTCAACGACGAGGCGCAACGTCTGCTGGACATCGGTGAGGAGGTCGTCGGGGAGTCTCCCGACGAGGCGCTCGGCGAGGGACGCACGGCGGACGTACTGGCCGGCCGGGTGACCGGCACCGATCTGCTCACCGTCCGCGGTCAGCGCGTCCTGGTCGCCAACCGCATGCCGACGGACGACGGGGGCGCCGTGGCCACCCTGCGCGACCGCACCGAGCTGGAACAGCTCGGCCGGGAGCTGGACTCCACGCGTGGCCTCATCGACGCGCTGCGCGCCCAGGACCACGAGCACGCCAACCGGATGCACACCCTGCTCGGACTGCTGGAACTGGAGATGTTCGACGACGCGGTCGAGTTCATCGGAGAGGTGGTCGGCGACCACCGCGTGACGGCGGAACAGGTCACCGAGAAGATCCGGGACCCGCTGCTGGCGGCCCTGCTGGTGGGCAAGGCGACCGTGGCGGCCGAGCGCGCCGTCGCCCTGTGGGTCTCGGACCGCACCTGGCTGCCGGACCGGCTCGTCGATCCCAGGGGGCTGGTCACGGTCGTCGGCAACCTGGTGGACAACGCGCTGGACGCGGTCCGGGGCACACCGCACGCACGTGTGGAGGTCGAACTGCGCACCGAGGGCCGTACCGTCGTCCTGCGGGTGAGGGACACCGGCCCCGGCATCCCGGCGGCGCAACGGGAGCTGGTCTTCGCCGAGGGCTGGTCCACGAAGGAGCCTCCCCCGCACGGTCAGCGCGGCATCGGACTCCCCCTGGTGCGCAGGCTCGCCGAGCGGCAGGGCGGCACGGCGACGGTGGGCGACGCGGACGGCGGGGGCGCGGAGTTCACGGTGGTCCTGCCGGAGGCGCTGGCCGAGGCGGAGCTGGATCCCGCCCGGCACACGCCCACGCCGAGCGCGGCGTGGACGGAGACGGAGACGCCGTGAGCCGCCCGGACCACCGTGAGGTGGGGGCGGCTCACGCCTGAGGCACTACGGGACCGTGGGGGGGCGGGGCTGGGACAGCGCCGCCCCCCGTGGGTGAATCAGCCGGTCGCCTTCTTGACGAACTCCGTGGTGTACGTCTTGTTCAGGTCGACGTCGGCGTTCTGGATGGTGGGGTTGAACGCCTTGAGCACCTTCTCGACGGTCTCGGGGCCGCCCTCGGGCATCACCCCGTCGTCGGTGAACATCGGCAGCGTGCTCTTGATGGCGTCCGCGTAGAGCGTCTTGTTGCCCTGGGAGTAGTCGGCGGGCATCTTGTCGGCGATCTCGGCGGCGCTGTGGGTGGACATCCACTTGAGCGTCTTGACGAACGCATTGGCCAGCTTCTGGACGGTGGCCTTGTGCCCGTTCACCCAGTCCGTCTGCATGTACAGACTGGACGACGGGTACGGGCCGCCCAGCGCCTCCTGCGAACCCTCGGGCGTCCGCATGTCGAGGAGGACCTGGCCCGCCTTCTTGTCCAGGATCGTGGCGACGGTCGGGTCGGTCGTCATACCGCCGTCGATGGCACCCTGCTGGAGGGCCGAGATGAACGTGGGCCCCGCGCCCACCGCGACCGGTGTGAACTCGCTGACCTTCACGCCGTTCTTCACCGCGAGGTACTTGGTGAGGAAGTCGGTCGACGATCCGAGGCCGGTGACGCCGAGCTTCTTGCCCTTGAAGTCCTTGGGCGAGGTGATGTCGCCGGCGGCCTTGGTGGAAACGACCTCGACCTCTCCGGGCGCATGGGAGAACTGCACGACCGACTCCACGGCCTTGCCCTTCACCTGGAGGTCGAGCGTGTGGTCGTAGAAGCCGACCGCCCCCTGGACCTGGCCGGAGACGAGGGCCGTCTCGGCCTGGACGCCCGCGGGCTCGCTGAGCAGCTCCACGTCGAGGCCCTCGGCGTCGAAGAAGCCGAGTCGCTGGGTGAGCACCGCCGGCATGTAGATGACCTTGTCCAGGCCACCGACCATGATCTTGACCTTCTCGCCCTTTCCGCCGCCCTTGGCGCCGGAGCCGGAGGACGCGGTACCGGCGGCGTCGTTGGCACAGGCGGTGAGGGAGGAGAGGGCGAGCAGTCCGGCGGCTGCCAGGGTGGTGTATCTGGCGGTCTTGCGCATGGCGGTTCACGTCCTTGTGAGATGGCGGTGCGAGACAGACGGGAAGGAGGAGTGCGGGAAGGAGAGGTTCCGGAGAGGGCTCAGTCGCCGGAGCCCGACGGCTTCCACCGGAAGATGCGGTTCTCGGCGAAGGTCAGCAGTCCCTCGGCGACGAGCGCGACGGCGGCGAGGATGACCATCGCGGCGTACACACCGGCCGCGTTGAAGGTGCCCTGGGACTGTGCGACGAGCAGGCCGATGCCCTTGGTCGCGCCGATGTACTCGCCGACGATGGCGCCGATGAGGGCGAAGCCGAAGCTGACGTGGAGGCTGGTGAAGATCCACGAGGTGGCGGACGGGATGACCACCTGAAGGGTGACCCTGCGATCGCTGGCGCCGAGGATCCTGGCGTTGGCCACCAGGTTGCGGTCGACTTCACGGGCGCCCTGGAAGGCGTTGAAGAACACCGGGAAGAACACCAGGACGACGGCGGACGCGACCTTGGACGCGGGACCGAGCCCGAACCAGATCACGAAGATCGGAGCGAGGACGATCCTGGGTATGGAGTTGAGCACCTTGATGTATGGACCAAGGACATCGGCGAGGAAGGTGATCCTGCCCAGGGCGATACCGCACACGACACCGCCGGCCACACCGATGACCCAGCCGAGCAGTGCCTCGTAGATCGTGTACCAGATCTGCTCGCCCAGGGAGCCGAGCGCGGTCCCGTGGGTCACCCAGGTGTAGATCTGGTCCCAGATCTTCGAGGGCATCGAGAAGTTGAACGGATCGATCACATTGGCCCGGGAGAGAACCTCCCACAGGCCGAGGACGGCGATCAGCAGCAGCACACGGGACGCCACGACGACGATCCGGCGTCTGCGCGCGGCGCGGGCCCGCGAGTGCGCGCGTCCCGGCTGGTCCGTCTCTTTTCCGGCCGGGGCGACGACGACCTCGGGCATGACCTCAGGCGACATTGGCGGCGCCCCTCTCGCGAGTGATGCGGACCTCTTCGCCGAGCGACTCCCAGATCTCGCGGTAGATCTCGATGAACCGCGGCTCCAGCCGCACCGCCTCGACCTTGCGCGGCCGCGGCAGGTCGATGTCGAAGATCTGCTTGACGGTGGCGGGCCCGGCCGTCATGACGACGACCTTGTCGGCCAGGGCGATGGACTCCTCCAGGTCGTGGGTGACGAAGACGACAGAGGCGCCCGTGCCTTCCCAGAGCTCCAGCAGCTCGTCCGACATCAGGGCCCTGGTCTGCACGTCGAGCGCCGAGAACGGCTCGTCCATCAGCAGGATCTCGGGGTCGTTGACGAAGGTCGCGGCGAGGGCGACACGCTTGCGCTGACCACCGGAGAGCTGGTGCGGGTAGCGGTCCTCGAAGGCGGCGAGGCCCACCCGGGCCAGCCATTCACGGGCCTTCTCCCGGGCTTCCGCCTTGGGCACACCGCGAAAGAGCGGGCCGGCCATCACGTTGGACAGAACCGTACGCCAGGGGAAGGTGGCGTCCTGCTGGAAGACGAAACCGACCTTGCCGCCTACTCCGCGCACTGGCTCACCCGAGACCAGCACCTCACCCTCGGTGGGCTCTTCCAGGCCGCTGACCAGCGTCAACGTGGTGGACTTGCCGCAGCCCGTGGGGCCGACGACCGCCACGAACTCGCCGCGGCCGACCGTGAGGTCGAGATCTCTGACGGCGGTGTGCAGACCCCCCGACGGGGTCTTGAAGATCTTGCTCGCGCCCCGTAGTTCGATGGCGGGGCTGGTGTCTGGGCTCATGGCCGAGGACCGTAGATCCGGCCGGTACCTCGGCAGCAGTCTTCTGCGCGCTGGCCGATGTTTTGCTCGCAGGAGCCTGTTGTGCTCTTTTTGATCGCGCTACAAAAGCGGAGCCGAAACATGGGCGTAACGCCCGCTGGCCTTGAGGAAGAGAGGGCCAATGATTGACGTCATGGTCGTGGACGACGACTTCCGTGTCGCCGAGATCAACGCCAGATACGTGGGGAAGGTTCCCGGATTCCGGGTGGCCGCCCGCGCGCACAGCGCTGCCCAGGCGCTGGCAACCGTCGAACAGGGCGGCATCGACCTGGTACTGCTCGACCACTACCTCCCCGACCGGACGGGACTGCAACTCGTCCACCGCATGAGGGAACAGGGGCACGGCACCGACGTCATCATGATCACGGCGGCCGGCGATGTGGCGACCGTGCAGGCCGCGATGCGCCTGGGCGCGCTGCACTACCTGGTGAAACCGTTCACCTTCGCCGCGCTGCGCACCCGTCTCGACTCCTACGCGGCCCTGCGCCGCACCGTCGACCGGGTCGGCGGCCGCGGCATCGCGGGCCAGGAGCAGGTCGACCGGATCTTCGGCGCCCTGCGCACCGCGCCGGGGACGACGGCGCCTGGGCTGCCCAGCGGACACTCGGAGCCGACCACCGACCTGATCTGCACCGTGCTGCACCGCGCGGAGCATCCGCTGTCCGCCCACGAGGTCGCCGCCGAGACCGGTCTGAGCCGCTCCACCGCCCAGCGCTACCTCCGCCATCTGGAACAGGCCGGACGGCTGCGCCTCACCCTCAGATACGGCGACACCGGCCGCCCGGAGCACCGATACGCCTGGGTGGCACCGTAGCCCTGCCTCGGCAGGGGCAGTGACAGCGGCTGGACGGCCGGAACAGCGCTACACGGCTCCCGCTCCCGTCAGCGACCGCACCTCGATCTCCGCGTGCTTGGCCTGGTCCGGTGGCTCGGCCGAGGTGACGGTACCGAGCCAGCCCGCGACAAAGCCCAGCGGAATCGAGACGAGCCCGGGGTTCTGGAGTGGGAAGTACTGGAAGTCGACACCCGGGAACAGCGACTCCGGACTGCCCGACACCACCGGCGACAGCACGACGAGCGCCAGCGCCGGAACCAGCCCGCCGTACACGGCCCACACGGCGCCACGCGTCGTGAAGCCGCGCCAGAACAGTGAGTAGAGCAGCACCGGCAGGTTCGCGGACGCGGCGACGGCGAAGGCGAGCCCCACGAGGAACGCGACGTTGAGATCACGGGCCAGCAGCCCGAGTCCGATCGCCAGCGCTCCGATACCGACCGCGGCGGTCCGCGCCACGGCCACCTCGCTGTACGGTTCCGCCCGTCGACGGCGCAGCGACGCGTACAGGTCGTGTGCGACGGAGGCCGAGGACGCGAGGGTGATCCCGGCGACCACCGCGAGGATCGTGGCGAAGGCGACCGCGGCCACGATCGCGAACAGGACCGTGCCCCCGGTGGAGTCCGCGCCGCCGCCCAGGTCGAGTGCCAGCAGCGGGACCGCCGTGTTGCCGGCCGCGTTCGAAGTCCGCACCGCTTCCGGCCCCACGATCGCGGCCGCCCCGAAGCCGAGGACGATCGTCATCAGATAGAAGCCGCCGATGAGCCCGATCGACCACACGACCGAACGCCGGGCCGCCCGCGCGGTGGGCACGGTGTAGAAGCGGGACAGGATGTGCGGCAGACCTGCGGTGCCCAGCACGAGCGCCAGTCCCAGACTGATGAAGTCGAGACGGGCCGTCCAGTCCTCGCCGTACTTCAGCCCCGGCGCCAGGAACGCGGACCCATGGCCGCTGCGCTCGGCCGCGGTGAGCAGCAGTCGGTCGAAGTCGCCGTGGAACCGCGTCAGGACGAGAACGGTCAGCACGACGGTCCCCCCGAGCAGCAGCACCGCCTTGACGATCTGGATCCACGTGGTGGCCCGCATGCCTCCCAGCGACACGTAGATCACCATGAGCGCACCGACACCGATCACGGTCCACGTCTGCGCCGCCGCGCCCGTGCGCCCGAGCAGCAGAGCGACCAGGCTGCCCGCGCCCACCATCTGCGCCACCAGGTAGAGAACGGACACGGTGACCGAGGAGGTTCCCGCCGCGATCCGCACGGGACGCTCCTTCATCCGTGCCGCGACCACATCGGCCAGCGTGAACCGGCCGCAGTTGCGGACCAGTTCCGCGACGAGGAACAGCACGAGCAGCCAGGCCACGAGGAAGCCCACCGAATACAGCAGGCCGTCGTAGCCGAACAGCGCGATCAGGCCGGAGATTCCGAGGAAGGACGCGGCCGACATGTAGTCGCCCGCGATGGCGAAGCCGTTCTCCATGGGCGAGAAGAGGCGGCCGCCCGCATAGAACTCCTCGGCGGAACCGTGCCGGTTGCGACTCACCCACGTGGTGATCCCCAGCGTCACGGCGATGAAGACGCTGAACAGCACCAGCGCCAGCGTCTGGTGATGACCCGTCACGACCTACCGCCCCCGACTCCGCGGGTCAGTTCCTGGGTGTCCCAGCGCAGTTCGAGCGCGGCCCGGTCCCTGTGCAGCCGAGCGTGCCGGGCGTAGGCCCAGGTGAGCAGGAACGTGGTGAGGAACTGGCCGAGCCCGGCGAGCATCGCCACGTTCACCGCGCCCGCCACCGGGCGCGCCATGAATCCCGGCGCGGCCGTCGCGGTCACCACGTACGCCACGTACCAGGTGAAGAAGGCGACGACGGCCGGCACCACGAACCTCCGGTACCGGCTGCGCACCTCCTGGAAGGCGGCACTGCGCTGTACCTCCAGGTAGACGTCCGCCATGGCCCACGCCCCGTCCTCCCGCTCCTGACGGGCCCGCGGAACGGAACCCGCCGGCAGCTTCCCGGCGTCCGCCTCACCCCAGCCCGAGGCGAGCACGTCGTACCAGGGGTCGTCGTACGGCAGGACCGCCGGCGCTCCGGCGTGGTCCGGGGCAAGCCGTTCGTGATTCTCGTCGGGACTCTCGGGACCGCCCTCGCCTCCGCGTGGGTGCCCGTTGCTTGACTGCATACCCAAGCATGGACAGAACGGGAACATCCCCGACTCTTCTTCCCTCTGCTCTTCACCCCATCAGGTGACTCAACCCGCTGGTGGGCGCGCCAATCCCTTCGCAAACGCGTAACGCACCGCCTGCGCACGGTCCTTGAGCCCGGCCTTCGCGAACAGGTTGTTGATGTGGGTCTTCACGGTCGCCGTGGAGACATGCAGTCTGCGGGCGATCTCCTGGTTGCTGAGCCCTTCGGCGATCAGCGTCAGTACGTCGGTCTCCCGCGCGGTGAGCCCGTCGGGCGCGTCGGCGGGCGACGCCGGAGCCGGTTCGGGCTCGGACAGCCGCTCCAGCAGACGCCGTTGGATGCTCGGCGCCAGTCCCGCGTCACCGGACAGCACGCTGTGCACGGCGCGTACGATCTCTTCGCCGCCGGCATCCTTGGTGAGGTAACCGCGCGCCCCTGCCCGCAGGGCCGGAAACAGCGAGTCGTCGTCCGCGAAGGTCGTGAGCACCACCACGTGCGTCCCGGGGTACTCCGAGCGGATCCGCCGCGTCGCCTCCACTCCGTCGCAGCGGGGCATGCGCAGGTCCATCAGGACCACGTCCGGCGCGAGTTCGGCCACCAGCCGCACCGCCTCGTCCCCGTCGCCCGCGGAGCCGACGACCTCGATCCCGGGCAGCAGCCCCAGCAGCATCACGATGCCTTCCCGGACGACGGTCTGATCGTCGGCGACCACGACCCGCGCGGGCTTCGGCGCCGCCCCCTCGCTCATGTCGGCACCTTCAGCGTCACCACGAACCCCTCCTCGCCGGGACCGGCCCGGAGCGAACCGCCGAGCAGTTCGGCGCGCTCCCGCATGCCCAGCAGACCGTACCCGCCTCCCGCCTCGGAGAGTTCGCCCGGAGAACCACCCGAGTCCCTTACGTCCAGGGTCACTTCGTGCGCCCGGTAGTCGAGCCGGACCCGGACCTCGGCGCCCGGTGCGTGCTTGCGGGCGTTCGTAAGGGCTTCCTGGGCGACCCTGCGCACCGCCTGTGACGCCTCGGCGGGCAGCGGTCTGCGCTCACCCGTAATGGTGACCTCCGCTCCGTCGGCGGCTCGGACGAGTTCGGCCAGATAGTCCTCCAGCGGTGTCATCTCCCCGCGCAGCGCGGACAGTGCCTGCCGGGTCTCGGCGAGCCCGTCGCGGGCCATTCCGCGGGCCGCCACGACCCGTTCGAGGATCCGGTCCCGGTCGGCTCCCCGCTCGATCAGCAGCCTGGCCGCCTCCAGGTGCACGAGCTGCGCCGAGAGACTGTGGGCCAGCACGTCGTGGATCTCCCTCGCGATGCGGGCCCGCTCCGCCAGCGCCGCGGATTCCGCCTCGGCGGCCCGTGCCGCACGCTCCTGGGTGAGCAGCCGCTGGGCGTTGCCCCGGGCCTCGGCGTCCAGCCGCAGGACATAGCCGGCGAGGGCCATGCCGGTAACGGTGGCGGCGGTCGTCAGCCAGACGTCGTTGTTGACGGCGGCGAACGAGGCCAGGGCGACGGAGGCGACGGGCAGCGCGGCGCCCAGGGGCATCCGCTCCAGCGCGGAGATCGCGCAGCCGCACCACAGGACGAGGGCCGGCCCGTCGAAGCCCGCGAACTGGGCCGGCACCGCCATCCCGAGCAGGGAAACGGCCAGGACGAGCGACGGTACGAGCCGGTGTTGGAGAGTGGTCCGCCAGAATCCCCAGGCGAGCGCTCCGGTCACGGCGATCCCTGCGACGGCGAGCACGTAGCCCCAGCCGTGCACGTGCTTGCTGTCGAAGACGCTCCACAGCAGCATCCCGAGGACCAGGACGCGGATGCCCCAGGACATCAGGCGCCTCGGCCGCGAGAGGCCGTTGCGGCCGAGTGCCTCCGGGGAGGGCCAGCGCGTCCAGGCATTGCGCGTCATACCCGCTCCTTCCGCAGGGACAGGGCCATACCGTCACCGCACGTCGCGGCCCGGGCGTCCGTCGAGGCCACGGTCTGCGCGCGCAGGACCAGGATGCCGGAGCGAACCAGCAGGGTGGCCGCGAGGCCGAGCATCAGGGCCGAACCGCCCTGATGCACACCGAGTGCCAGGCCGAGCCCGAGGAGGCCCGCCCGCAGACCGATGCCGACGATCCAGACGGCCGCACCGGCCTTGGTGCCCTTGCTCCACACGGCACCGTCGGGCGCCACCCATATCCGGGTCGTCCAGGCCCAGCCGACCCCCACGGCCAGCCCGATGAGGAGCTCGACGCCCAGCAGCAGCACCGACGCCGTTCGGTGGTGAACGTCGAGTACGTCCGGCTCCCGCAGCGCCACCACGGCCAGGATCACGGGCAGCAGCCACCAGCGCCGGTCGGCGTCGACCTCACGTGCGCGGAACTGCCGTACGACCACCACGACGACCGCGGCGACGATCACCGACGCGTTGACCAGCCCGGACATCACAGCCTCCGTGAGCGGAAGGGGAGACCAACAGCGAGTGCCGTCGACGCCTTCGACGCTACGGAAATCCGCGGAACAGCAGATCGGAGCCGGGGTGGATCACGGGTGGATCCCGCAGGCTCGCCCTTTCCACCCAGAGGTGGAGACGGCCCCGACGACAACGCGGGGCCGCCACCCCCGGCGGTGGGTCGGAGCCCGCGGATGCCGGAGCCCGCGCACGCCGGAACCCGCTCCGGTGGAGCGGGCAGGCTCCGGTGCCGGCGCCCCGGCTACGCGTCGATGCGCGACCGGTCCAGCGTCGCCGCCGAGCTCGAGATGAACTCCTTGCGGGGTGCCACGTCGTTGCCCATCAGCAGATCGAAGACCTGCTCGGCGGATTCCAGGTCGGAGAGGTTGATGCGGCGCAGGGTGCGGTGGCGCGGGTCCATGGTCGTCTCGGCCAGCTGGTCGGCGTCCATCTCGCCCAGACCCTTGTAGCGCTGGATGGAGTCCTTGTACCGGATGTTCTTGCTCTGGAACTCCATGAGCTTGTCGCGCAGCTCACGGTCCGAGTACGTGTAGACGTACTTGTCCTGGCCTCGCTTCGGCTGGGTCAGCTCGATCCGGTGCAGCGGGGGTACCGCGGCGAACACCCGGCCGGACTCGACCATGGGCCGCATGTAGCGGTGGAACAGGGTCAGCAACAGGGTGCGGATGTGGGAGCCGTCCACATCGGCGTCGGTCATCATGATGATCTTGCCGTAGCGAGCCGCCTCGATGTCGAAGGTCCGGCCGGATCCGGCTCCTATGACCTGGATGATCGCACCGCACTCGGCGTTCTTGAGCATGTCCGTCACGGACGACTTCTGCACGTTGAGGATCTTGCCGCGGATCGGCAGCAGCGCCTGGAACTCGGAGTTCCGGGCGAGCTTTGCGGTGCCGAGCGCGGAATCTCCCTCGACGATGAACAGCTCGCTGCGGTCGACGTCGTCGCTGCGGCAGTCGGCCAGCTTGGCGGGCAGGGAGGAGGACTCCAGGGCCGTCTTGCGGCGCTGCGCGTCCTTGTGCTGCCGCGCCGCGATGCGCGTCCGCGCGGCGGCGACGGCCTTCTCCATGACCACCCGGGCCTGGGCCGCGTCGTCACGCTTCGTGGAGGTCAGGAACGCCTTGAGCTCCTTGGAGATCACGGTGTTCACGATGCGGCGGGCCGCGGAGGTGCCGAGGACCTCCTTGGTCTGACCCTCGAACTGGGGTTCGGCGAGACGGACGGTGACGACGGCGGTCAGACCCTCCAGGGCGTCGTCCTTGACGATGTCGTCCTCGGCGACGCGCAGCAGCTTCTTGGCGCGCAGGACCTCGTTCATCGTCTTGGCGACGGCCTGCTCGAAGCCGGCGACGTGGGTGCCGCCCTTGGGGGTGGCGATGATGTTGACGAACGACCTGAGGGTCGTGTCGTAGCCGGTCCCCCAGCGCAGCGCGACGTCGACGCCGAGCTCCCGGGTGACCTCCGTCGGCGTCATCTGGCCGTGGTCGTCGAGGACCGGAACGGTCTCCTTGAAGATGCCCTGTCCGGTGAAGCGGAGGACGTCGCAGACGGCCTTGTCGGTGGCCAGGTACTCGCAGAACTCGCTGATGCCCCCGTCGAAACGGAAGGATTCCTCACCCTTGCTGCCGCCTTCTCCGAGGCCGTACTCGTCGCGGACGACGATGGTCAGGCCGGGCACCAGGAACGCGGTCTGGCGGGCGCGCTGGTGGAGGTTCTCCAGGGAGAGCTTGGCGTCCTTGAGGAAGATCTGCCGGTCCGCCCAGTACCGCACGCGCGTGCCGGTGCGGGTCTTGGCGATCCGCTTGGTCTTGCGCAGACCGCCCTGCTCGAACTTGGCGTCGGGACCGTCGGCGGCGAACCCGCCGGGGACACCGCGCCGGAAGCTGATCGCGTGGGTGTGTCCGTCGCGGTCCACCTCGACGTCGAGCCGTGCCGACAGGGCGTTCACCACGGAGGCGCCGACACCGTGCAGACCACCGGAGGCCGCGTACGAGCCGCCGCCGAACTTGCCGCCCGCGTGCAGCTTGGTCATGACGACCTCGACGCCGGACAGGCCGGTCTTGGGCTCGACGTCGACCGGGATGCCGCGGCCGTTGTCCCGCACCTCCACCGAGCCGTCGTCGTGCAGGATCACCTCGATGTGGTCGCAGAAGCCGCCGAGGGCCTCGTCCACGGAGTTGTCGATGATCTCCCACAGGCAGTGCATCAGACCACGACTGTCGGTGGACCCGATGTACATGCCCGGGCGCTTGCGTACGGCCTCGAGACCCTCCAGGACGAGCAGGTGCCGCGCGGTGTAATTGGAACCGTCCCGGTCTGCTCCTGCCAGCAGCGCTGTGGACGGCACGGACGTTTCGGCGGTCACGCGGTTCGCTCCTCGCTGAATTTCAAATGAGGCCCCTGTGGGTAAGGGCGCGGCTTGGGTTGCCGCCAAGAGGGTACCGAGGCCTGGTAGAGCCGTTGTAACGCCACCCTGCTTCCGAACTCACAGTAGTCCAGGGTCGCATACACGTTCGATCCCTCGATGGAGTGAAGTACATATCACGTTCCCTTCGACGCATGAACCATTTAGGCTCCGGGCACGTCCTCATGAACAAACCGGCAACCCGGCCGGGAGGACCTGACCATGACCGAACGCGCGAAACCGTAAGCCAAGAGACACGCAATACGGCACATTCGCCGCCAAACCGGCAGCAGCCTGCCACCTCGGAAGAATCTTTCGAGGAAAAGCCTCGAGCGGGAACGTTTTGGGGCTGGTTGGATGTTGACCCTGGTACGACAGCTCGTCGAGCTAGAGAAGAGGCGACGTGACTACTGTTCTGACCCCCGCGAGCCCACTGACGGCCGCTGATCGCTGCGACCGCTGCGGCGCCCAGGCATACCTGCGCGTCGTCCTGCTGAGCGGCGGAGAACTGCTCTTCTGCGCCCACCACGGCCGCAAGTTCGAGCCGGAACTCAAGAAGATCGCCGCTGAGATACAGGACGAGACGGAGCGGCTGACCTCCGTTCCCGAGTCCGCCTCCGCCGAAGAGCGCTGACGCTTCGGACCGACGACGAGCCAGCTCCGGCACAGGCCGGCGCACGGGCGGCCGCCCCTGAGCCCAGGGACGGCCGCCCGTCTCGTCATCACGACTCTCCGTACACCGGCGAAGACCCAGGACCTGCCGCCCGGCCACCGGTGCGCCGGCTGGGTCCCAGAGCCCGCAGCCCGGCTGCGGTGCACCAGCGAAGTCCCAGAGCCCGCCGGCCACCGGCCAGTGGCTGCCCGCGCGGGCCCATGCCGCCCGGCCGCGGCGCCTCTTGCCCGGGCAAGGCCCTGAGGACGTCACACGGCGTCGTGTGCACGCCCCGCCCGGCCGGCGCCGGTCCCGGCTCGCCCCAGCACGCGTACGGCCTCGGACACCCGTGTGTAGACACCGGGGCTTCCAGCCCGTCCGCAGCCGCTCCCCCACGACACGAGCCCGATCAGCTTCCCCCCGGCCACCAACGGGCCGCCGCTGTCCCCCTGACAGGCGTCCCGGCCCCCGGCGGTCTCCCCGGCGCACAGCATGCTGGCCGCGAGATAGGTTCCGTCGGCCCTGCCGCGCGGATAGGCCTTCTCGCACCGGGCATCCTCCAGCACGTGCATCTGCGCGGCCCGCAGACTGTGCACATAGTCGCCGGCCCCGGTGACATCACCCCATCCGTAGACCGTCGCCGCCGTCCCGGGTGCGTATACGGGATCGTTCTCGGCGGCCATCTTGATGACCGAGCTCGCGGGCAGCGGCTCCGCGAGGGTCAGCACGGCGAAGTCACCGGCGTTACTGACACTGTCGTAGTCCGGATTCACCCAGGTGTCACGTACGGCTATCTCCTGGCCCTGGGTCGAGAGCAGGTCGGTACGGTTCGCGATGACCTTGAGGTCGCCGGCACGACCCGATCCCGTCCCCAGCGCCTCGTCGCTCAGGCAGTGGGCGGCGGTGAGGACCTTGGCCGGACCGATCACCACTCCGCCGCAGAATTGGCCCGCTCGCGTACCTCCGAACCGGTCGACGCTCGACAGTGCCACCGTCCACGGGCTGGTGGACACATCGACGGGGAATCCGCCGACGACGATGTTGTCGGCGGACGCGGAAGCGGCGGACACCAGCGGTATCGCGGTCGCCGCGGCCGCCAGCACCAGCGGCCGGGTCAGGGCCCTGACAGAAAGACGCCTCATGCACGTTCCTCACTCTGGGGTGGTCGTGGGAGACCCAGAGTGATCCAACATGGCGCGGCGCGCATGCGCACACGGACGCCGAAGGCCCGGTCCTCCTCGGGAGAACCGGGCCTTCGGCTTCGTACGACTACGGTCTAGTCGAGGTAGTCGCGCAGCACCTGGGAACGCGACGGGTGACGCAGCTTGGACATCGTCTTGGACTCGATCTGCCGGATGCGCTCACGCGTGACGCCGTACACCTTGCCGATCTCGTCGAGGGTCTTCGGCTGACCGTCGGTGAGACCGAAACGCATGGAGACGACGCCCGCCTCGCGCTCGGACAGGGTGTCGAGGACAGAGTGCAGCTGCTCCTGCAGGAGGGTGAAGCTGACCGCGTCCGCGGGGACGACGGCCTCGGAGTCCTCGATGAGGTCGCCGAACTCGCTGTCGCCGTCCTCGCCCAGCGGGGTGTGCAGGGAGATGGGCTCGCGGCCGTACTTCTGGACCTCGATGACCTTCTCGGGGGTCATGTCGAGTTCCTTGGCCAGCTCCTCCGGGGTGGGCTCACGGCCCAGGTCCTGGAGCATCTGGCGCTGGACGCGCGCGAGCTTGTTGATGACCTCGACCATGTGCACCGGGATACGGATGGTGCGGGCCTGGTCGGCCATGGCGCGGGTGATCGCCTGACGGATCCACCAGGTGGCGTACGTGGAGAACTTGTAGCCCTTGGTGTAGTCGAACTTCTCGACCGCGCGGATCAGACCGAGGTTGCCCTCCTGGATGAGGTCCAGGAAGAGCATGCCGCGGCCGGTGTAGCGCTTGGCCAGGGAGACCACCAGACGGAGGTTGGCCTCCAGGAGGTGGTTCTTGGCGCGGCGGCCGTCCTCGGCGATGATCTCCAGCTCGCGCTTGAGCTTCGGCGCCAGCTTGTCGGCGTTGGCCAGCTTGTCCTCGGCGAACAGGCCCGCCTCGATGCGCTTGGCGAGCTCGACCTCCTGCTCGGCGTTGAGCAGCGGGACCTTGCCGATCTGCTTGAGGTAGTCCTTGACGGGGTCCGCGGTGGCACCGGCGGCCGCGACCTGCTGGGCGGGCGCGTCGTCCTCGTCCTCGTCGGAGAGCACGAAGCCGGCGCTCTCGGTGCCCTCGGGCTCCTCGGCGCCACCCTTGACCTCTTCGAGGGCCTCGTCCTCGACGAGGTCGGCGTCGTCCTTCTTGGCGCTGGTCTTCTTGGCCGCCGTCTTCTTGGCCACGGCGGTCGTCTTCTTCGCCGCGGTCTTCTTGGCGGCGGTGGTCTTCTTCGCTGCCGCCTTCTTGGCGGTCGCGGCTTCCTCGGCGGAATCGGCGGTGGGGTCGACCGGGGACGCAGGGGCGGCCGTGGTGGCGGTGGCCTTCCTGGTGGTCACCGTCTTCGCCGCAACCGTCTTGGTGGCGGTGCGCTTGGCCGGACTCTTCGCAGCGACGCTTTTTCGGGTGCGCTTGGGCTCCGCGGCACTGACCATCAGCGTCACACCCTCTTCCTCGAGGATCTGGTTGAGGCTGCGCAGTACGTTCTTCCACTGAGTGGCCGGAATCTGGTCAGCTTCGAAGGCCCGACGCACGTCATCGCCGGCGATCTGCCCCTCAGCCTTTCCCCGCTCAATGAGCGCCATGACAGAGACGGACTCGGCGATCTCCGGCGGGAGCGTACGGGATGTGCTGGCCGACACGAACAACCTCTCGGAACGTTGGAAAACGGCTTCCGGCCCCGTCCACGACGGACAGGAGCCGACCACCGGCCTGGGGATGGGCCGACGGCGCGGGCGGGGGCCGGGAGGATTCACAGCGCCGGAAACGGCGTCCGTATTCCCTCCGCGGCAGTCACCTCTTAGGTCATCGCGTTGTCTCCATGAGCGTTACGCCCAATCTGCGTGGCCCGAGTCACACCCCTTAAGCGCTCAAAAGCGGCCAGGCATGGACAATAAGTGTCACTGGGGTTACCACCAGGGGTCGACTCCGGCACGTCCTCCGTCCCGTCGCACCGCCGGACCCCGCAGGAACCGGGGCTCCTGCGGGGTCCGGCGGAGCACGGTACTCCGACCGGGTGATGTCACAGGAGGGGGGAGACATCTCCGGCCGGATCGCCCGTGGGGCACGGTCGCGGTCAGTGCTCGCGCGGCGCGGGCACCACACGGTCCACCTCAGGGTGGGTGGTGAGGAGCAGACGCATGGCCGACTCGGCCGCCGCGCCGTCGCCCTCGGCGAGGGCTTCGACGATCCTGCCGTGGTGGGCCAGGGACGCCTCGGCCGGCCGGTCGCAGCCCGTGACCGGACCACCGGAGACCTGGAGGGCGGCGGACACGATCCCGGAGAGGTGCTCCAGCATGCGGTTGCCCGCGACCTGGATGAGCAGCGAGTGGAACTCGGCGTCGGCCCTGGAGAAGGTGAGGGCGTCACCCTGCCCCATGGCGTGGCCCATGATCTCGACCATGTCCCCCAGCCGCTGCTGGACGTCCTCACGGCCGTGTCCGGCGGCGAGCCTGGCGGCGAGCGGCTCGATCGTCCAGCGCAGCTCGCTCAGCTCGCGGCGCTGGTCGTCCCGCTGCGGCCCGAAGGCCCGCCACTCGACGATGTCCGGGTCGAGGAGGTTCCAGTCACTGACGGGGCGCACGCGCGTGCCCACGTTCGGACGGGCGCTGACCAGGCCCTTGGCCTCCAGGACACGGAGCGACTCGCGGACGACCGTCCGGGAGACCTCGAAGCGCTGCCCGATCTCCTCGGGCACCAGCGGCCGGTCGGCACCCAGGTCACCGGAGACGATCATCTGACCCAGCTGCTGAACGAGTTGGCCGTGCAGTCCGCGCCCGCGGCTGCCCGCGGCCCGCCGGCCCACGCGGCCCAGCTCCGGCTCGGCTCCCTCCCATACGGTGGTTCCGACCCGTTCACCGGCGGAGGCCTCGGTGTAGGGATAGCGGTCGAGTTCGCCCGGGCCGACAAGGCCGGAGTCGGTGGAGCGGGCGACGGTCATCATGGTGTGCGCAAGGGTACTCACGGATCCTTTGTCGGCGTCGTCTCCAACTCCCTTGAGGTCTTTGGTGAAAAGCACACGAAAGGGTGATCGCTCACCCCGTCGCAATTGACGCCTTATCGGAAAGAAATGGGCGCACTCCGGGGAGTTGTGCGCAGGCCGGGATGGGAAGCGCACGATCGGTGATCATCGGGTCCTGCTGCGCAGGATCGTGAGCAGATAGGCGCAGAGCAGCGCGGTGAGCGACAACGTCATTGCGCCACCGACGGGTTGGGCGATCACTCGGGCCGCTCCCGCCAGATACCGCTCGCCCCCGAAGGGCCACTGCCACAGGAACACCTCGCGCAGCCGCACCGAGAGGCCGGCCGCTCTCCGTACAGACGCTCCCTGAAGGGCCTTCTGTACGAGTGGTACGACGACGACGGGCACCGCGACCACCGCGGCAAGTCCTGCGGAGGTGGACCGGAAGACACCCGCCGCCAGTACGCCGGCCCAGGCGCAGCCGACCACGAGCCCGGCCCAGGCGAAGGTCAGCGAGAACCAGTCGGCGGGAACCTGGGCGAGCTCTCGTCCGTATACGACATAGAGCGCTTCCGCGTCGCAGCCCACCGTGAGGAAGGCCAGCAGCAGCGCGGTGGCCGCGGAGACGAGGAGCTTGGCGGCGAGCAGTCCGAGCCGCCTGGGCACGGTGCCGCGATCCGCCGCGAGGGCGGGATGGCGGAACTCGTCCCCGAAGGCGAGCGCACCGAGCAGTCCGGCGCCCAGCGCCGCGGGCGGCAGCGGGAGTTCCCGCGGCCAGGCCGCCAGCAGTCGGGGTTGGGAGGTGTGGCCGACGCGGGCCAGGACCACGGCGGTGAGGGCCGAGGCGACGAGCACGGCGGCGGCCGTGAAGAACCCGGTGCCGATGCCGACGGCACGCCGGAACTCGTAGCGAAGGGGGCGAAGGGGACTGGGGGCGGGGCGGACGGAGATCGGGGGCGGGAGTTCGGAGAGCGAGTCCAGCGCGCCCGGCCGGGCGGTCCGGTGGGTGCGCGCCGCGGTACGCGGACCTGGTGTGCGCGGGAGATGGGCACCCGGACGCTCCGAGACACCCGTGCCGCCGGCCGTGGAGGGCTCGGCGGCCGTGGGTGACGTGCGAGAGGCGTGAGGTTCGGCAGTCCCCGACACGGATGCCCCGACAGGGGCCGGCCCGGCTGAAGCAACCGTCTGCGCCTCTGCGGAGGCCGCCGCTTCGACAGCCGCCGACACCGCCGTTTCGGAAGCCTCCGACACTGTCGCTCCGGGCTCTGCCGTCAGCACCACGACGGCACGCACCTCCCCGGCGTCGAGGACTTCCCCGGCCTCGGACGTCCCTCGGGCCTTGGGCGTCTCATGGGCGCTGGTCGCCTCCCCGCCGCCCGGGACGGTCGCCGTACGGGGATGCAGCGACGTGGCCGGGGACGGAAGCGGTGCGTCGGTGCGCCGGGGTGGCGCGTCGGCGAGGGGGGCGGGCGCGTCGGTGAACGGAAGTGACGCGGCGGCCGTGGACTGCCGGACGTCGATGGGCGGTGGCCCGTCGACGGACGGGCACGACACGTCCACGGCCGGCTGCGGTACGTCGGCCGACTTCGGCTCGCCCACGGACGGACGCGGTACGTCGGCGGACGGACGCGGTACGTCGGCGGACGGCGACTCGTCCGCGGACGGATGCGGTGCGCCGGACGAGGGCGGCCGGTAGTCGGACGGATCCGGCACATCGACGGACGACAGGTCGTCGGCCGACGGATGCGGCACATCGACGGACAGCAGGTCCTCGTCGGACGAACGCGGCCGACCGGCGGGGTGGGCCGTGCCGGGTTCGAACGAGGGCTCCGTGGGAGTGGGAGGAGGACTGACGGCGAGGGGGGCGGTGTCGGAGGCGACGGGGAGCTTCCCGCTCCGGCGGGTCCTCGTCCCCGGCTCACCCGCGTCGGGCAGCTCGCCGCTCCACGGGCCGTTCGGGCCGGCCTCGGCTCCGGGCCCCATGTCGCCGGTCTCGTCGGCGAGTTTGTGTACGAGGATGCCGTGCCGGAACGCGGTCTCGCCGACGTCGGCGCAGGTACTGCCGTAGACGCAGAGGCGGTTGCCGCCGTCCTGCACGACCTCGACGGACCGCCGGGCGGCGCGGGCCTCCTTCGAGAGCACGGTCGCGAGCCGGGTGGCCTGCGGGCTGCGGACGACGACACGGGGGCGCAGCCGCGTGCGGGCGAAGTCCTCCGCCTCCTGGTCGGCGACGACCCGGCCCCGCTCCAGCGTGACGATCCGGTCGGCGGTGCGGGCGGCCTCCTTGGGGTCGGCGGTGGTGAGCAGGACCGTGCCGCCCTGGGCGGCGTGCGCGCGCAGCATTCCGTGCAGCCACCGGCCCTCGCGGGCGTTGAGGCCCGCCGTGGGAGTGTCGAGCACGAGGGTGTGCGGGTCGGGGAGCAGAGCACAGGCGAGACCGAGGCGTCGGTCCATGCCGCGCGAGAGGGTGCCGAGGCGCTCGTGGCGCAGACTGACGAGACCGACGACCTCGAGGACTTCGTCGGCTCTGCGGGCCGGGACGCCGGCGGCGGCGCACAGCATGCGGAGGTGGCCGCGGACCGTACGGGCCGGATGCCCCGGAACGTCTCCGAGCAGCACGCCCACCTCGTGCGACGGATGGGGGATGTGGTGCAGCGGGCGCCCTCTGAAGTGGGTGACACCACGGCCGTGTTGGAGTTCGAGCATGAGTTTCAGAGCCATGGTCTTGCCCGCGTCCGCTGCGCCGAGCAGCGTGGTCACGCGGCCCCCGCGCGCCTCGAAGGAGACGTCGTCGACCGCGGGCGGAAGGTCCTTGCGGTGGTTGCTGGTCAGTCCGAAGGCCTGGATCACCTGAAGCAAGATAGCGCGCTATATCCGATTTGCCAGGTATCGCGCGGCGTGCTGCGACAGCAGACGACCGGTTGGCCCGGTGGCTGTCGGTCATTGCGGGACGGCCCACCACAATGACGGCTTCCGACGGCCGGGTTCAGACCTCGGGGCGCAGCATCGGAGGGTTGAGCAGCGTGGCACCGCCGGCCCGGAACAGCTGGGCGGGGCGGCCGCCCTGCCGGGTGGTGGTACCGCCGGTGGGGACCAGGAAGCCGGGCGTGCCCGTCACCTTGCGGTGGAAGTTGCGCGGGTCGAGCGCCACGCCCCACACCGCCTCGTAGACCCTCCGCAGCTCGCCGACGGTGAACTCGGTGGGGCAGAACGCCGTGGCCAGCGACGAGTACTCGATCTTGGAGCGGGCGCGCTCCACGCCGTCGGAGAGGATCTGGGCGTGGTCGAAGGCGAGGGGCGCGACAGGTTCGCCGTCACGGCCGTAACCGCCCTGCTGCAACAGTTCCTCCACGGGTGCCCAGCGCGCGTTGCTGGCGTCGCCGCCGGCGCGGGGCGCCGGCAGATCCGGGGCGAGCGCGAGGTGGGCGACGCTGACCACACGCATCCGCGGGTCCCGCTTGGGGTCGCCGTAGGTGGCGAGCTGCTCGAGGTGGGCACCGTTGTCCTGGGCGGGGACGTCCGGGTCGTGGGCGCGCAGCCCCGTCTCCTCGGCGAGCTCACGCGCCGCGGCCTGTGAAAGATCCTCGTCGGCCCGCACGAAGCCGCCGGGAAGCGCCCAACGCCCCTGGAACGGCGATTCCCCCCTGCGTACCGCCAGCGCGCACAGGGCATGGCGGCGCACGGTCAGCACGACCAGGTCCACGGTGACGGCAAAGGGCGGGAAGGCTGACGGGTCGTAGGGCATGCCGTGATCATAGTCGTCTTCCTGACGATAAACACTCCCTTCTTCGGTCCCGTCGACGGCTGATCCACCCCGCTCGAATAGCACCTCACGGCGGTCTGCCCGCCCGGGCCGCCGAGGGACGGTGCGGTGCCCTGCGCGGTGGGGTGCGGCTTGGGGTCACATTCCCAGTTGGAGTCCGTCGGCCGCCTCCTCGACCATGGCGAGGCCGAGTCGGCCGACCCGCACCGAGAAGGGCGCGCCCGCGACGCGCAGGCCGGTCAGGCCGATCTCACCCAGGGGCGCGCCGCGCACGGGACGCAGCATGACGGTGCCGGCCGGGGCGTCGGGGCGGATCCCGGCGAGGGTGGTCAGCATCAGGACCCCGGCGGCTGCCGCGACGGCCGCCGGGCGGCAGGCCGCGGGGTGCGGTACGGGAGCGCTCCCGTCGGCGCGCTGCTCGCCCGCGTACATCTCCGGCAGCCGGTGGCCGAAGGCGTCGGCTGCCGCGAGGACTCCGCGCAGCAGTGAGGTCGCTTCTTCCTCGTGCCCCGCGACGGCGAGACCCGCGACGGCCACGGCTGTCTCCTGGACCCGCACGGCACCGCCGCGGTGACCGAGGGGGTTGTACCCCGCTTCATCGGCGCCGAGCCCGCGCAGTCCCCAGCCGGAGTCCATCGCCGGGCCGCCGAGCAGTCGGGCGAGCTGCTCCGTCCGTACCTTGTCCAGCAGACCGGGTGCCGGTTCGCCTCCGCCGAGCAGGCCGGTGTCGAGCAGGTGGACGGCGAAGGCGCCGAGGTGCGTCAGGAGGCGTCCGTCCGAGGCACGCGCGGCCGCGGGCCGACCGCCACCGGGGTGTTCGACCCAGAAGTCCTCCCGGAACGCGCCCCGCAGTGCTCTCGCCCACTGCCGCAGTCCGTCACCGCCGGGCCGTCCGCAGGCGTCCAGCAGATCGGCGCCGAGCAGTGCGGCACGGTGGGCGCGGGCCTGCGTCTCGCAGCGGGCGGGGCCGTCGGTCTGCGGGTCGTAGAGGTAGGTCCCGTCGCCCACCGCGGTCCGCAGCCAGGTCAGACAGCGTTCGGCCGCCGGCAGCAACTCCTCGGTCTCGCGCTCGGGGAGCCCCCAGCGGCGCGCCTCGGCGAGAAGCACCGGGAACAGCACGGTGGCCTCGGTGGATGTACAGGTCGGAGGCAGCCGTGGGCCCGCGTCCCGCAGCGGGCCCGGGATCGCGCCCGAGCCCGGGAGCTGGGTGCGGGCGAGGACGCGCAGCGTGCTCGCGGCCAGCCGGGTGCCGAGCGGCAGGATCATCCGGGCCGCGGTGAGCGCCTCGGCCGGCGCCAGGCCGCAGCGCCAGGGCACCCCGGCCGCGAGGTAGGTGTCGGCAGGGTGCGCAGGGTCCCGCAGCAACAGTGCCTGGAGGTCCTCGACACTCACCCGCATCAGGGCCTGGGCGCCCGGATGCTCGCCAGTCGCCCGCGCGGCGGCGAGCGGAGTCGTCGCTGTCCGGCCCACCGCGCGGACGGGTCCGGCGCCGTCCGATCGCACGCGCAGTTCCAGGGTCGTCCTGCCTCCGGGAGGCAGTTCGATGTCCCAGCGCAGCAGTCCCGCCGAGGCCAGCGCGTCGGCCGGCGGCGGATCGGCGGTGACCGCCGACGTGCCGAGGGCGCAGGACCAGCGCAGGCCGCCGTCATGGACGCTGGCGGGCAGCTCGGGCCCCGCGGTCCCGGACGCGATGGCGCCCAGGTCGGCCAGGTCGGTGCCCAGGGCCACCTCGACCGGGAAACGCAGGGGGCGTGGCGAGGTGCTGCGCAGCGTGATCCGCTCCGTGCCGTCCGCATGACGGATCCGCTCGACGACGATGTCCGGATCGGGGCCGGCGCCGGGCGAGGAGCGCAGGGTCCCCAGGAAGCGGGCCTGGTCCGCCGTGGTCATCCGCGCCTGGACCGCCAGCGGTTCGCGCCCGGCCACGCGGACCTGGCAACGGGACAGCAGGCGTCGGCCCGCTCGGTAGTACCCATCCAGTCCCTCGCCGGTGAGCTGCGCCTGATCGGTGGAGATCGCGAGCCCGGGAAGAGCCACGCAGATCAGCGCGGTGTGGGTGGGGGGCAGATCGGTGGCACGGCGGGGAGTGGGGAGCGGGGCCGGCTGCGAAGCCCCTTCCGACGCGGAGGTGGCGGGGCGGCGCGCCTGGCCGGCGCGTGGGGACGGCGCCCACGCACGGTTCGCCGGCCGGGGCGGCTGCGTCCGGCCTGCGGGCGCAGGAGGTGAAGGAGGTGAGGCGGGTGATCCCTCTCCCGCGGGTCGGGCGGTGCGGTCCTGGCCCGCGGGCAGGCGGACCTGGTCAGGGCTCCCGGGGGCGGGGAGCGGCCCCTGGCCTTCGGGCTCGGATGCCTGGTCCTGGTTCACCGGTGCGTACGACAGCTCCTCCTGATGCGCGGGCCCGGGCGAATGCCCCGGGCTCTCGGATACCGGCGACTGTCCCGGGCCCGGGGGCGCGGGCGGCTGGTTGCGGCCTGTGCCGGAATCGTCCGCGTCCTGCGGATCCGCGCCGGGCGGGAAAGGTGGTGCGGGCCGCCCGGAGGCGAAGGGGGTATGGGCGGCGAAGGGCGGAGTGGGCTGGTGTCTGTGCATGCGGTGGCTTCTTCTGCGCTCTGTGCGCCCCTGGGCGTGGGCGGCGCCGGGCGGAGTGCTGGGGCGGTACGTGGGGTGTGGCGGCGCGCCCCGTCCACGCGTTCCGCCACTCAGGTGAACGGAGACTTGAACCCTCGGGTCACGGCCCTGCCGCGACAGCCCCACCGAATGGCGGCGCCACAGCTCCCCCCGCTTCGCCCCCGGCTCCGGCTCCGGCTCCGGCTTCGCCCCCGGCTCCGGCTCCGGCTCCGGCTCCGGCTCCGGCTCCGGCTCCGGCTCCGGCTCCGGCTCCGGCTCCGGGGCACGGTCCCGCGCCCCGTCCGCCGCCACTCGCGTGAGGGAGCGCGTCAGCGGCCGGGGGCCGTCGGCCCGACGGCTCAGGCCTCCGCCTCGGTCTCGCCTCGGCCAAGGCGCACGCCTCCCGCGCCACCCGCACTCCGACGCCGCCCGGTGGCCTTCCCCGTCCCGGCACCGGGCGGACGCGTGTGGCCCGGCGCAGTGGTGCCGGCGCGGTCCTCCGCCGTACCGGCCCGGCGGGCGCGACGTCGACGCCGGGACCCCTCCGCCTGAGCGGGGGCGGCCGCGGGGCTCGCGGCAGAACCCGGCAGCGGCGCGGCGTCGGCGTCGGCGATCGACTCGGTCATCCCGTCCGAGGCCCGGACGTCGGTCCCCGTAGGCCCCGCTTCGACTGCCTGTTCGGCCTGTTCGGCCTGCTCGAGCGCGGGACGGCCGCGGCGCTCGCGTTCCAGGCGCTCGGCGCGCAGGCAGCGGCGGACCGACTCCGGAGCGAGGCCCTCGTTGCAGGCCTGGTGCAGCAGCCGGGCGAAGAGGTACTCCGGGTCGGCCCCCAGAGCCATGGCCAGCGCTTCCCTGGCCTCCAGCTCGTCGCCCGTCGACCACGCGACCCAGCCGGCCAGGGTGAGCGGCGCGGCCGCGTGTTCGCCGTAGGACCCCACGCAGCGGCGGGCGAGTGCGCGCCAGAGCCGGAGAGCGGGGCCGGCCTCGTCGCCCTCCATCCATGCGGCGGCCCAGTCGCGGGTGGTGCGGTCCTGAAGTCCGAGGATGAGCACCGCGGCTTCGGTGTGTTCCAGCAGTTCGTCGTCCCGGCCGTCGGCCGGGAGCGTGCCGGAGACGGCGGGCGCCTCGGCGTAGCGCCGCATGACCTGCCGGGCCAGCGCCATGGTCTCGTCCGCCACCAGGGCACGGCTCGCGTCGTCCAGGATCCTGGGGACCAGTTTCCGGCCGGCGTCGTCCAGGGCCGCCTCCTGCTCGAGCGCTGCCGCCGTCTCCCAGGGCAGCAGCCTGGCCCGGAGTTCACGCAGGGTGCCGCGCACCTGGAGTCCGGCGTAGGTGGCCGCGGCGGCCAGTACGGAGGTCCCGGGCAGGCCCATGGCGATGCCTTCGGCCGGACAGCAGGCTTCGCCGGTACAGCAGTACGACCACAGCCGGCCGCCGGAGACGCACAGCGCTTCGACGACCGGTGCGTCGAGCAGACCGCACTCGAGACGGATGTGCTGGGCCAGGGGTCGCAGCCGCTCCATGACCTGTCGGCCCGATTCCTCCTTGCCCGGTTCCTGGCAGAGGTAGGCGACCATCTGCGCGGGCCGGTGACCCCTGCGCTCGCTGCCGGTCACCAGTCCGTGCACCAGCTGGCGGGCCGCCGAGGCCCAGTCGTCGGGGCCGGCCGGAATGCCGAGCCGGGCCCTGCCGCCGAACCGGCCCCGTCCGCCCTGGTCGTGCAGGGCGACCAGGACGATGCTGTCCTCCGGTCGGTACCCGAGCAGATAGGGCAGGGCGTCGGCCAGTTCGGCCGGGGTGCGCAGGGTGACGTGGTGCGTGTCGGCGGGAGCCGCGAAGGCGTGGTGCTGCTCCATGCCCGCGTGACGTGCCATGTCGCCGTTTTCGAACGATCCAGTCGTTTCGCCGTGATTCGTCATG
This sequence comes from Streptomyces sp. NPDC104096, assembly GCF_055584385.1. Classification (NCBI taxonomy): domain Bacteria; kingdom Bacillati; phylum Actinomycetota; class Actinomycetes; order Kitasatosporales; family Streptomycetaceae; genus Streptomyces; species Streptomyces sp. NPDC104096. The sequence goes on from NZ_JBVJMD010000018.1 coordinate 63,623, forward strand.
GGCCGACGATCTCGCGGACTGCGAATTTCCGCTTGCCCCTGTGGACAACTCCGATCAGGGACACGTCATCCCGAAGGAAACCGGCCGAAACCCCGGCGGATCCCGGCGCAGCCGCCGCCTGTCAGTGCGGTCGTGTTGTATGGACCGCATGGAGCACACGAGCAACGCGGACCTCCGGGCGGCCGCCGACACGGTCCTCGCCCGCCTCGTCGGGGACCCCACCGGCGCGGCCCGGCTGCGCGAGGACCAGTGGCGGGCGATCGAGGCGCTCGTCGCCGAGAAGCGCCGGGCGCTGGTGGTGCAGCGCACGGGGTGGGGAAAGTCCGCGGTCTACTTCGTGGCGACCTCGCTGCTGCGGGCCCGGGGCAGCGGTCCCACGGTGATCGTCTCCCCGTTGCTCGCGCTGATGCGCAACCAGGTCGAAGCCGCGTCCCGGGCCGGCATCCACGCCCGGACCATCAACTCCGCGAACACGGAGGAGTGGGACACCGTCCAGGAGGAGATCGCCGCCGGCGCGGTGGACGTCCTGCTGGTCAGCCCGGAGCGGCTGAACAACCCGGACTTCCGCGACCAGGTGCTGCCGAAGCTGGCGGCCGCCACCGGACTCCTCGTCGTGGACGAGGCCCACTGCATCTCCGACTGGGGTCACGACTTCCGCCCCGACTACCGGCGCCTGCGGACCATGCTCACCGATCTCCCGACAGGCGTGCCGGTGCTCGCGACCACCGCCACCGCCAACGCGCGCGTGACCGCCGATGTGGCCGAACAACTCGGCACCGGGGGCACGTCGGACGCCCTGGTGCTGCGCGGCCCGCTGGACCGGGACAGCCTGAGCCTGGGGGTGCTGCCGCTGCCGGACGCCGCTCACCGGATGGCGTGGCTCGCCGACCACCTGGGCGAGTTGCCGGGGTCGGGGATCATCTACACGCTCACCGTGGCGGCCGCCGAGGAGGTCTCCGCCTTCCTGCGGCAGCGCGGGCACACCGTCGCCTCGTACACGGGAAAGACCGAGAACGCCGACCGGCAGCAGGCCGAGGACGATCTGCTCGACAACAAGGTCAAGGCGCTGGTCGCCACCTCCGCCCTCGGGATGGGATTCGACAAGCCCGACCTGGGCTTCGTGGTGCACCTGGGGTCGCCCTCCTCCCCCATCGCCTACTACCAGCAGGTCGGCCGTGCCGGTCGCGGTGTCGAGCATGCCGAGGTGCTCCTCCTTCCGGGGAGGGAGGACGAGGCGATCTGGGAGTACTTCGCCTCGCTCGCGTTCCCGCCGGAGGATCTGGTGCGCCGGACCATCGACGTGCTCGCCCACGCGGGCCGGCCGATGTCGCTGCCCGCTCTGGAGCCGTTGGTGGAACTGCGCCGCTCCCGGCTGGAGACGATGCTCAAGGTGCTCGACGTGGACGGGGCGGTCCGGCGGGTCAAGGGCGGCTGGGTCGCCACCGGGCAGCCGTGGACCTACGACACGGAGCGGTACGCCTGGGTGGCGCGGCAGCGAAAGGCCGAGCAGCAGGCGATGCGCGAGTACGCGCGGACGACGGGCTGCCGGATGGAGTTCCTCCAGCGGCAGCTCGACGACGAGGGCGCCAAGCCCTGCGGCCGGTGCGACAACTGCGCGGGCGCGCGCTTCGTCGCCGACACGTCCTCGGTCTCGGTGGAGGCCGCGCGAGGCGATCTGGGCCGGGCCGGCGTCGAGGTGGAGCCCCGTCGCATGTGGCCCACGGGGCTGCCGGCGATCGGTGTGGAGCTCAAGGGGCGGATTCCCGCCGCCGAACAGGCCGCTTCCGGGCGTGCGCTCGGGCGGTTGTCGGACATCGGCTGGGGAAACCGGCTGCGGCCGATGCTCACGCCCACGGCCCCCGACGGGCCGGTTCCGGACGATGTGGCGAAGGCCGTGGTGGGGGTGCTGGCCGACTGGGCGAAGGGTCCCGACGGCTGGGCCTCGGGCGCTGCGGACGCCCGGCAGCGCCCGGTGGGCGTGGTCACGGTCGCCTCTCGCACCCGACCGCGGCTGGTGCAGTCCCTGGGCGCCCGTATCGCGGAGGTCGGACGGCTGCCGCTGCTCGGAGGCATGGAGTACGCCGGGGACGCCGCCGCGGTCTTCCGCAGCAACAGCGCCCAGCGCCTCAAGGCGCTCGACGGAGCGCTGGCCGTGCCGCCCGCGCTCGCGGCCGCGCTCGCCGAGGCCCGCGGGCCGGTCCTGCTCGTGGACGACTTCACCGAGACCGGCTGGACGCTGGCGATGGCGGCCCGGATGCTGCGCCGGGCCGGCGCTCAGGAGGTGCTGCCGCTGGTGCTCGCCGTGCAGGGCTGACCGGACGCCGGACATGGGCGGGCGATCGAATTCGCCGCGCTCCGTTCCCTCACCAGCGCCGAACGAGACGTGTGGCGCCGTCCCACGTATCACCGGGTGAAACACGGGGTAGGGATATAAGTCACACACGGCCACATACAGGTCGGTGGCCCCATTTGCTCGTTGCCGCATCCAAGTTCGACAGCAAGAATTGAGGTCCGCTCCCCGCACGGCTCGTCCGTCCGTGACCAGGTAGGGCTTTGCTGCGGTGCGCGCTCCCCCGAATCCGACCCGCCCGCAGTGGGCGCGTAGCCGAAGGGAGGACCGTGACCTTCGGATTCGCTCCGTCCTCGGCAGCATCGTTGTCGACATCCACGTCCGCCGCTTCTGTCAGCCGCAAGCTCGAACCCGCGGAGTGGGCCGCCGCAGGGATTCCGTTGCTGCGCAGCCCACGAGAGGTCGTCAGCGGCCTCCATTCCCGGCACAGCCCTCGGCCGGCGATGGCGATCGTGGCGGTGCTCGACCAGGAGGAACGCGTACTGGCGAGTGCCTCCTTCGTCCGCCGGTCGGCTCCGGCCGACGGGTGGATGTTCCGTAACGCGCTGCTCGCCCAACTACGCCGGGTCATTCCGCACGACCTGCGGCGCCGCACCCCGGTACGCACCGCGGTGCTGCTCTACTGCCGTGAGGGCGACGCCCGCTGGACGGAGGAGGACGGCGCCTGGATGTGGGGTCTGCGCGACGCCTGCACACTGCACGGGCTGCGGTGCGGGGCGTACATCACGCTGACCGACGACGGCTGGCAGGTCTTCGGCGAGGGCCGTGGTGGCCGTCGTCCGCATGCCGACTCGGCGCCGGAGCCCTTCGCGCTGTCCGAGATGCCGCCACGCATCCCCCGTACCGGTGGCGCCGCTTCGGAGGTCCTGCTGCGGGCCGCCGCCCGCTGAGGACCGGCCGCCCGGCGGCACCGGTGGAGTTCCGGCCTCTGCGGTCCGGGTGCTTCGGCGGCAGCGGGGCCGTGCCTCGCCGTGCCTGCAAGACATCCGCTCGGCGAGCCGCACGGCTTCCTGCCAGGTGGTGCGCGACTTCCGTACGGAGCCTGGCTTCACCGTGCGAAGCGTGATCTTCGTACGGAGTACGGCTTCGTCGCGCCCTCGTGACATCACCGGCCGGCACGGCCGCCCGATCCGCACGGCGGACGGCGGTCAGCCGCACGCGCCGTTCGGACGGCGCGGTCGGCTGACCGCCGTGCGTCGAGGAGTCGTTCCGGCCATCGGTCCGGGCGGTGGAGCCCGACCTGCCGTGCGGCATCCGGGCGGCGTCCCCGGAGCGGGCCAGAGCCCGCCCAGAGCGCACGCCCACGGTCGTCCGGGCATGCCGAAGCGCCCACCGTGCCGATGCCACCGCAGTGGCATCTCCGTCGCTCCGGCGTCCGCCGGAACCGACGTGCTGGATTCAGGCGCCCGCGCCCGGCAGCTTGTCGATCTGCTGCGGGTCGCCGCAGACGATCAGCAGCACACCGGCCTTGGCCCGAGCGAGCGACAGCGCGGAGGCGGCAGCGTCGGCCGGGCCGCCGTTGACGGCCACGACGACCACGGGACGGGATCCCGCACGGCCCGCGATGGTGACGTCGGTGTAGAAGACGTCGTCTCGCGCGTCGTGCTGCGCCCAGTAGGAGGCTTCACCGAAGGACAGCTCGTGAGCGGCCCAGGGGTGCGGATCGCCGGTGGTGAGCACAAGAACGTCACCGGGAGCACGACCCGAGTCCAGGAGCAGATCCACGGCTTCCTCCGCGGCGTCGAGCGCGCCCCCGGCCGAAGCCGGGATCAGCTGGAGCTGCGGAGTCGCCGAGGCGGCGGGGACGGGAACAGCGGGGCCCGACGGTTCGGGCTTGGCCACGTCGCGCGAAGTGCGTTGCACCGGCGGCACGGGCCGAAGAGGTCCGGGACGACCGGGGCGTGATGGCGCCGCGGGACGTGGGCCGGGTACGGGGCGGGGGGTCGACGCAGTACGGCCGCTGGCCGGAGTCGCGCGGGGACCCTGGGCACTCTCGTGAATCTGAGGCTCCTCGGGAATGAGAGGCATGAGCTGTTGTCTATCAAACATTGGTGCGGCTCGCGTCAGCGGGTGACACATCGGCGCGAGCGGAATCGTCAGAAGTCGAAGCCGAGCTGGCCCTCGATCTCCGGAACGCCTCCAACCGCCCAGCTGCGGGCCTTCTTGAGATGCCGCCACTGGGGCAGCGCATCAAGATACGCCCACGACAACCGGTGGTACGGGGTGGGGCCCCGCTCCTCCAGTGCGGCCTTGTGGACGGGCGACGGATAGCCCGCGTTGTCCGCAAAACCGAAGTCTGCATGGTCGATGCCGAGTTCGGCCATCATTTTGTCGCGCTGCACCTTGGCGATCACCGAGGCCGCCGCGACGGCCACGCAGGACCTGTCGCCCTTGATGACCGTGCGCACCTGCCAGGGCGCGCCCAGGTAGTCGTGCTTCCCGTCGAGGATCACCGCGTCGGGCCGGACCGGCAGGGCGTCGAGGGCGCGCACCGCCGCGAGCCGCAGCGCCGCCGTCATCCCCAGGTCGTCGATCTCCTGCGGAGAGGAGTGACCCAGGGCGTACGACGTCACCCACGTCCGGAGTTCCAGGGCGAGTTCGTTGCGCCGCTTGACGGTGAGCAGCTTCGAGTCGGTGAGCCCCTGCGGGGGCCGGCGCAGTCCGGTGACCGCCGCGCAGACGGTGACGGGACCGGCCCACGCACCGCGCCCCACTTCGTCGACACCGGCAATGACCTTCGCTCCGGTCGTGGCGCGGAGGGAGCGCTCGACGGTGTGGGTAGGTGGTTCGTACGGCATGGCGCCCTTAGCCTACGCCGCCCCGATCCCCGCGCGACACCCCGGTTCGCCTGACGGTCTCGGCACCTCGTCGGAGCACCCTCAGACACCGGCGGGACGCAGCAGCGGCATCATCAGCTGGTCGATCATCTCCTCGATCTCCCGATCGCTCCATTCGCTCACGCACATCTTCGATCGGTACATCATCATGGCCGGGATGGCGTCGAGGACGTAGCTGCTGACCGCGTCGGATCGGACCTCGTTCCGCCCGATACCACGCTCGATGATCTCGCGCAGGAGCCTTATGGTCGGCTCCACGACCCCTTCGACGATCACCTGATGGAAGCGTTCGGCTTGCGCCTGGTCGCATTCGTGAATCACCGAGCGCAGGGCGAGGCCGGGGCGCGAGAACATCGCCGCGCGTGCCTGCGAGCAGAGCGTGATCAGGTCGGAGCGCACGCTGCCCAGATCGGGGGCCGCGTCCAGGCGCGGCAGTCCGGCCTGGAGCGCGTCCGCGACCAGATCCTCCTTCGACGGCCACCGCCGGTAGACCGCGGCCTTGCCCGTCTGGGCGCCGGCGGCGACTCCTTCCATCGTGAGGCCGTTCCAGCCGACCGTGCCGAGTTGCTCCAGCGCGGCGTCCAGGATCGCGCGTTCGAGTACGGCGCCGCGCCGACGGAGCGAGGCCGCCTGAGCGGGGGCGGCCGTCCAGCGCGAAGTAACCATCTGAGCGTCTCCAACGAGCAGGGGAAGCGGGTGTTCCGGGGACAGGGGACGTGCCGTGCGGCGCCGTTGGGGGGACACGCCGAGCGGCAAAGCATTAAGTGAACGCTTGCGTTCACTATCGGGGACTCACTACCGTTGACGCGACAGTGAACGCGAGCGTTCACTAACGCTCTTGTGGGGGACCCATCGTGACAACCTCTCAGTTGACTCAGAACCAGAAGCCAGGAGCGGCTCGCCGGGAGGGGCATCCCGGCATAGCACTCACCGTCATCGCGGCCTGCCAACTCATGGTGGTACTCGACGCGACGATTGTGAACATCGCTCTCCCGCACATTCAAGACGCGCTCGAATTCAGCACGACCGATCTCACCTGGGTGGTCAGCGCCTACACCCTCACCTTCGGCGGGCTGCTGCTGCTCGGCGCGCGGGCAGGAGACATCCTGGGCCGCCGCCGGGTGTTCATGACCGGCATCCTGCTGTTCACCTTCGCCTCGCTCCTGGGCGGACTCGCCCAGGAGCCCTGGCAGTTGCTGGCGGCGCGCGCCCTGCAAGGCATGGGAGGCGCGATCGCGTCGCCCACCTCGCTGGCGCTCATCACCACCACGTTCCCGGAGGGCCCGGAACGCAACCGGGCCTTCGGTGTGTTCGCCGCGGTGTCCGCGGGCGGCGGAGCCATCGGCCTGCTCGCGGGAGGCATGCTCACCCAGTGGCTCGACTGGCGCTGGGTGCTCTTCGTCAACGTGCCGATCGGTGTGCTGATCGCCGTACTGGCCCCGCTCTACATCAACGAGTCCGAACGGCATCCCGGACGCTTCGACATCGCGGGCGCGCTGACCTCGACGGTAGGCATGGCGTCCTTGGTCTACGGCTTCATCCGAGCCGCCGAGGAAGGCTGGCGGGACGGTCTCGCCCGCGGTTCCTTCGGGGTCGCGGCAGTGCTGCTGGTGGCCTTCGTGTTCATCGAGAGGCGGGCACGGGAGCCGATCACCCCGCTGCGGATGTTCACCGACCGCAACCGCTCGGGCACGTACGTGATCATGCTGAGCCTGGCGGCGGCGATGTTCGGCATGTTCTTCTACATCGTGCTGTTCGTGCAGAACGTGCTCGGCTACAGCCCGATCAAGGCGGGTCTCGCCTTCCTGCCGGTGACGGCCGCGATCGCGGTGGGCGCCGGGCTGTCGCAACGCTTCCTGCCCGTGCTCGGCCCCAAGCCGTTCCTGCTCACCGGCTCCGCGCTCGTGGTGGTCGGGCTCGCCTGGCAGTCCCTCATCAGCCCCGACAGCTCCTACGCGGGCGGGGTGCTGGGGCCGATGCTGGTGTTCGGCTTCGGCATGGGGCTGAACTTCGTCACGGTGACGGTGACCGCGGTCTCCGGGGTCGCCCAGCACGAGGCGGGCGCCGCGTCCGGGCTGCTCAACGCGACGCAGCAGGTGGGCGGTTCGCTCGGTCTGTCCATTCTGACGACCGTGTTCGGCACGGCCAGCAAGAACGAGGCGGAGAAACAGCTGCCGAAGTTCCTCGCCGACGGTTCCGCGGAGCAGAAGGCGGAGTTCGCCAGGACGCACCAACTGCCCGCGCCCTGGGGGCACGAGGTACTCGCCCAGGGCATCTCCACCGCGTTCGTCCCGGCCGCCGCCATGGCCCTGCTCGCCCTGGTGACGGCCTGGCTGGTGATCCGGGTCCGCCGGAGCGATCTGGAGGCGCTCGCGGGAACGGCGGGCCCCACGGCCGGCTGATCCGGCCGGTCCCTCGACGCACCAGGGGTGACCGGGCCGCACCCGGCGGACCGACGGCAGGGCCGCCGGCGGTCCGGTCCCCCGCATCACGTCCGCGGCGGTCGAGAACCGCCCGTGCACTCCGTACGTCACGGCCGCGCGACCGTCAGGAAGCGTCCCGACCTCACGAAGACGTCGGCACGGCCCAGTCCGGCAGGGCCTCCGTCCGTTCCAGCCAGCCGGCCGGCGGTGCCCCCGCCTTGCCCGCGGCCAGCACCCCGCCCACGATGGCGCAGGTCGTGTCCACGTCACCGCCGACCTGTGCGGTCGTCCAGAACGCCTGTTCGTAGTCACCCAGCGCGCGTGCCGCCGACCAGAGGGCGAAGGGCACCGTGTCATGGGCGGTCGTACGCCGTCCGCAGCCCAGCACGGCCGCGACCGTGCCCGCGTCCCCGTAGTCCAGCATGCTCCGGGCGCGCCGCAGCCCCGCGCCGACGGCGCTCTTCGGGATCAGCGCGACGACCCCGTCCAACAGCTCCTCGGCGCTGGGCGGCCCGCCCGGGGCGCCCGCCAGCGCGGCGGCCGCGGCGACGGCCATGGCGCCGACGACGGCCTCACGGTGCTGATGCGTCGGATAGGCGGAGATCTCCGCCTGGTGGGTCGCCTGCTCGGGATCGTCCGCGTAGTAGGCGCCCAGGGGGGCGATCCGCATCGCGGCGCCGTTGCCCCACGAGCCCTGTCCGTTGAAGAGCGCCGCGGCCAGCTCGCGCCAGTCGCCGCCTTCCCGGACGAGGCGCAGCAGGCGGTTGACCGCCGGGCCGTACCCGCGGTCGAAGTCGTGGCGCTCGGCGAAGGACCGGGCCAGGGCGTCCTGGTCGATGCGGTGGTGGGTGGCCAGGACGGCGACCACGGAGCACGCCATCTCGGTGTCGTCGGTCCACTGCCAGGAGCCGGACGGCAGCTCTCGCCGCGTGAGCAGGGGATAGTTCGCGGGCACGAAGAACTGCGAGCCCAGCGCGTCCCCCACCGCCAGTCCGCGCAGGCTCGCCAGGGCGCGGTCCAGGCGCCCGTCGCGTGAGGAATCAGAGGTCATCGCTCTCCCACTCTATCCGGTGATCCCGTACGGTTCCGGATCTATCCGGTGATCCCGTACGGCTCCGGATCCCGCCAGCGTACGAACGGCCGGTCCAGCGTGTACCTGCCGTCGTCCCCCAGAACGAGCATCCTGACCTCAGCGTTCCCCGGATTCGACAGCGACTCGAATTCCGCGACCGTCCAGTGGAACCAGCGCATGCAGAACAGCCGCATGGCCAGTCCGTGGGTCACCAGGAGCACGTTCGGCGGGTGGTCGGGGTCCTCGAAGCTGCGGAACAGGCTCTCCAGGAAGCCGCCGACCCGGTCGTACACATCGGCGCCGGACTCGCCCTGGGGAAAGCGGAAGAAGAAGTGCCCGTAGGCGTCCCGATAGGTCTTCTGCAGCCGCACGTCGTCGCGGTCCTGCCAGTTCCCCCAGTCCTGCTCGCGCAGCCGCGGCTCCTCACGCACGCGTATGAGCTCGGGGTCGAGGTGGAAGGCCCGGAAGGTCTCGTGGGTGCGGCGGTAGGGGGAGACGTAGACGCTGACGCGCTCGCGGCCGAACACCTCGCGCAGCCGCTTGCCCGTCTCCTCGGCCTGCCGCCAGCCCCGTTCGGTCAGGGCGAGGGCATGGTCGGGCTCCCGCTCGTAGACGGTGTCATCAACATTGCCCGTCGACTCGCCGTGCCGGACAAGGACGATGCGCCGTGGTCGTGCCATGCCAAAACCCTAGATCGAGTGACGGCCCGGCGAAGACTTCTACGGCCCGCATACGGCGTAGGTCACACAGATCTCACACCTGGGGCCACATCAGCACCACGTCGACCGAACCGGACGCGGCCCAGGTCGACCGCGTCGAAGCCGCACGAAAGCACCCGATCCGCACGCCGCATATCGTACGAAAATTCGATTCGATCGCCGTACCGAAGTCCCTACGACGAAACGACGACGCGGCGTCACGACGGCGCAGAAGGGCACCGATCACCGTCCCGGCGCTCGTCACACCGTCCAGCCCGGCTCCATCTCCACGATGTCCCCGGTCAGCGCGGCGACGTCCGCCTCCAACTGGGCCCGCAGCGCGAGCCGTTCCACCCGCTCGGTGCGGTACTTGCCGTGCTCGGCCTCCGAGCGCCACATGGACAGGACGAGGAACTCGGGCCCCGGCGCCTCGCCGAACAGTCCGCGGATCATGCCGGGCGAACCGGCCATCGCGGGGTTCCAGACCTTCTCCTGCATCAGGGTGAAGTGTTCGGCGCGCTCCTCGTGGACGCGGCAGAGAGCCACCCGGATCAGGTCCGCGTCGGTGAAGCGCGGCTCGAAACCGGTCTTCACGTCGAAGCGGTGGTCGAACAGCTTGACCTGGCTGTCCTTGAACGTGCCGGCCTGGGACGCCGCCAGCCGGTCGTGGGAACGGGCCATGAAGGAGTCGTAGAAGGCGCGGCTCTCCCAGAACGCGAAGACATGCGCCACCGAGGGCCGTGCCCTGCTCCAGCCCCCGCCCTGCCCCCGAAACCCCGGCTCGCCGAGAAGCCCCGCCCACTTTCGCTGCCCCCGCTCGAAGCCGCGGCGGTCCACCACGGTGCAGCGAATCCACTTGACCAGCACCGCGCCATCGTACGGCCCGGAGCGTGGCGTCCGTCACGGTGCGGCCGAGAGCAGCCGCCCGATCGCCACGCGCGCGTGGCAGGATGGACAAACGGCCCTGCGGAAAGGGCAGTTCGGCCCGAGAACAGCAGGGCGCACGGGGAAGGGGAGTTCGGTGAGCGGCCTCAGCAAAGGCATCCGCAAGGTCGAAGTCGCGCTGAAGTGGGATCCGAGTCCGCCGGCGGAACCTCCCACCGACCTGGACATCGTCGCCGCGACCTATCTCGCGGGCGATCCGCACGGCACCCCTGCCTATGCGGTGTACTTCGACAGCCGCTCCCCCGACGGCACGATCTACCTCAACCGGGACAGCAAGGACGGCAAGGGGTTCGGCTGGGACGAGGTCATGACCCTGGAGCTCGACCGGCTCGACGCCCGGTACGCGCGCGTGGTGGTCGGCGTCGTCATCCAGCAGCGCACCGCCGACCGGACGTTCGTCGGCGTCCTCAACCCGGGGCTGCGCATACGCGAGGGCTACCAGGTCCTGGCCGAGGAGGACTTCGGCGGTGTCCTCGGCTCGACGGCGGCGACGGTCGCGGAGTTCGTCCGCGACCCGTCGGGTGGCTGGGCCTTCCACCCGGGTGTCGAGGGCTTCGACGGCGACCCCGCGACCTTCACCCGGACCATGGGCCGGCAGCAGAGGCCCTGACCCACGCCCCGGTGGCACCGCGGGCGCCGACGGGAAGAGGGGCGCCGACACGTGGTCGGCACCCCTCTTCTCAGGAACCCGGCGCCGGTTGCCTCAGAGACTCGAGGCACTCGCCGTCTTGCTCGCGGGTCAGCTGCAACCGCTGGTCGAGCCGCAGCCCTCGCAGATGTAGCAGGAGCCGGCCCGCTGCATCTTGGTGCCGCAGGAGAAGCACAGCGGGGCGTCGGCCTGGATGCCCAGCTGCATCTCCACCAGCTCGGCGCTGGTGTGGGCCTGCTTGGGGGCGGCCGGCCTGGGCTCCTCGGCCTTCGGCACGGCGACGGCCTTCAGGTCCGTCTGGCGCGGGGCGGACTGGGCCAGCGCCTCGACGTCGATCTCCTCCTCCTCGGTCGGCTCGTAGGAGCCGGTCTCGAGGTGGCGCTGACGCTCCTCGGCGGAGTGGATGCCGAGCGCGGAGCGGGTCTCGAAGGGCAGGAAGTCCAGCGCCAGGCGGCGGAAGATGTAGTCGACGATCGACTGCGCCATCCGCACGTCCGGGTCGTCCGTCATGCCGGCCGGCTCGAAGCGCATGTTGGTGAACTTCGAGACGTACGTCTCCAGCGGCACGCCGTACTGGAGGCCGACGGAGACCGCGATGGAGAAGGCGTCCATCATGCCCGCGAGGGTGGAGCCCTGCTTGGACATCTTCAGGAAGACCTCGCCGAGACCGTCGTCCGGGTAGGAGTTGGCGGTCATGTAACCCTCGGCGCCGCCGACGGTGAAGGACGTGGTGATGCCGGGGCGTCCCTTCGGGAGGCGCTTGCGGACCGGCCGGTACTCGACGACCTTCTCGACCGCGGTACGGATGGTGTCCTCGGCCTTCGCCGTGACCTCGGCCTTCTCCTTCTCCTTGGTCTTCGCGGAGAGGGGCTGGCCGACCTTGCAGTTGTCACGGTAGATGGCGAGCGCCTTGACGCCCATCTTCCAGGCCTCGAAGTAGACCTCTTCGACGTCCTCGACGGTGGCGGTCTCGGGGAGGTTGACCGTCTTGGAGAGGGCGCCCGAGATCCACGGCTGGATCGCGGCCATCATGCGGACGTGGCCCATCGCGGAGATGGAGCGCTCGCCCATCGCGCAGTCGAAGACCTCGTAGTGCTCGTGCTTGAGGCCGGGGGCGTCGACGACATTGCCGTGCTCGGCGATGTGGGCGACGATCGCCTCGATCTGCTCCTCCTGGTAGCCCAGGCGGCGCAGGGCCTGCGGGACGGTGCCGTTGACGATCTGCATCGAGCCGCCGCCGACCAGCTTCTTGAACTTGACCAGGGCGAGGTCGGGCTCAAGACCGGTGGTGTCGCAGGACATCGCGAGACCGATGGTGCCGGTCGGCGCGATGACGGACGCCTGGGAGTTGCGGAAGCCGTTCTGCTCACCGAGGCGGACGACGTCCTGCCAGGCCTCCGTGGCGGCGGCCCAGATCGGGGAGTCCAGGTCGTCCATGCGCACGGCCGTGCCGTTGGCGTCGGCATGCTGCTTCATGACGCGCTGGTGGGCGTCGGCGTTGCGGGCGTAGCCGTCGTACGGGCCGACGACCGCGGCCAGTTCGGCCGAACGGCGGTACGACGTGCCGGTCATCAGGGAGGTGATCGCGCCGGCGAGGGCGCGGCCGCCCGCGGAGTCGTACGCGTGGCCGGTCGCCATCAGCAGGGCGCCGAGGTTGGCGTAGCCGATGCCGAGCTGGCGGAACGCGCGCGTGTTCTCGCCGATCTTCTGGGTCGGGAAGTCCGCGAAGCAGATGGAGATGTCCATCGCGGTGATGACGAGCTCGACGACCTGGGCGAAGCGCTCGACGTCGAAGGACTGGTGGCCCTTGCCGTCGTCCTTGAGGAACTTCATCAGGTTCAGCGAGGCGAGGTTGCAGGACGTGTTGTCCAGGTGCATGTACTCGCTGCACGGGTTCGAGCCGTTGATACGACCGGACTCCGGGCACGTGTGCCACTGGTTGATCGTGTCGTCGTACTGGATGCCCGGGTCGGCGCAGGCCCAGGCGGCCTCGGCCATCTTGCGGAACAGGGACTTGGCGTCGACCTCCTCGATGACCTCGCCGGTCATACGGGCACGCAGGCCGAACTTGCCGCCGTTCTCGACGGCCTTCATGAACTCGTCGTTCACGCGGACCGAGTTGTTGGCGTTCTGGTACTGGACGGACGTGATGTCGTCGCCGCCCAGGTCCATGTCGAAGCCCGCGTCACGCAGGGCGCGGATCTTCTCCTCCTCCTTGACCTTGGTCTCGATGAAGTCCTCGATGTCGGGGTGGTCGACGTCGAGGATGACCATCTTGGCCGCGCGGCGGGTGGCACCACCGGACTTGATCGTGCCGGCGGAGGCGTCGGCGCCGCGCATGAAGGAGACCGGGCCGGAGGCGTTGCCGCCGGAGGAGAGCAGCTCCTTGGAGGAGCGGATGCGGGAGAGGTTCAGGCCGGCGCCGGAGCCGCCCTTGAAGATCATGCCCTCTTCCTTGTACCAGTCGAGGATCGACTCCATGGAGTCGTCGACGGCCAGGATGAAGCAGGCGGAGACCTGCTGGGGCTGCGGGGTGCCCACGTTGAACCAGACGGGGCTGTTGAAGCTGAAGATCTGGTGCAGGAGGGCGTAGGCCAGCTCGTGCTCGAAGATCTCGGCGTCGGCGGGCGAGGCGAAGTACTTGTGGTCCTCACCGGCCTTCCGGTACGTCTTCACGATGCGGTCGATCAGCTGCCTGAGACCGGTCTCGCGCTGCGGGGTGCCGACGGCGCCCCGGAAGTACTTGCTGGTGACGATGTTGACCGCGTTCACCGACCAGAAGTCGGGGAACTCGACGCCACGTTGCTCGAAGTTGATCGAGCCGTCGCGCCAGTTGGTCATGACGACGTCACGGCGCTCCCAGGCCACCTCGTCGTACGGGTGCACGCCGGGGGTGGTGTGGACGCGCTCGACGCGCAGCCCCTTGTTCGCCTTGGTGCCCTTGGCGCGGGAACTCCGTGCCGGACCGCTCGCCGTCTCTGTCATGCCGCCTCCCATTACGGGCAAAACGCCCTGAAGTGCCCCGATGTTCCCGTGGCACGGTGTTCTCTCTGGTGCTGCGGGCACCCTCGTGCTGCCGCCCGCAACAAGTCTTGGATCGCCGCCGCCGGCCGCTTCCGGTGCCTGCGCCCGGTCCCGGCCCGCCGGTCAGTCGGCGGTGTGGGCAGGCTCGGGGACCTGGCCGGTCCCGCCGTGCCCGCGCCGGTCCTCCCGGCCCCCCGCGACCGCACCGCCCTCGCGGCACGCGCAGCCCTCGCGGTCCTCGTCGACCGCGGCGGGGTGTCCCGTGTGTTCCCTCAGTTCCGTGATCGCGGCCTCGAAGTCCTCGAGCGAGTCGAACGCGCGGTAGACCGAGGCGAATCGCAGATACGCGACGACGTCGAGTTCCTGCAACGGGCCGAGGATGGCCAGCCCCACGTCGTGGGTGGTCAGCTCGGCGCTCCCGGTGGCCCGCACGGCCTCCTCGACCCGCTGGCCGAGCTGCGCGAGCGCGTCCTCGGTGACCGGCCGCCCCTGGCACGCCTTGCGCACGCCGTTGATGACCTTGGTCCGGCTGAACGGTTCGGTGACTCCGGACCGCTTCACCACCATCAGCGAGCACGTCTCCACGGTCGTGAAACGACGGGAGCAGTCGGGGCACTGGCGGCGCCTGCGGATCGACGTGCCGTCGTCGGTGGTACGGCTGTCGACGACGCGACTGTCGGGGTGCCTGCAGAAGGGGCAGTGCATGAACTCCGAACCCTCCTCACAGCAGACTCAACATCCTCGAAAGCCCTCTCGGGCCCCTCGAAGCAGCCCCAAGCATAGGCGATCGCCGCCGGGCTCGAGACCCATAGGACCACAACTTCTGGGCCGAGACAGCAATCCAACCACTAGATGTGGGGCCCGACTCACACAAACACGCCGAACATGTGTGTGGCGTGAGGATTGGCACGTGCCGGACGCCCGTACCACCCCGCGGAACGCCCGGACCCGGCTCTTCACCCGGATGCGCGGGCGCCGTACGCGGCGAACGGGGGACACGGACGTACCGTTTCGGCACCGACAGGGATAGCGTGAGCGGCACACGGAGGGGCACGGCACTCCCGCACGGAGACACGAGCGCTTCACGGTCGACGGGACCGCGGACGGCAGACCGGGGCGACACCCCGGCAGGTCGTCGACCCCGACGACGAAGGGTACAACGAGCGACCCTTTCGACCGCCGGGCAGCCCGTCAGCCATACACCCAGACACATGATCACGGCAGTGGATCCGCGGTTTTTCACTCGAACGTGTGTTTGGCGCAACCTTTCGAAAGCAACTACCGTTGTCCAGCAGGGAGACCATCGAGAGGGGCCGACGTGACCACCACCGCAGACAGTGCCACCATCACTGACCAGGACCGCTCCCAGGGCCGACTCGAGCCGGTGCATGCGATGAACGAAGCCACGAGTCCCGAGGGGCACAAGCGCTCCCTGCCGGGCCGACCTCCAGGGATCCGGGCGGACAGCTCGGGACTCACCGACCGGCAGCGCCGGGTGATCGAGGTCATCAGGGACTCGGTGCAGCGGCGGGGCTACCCGCCGTCGATGCGGGAGATCGGCCAGGCGGTCGGCCTGTCCAGCACCTCCTCGGTCGCACACCAGCTCATGGCACTGGAACGCAAGGGCTTCCTGCGGCGCGACCCGCACCGCCCGCGCGCGTACGAGGTCCGCGGCTCCGACCAGGCCGCCTCCGTGCAGCCCACGGACACCGCGGGCAAGCCGGCCGCGTCGTACGTCCCCCTGGTGGGCCGTATCGCCGCCGGTGGCCCGATCCTCGCCGAGGAATCCGTCGAGGACGTCTTCCCGCTCCCGAGGCAGCTGGTCGGTGACGGTGAACTGTTCGTCCTGAAGGTCGTCGGCGACTCGATGATCGAGGCCGCGATCTGCGACGGCGACTGGGTCACCGTCCGCCGCCAGCCCGTCGCCGAGAACGGCGACATCGTCGCGGCGATGCTCGACGGCGAGGCCACCGTCAAGCGCTTCAAGCGCGAGGACGGCCATGTCTGGCTGCTCCCGCACAACGCGGCCTACGAGCCGATCCCCGGCGACGACGCGACCATCCTCGGCAAGGTCGTCGCCGTGCTGCGCCGCGTGTGAGGACAGCGGCGGGTCGATCGCACCGACCCGCCACCTGACTGGGCCCCGGGACCCCTGCGCCGGTTCCGGGGCCCTGCGTTGTCCGGGATCGCCTCCCGCCGCCGCGGCAGGGCCCGCCACGGGCTCCTGCACGGTGCTGTGGGGCGGCCCGGCACGCGGCCCTCGGAGCCGCCCCCACGGTCATGGGGCGGCCGGGCGCGGTCGTGGCGCGGGCCGGCCCACCACCGTCACTCCGTTTCCGGCTGCTTCGCCGCCGCGTCGATGGCCGCCAGCGATCTGCGCACCTGATTACGGTCCGTGGTGTACCAGAAATCGGGCAGCGACGCCTTCAGATAGCTTCCGTAACGCGCGGTGGCCAGTCGCTGGTCCAGCACGGCGACCACACCCCGGTCCCCCGACGCCCGTACGAGGCGGCCGGCCCCCTGGGCCATGAGCAGGGCCGCGTGCGTGGCCGCGACCGCCATGAAGCCGTTGCCGCCCGCGTCCTCCACCGCCTTCTGCCGGGCGCTCATCAAGGGGTCGTCCGGACGCGGGAACGGGATCTTGTCCATGACGACCAGCTGGCAGCTCGGACCGGGCACGTCGACGCCCTGCCACAGCGACAGCGTGCCGAACAGGCACGTACGGGGATCCGCCGCGAAGTTCTTGATCAGCTCGCCGAGGGTCTCCTCGCCCTGGAGGAGGATCGGGAACTCGGGGATCCGGACGCGCAGCTCCTCGGCGGCCAGCTGGGCCGCGCGCATGGAGGAGAAGAGGCCGAGCGTACGGCCGCCGGCCGCCTGGATCAGTTCGGTCAGCTCGTCGAGCATGTCCGCCCGGTCACCGTCGCGCGCGGGACGCGACAGATGCTTGGCGACGTAGAGGATCCCCTGCCTGGGGTAGTCGAAGGGGGATCCCACGTCGACCCCCTTCCACTGGGGGACGTCCTCGTCGTCCTTGCCCGCCGTGCCCTCGGGGGCGAGGCCCAGGGAGGCGCCCACGCCGTTGAAGTCGCCGCCGAGCTTCAGCGTCGCCGAGGTCAGCACCACCGACCGGTCGGCGAAGAGCTTCTCCCGCAGCAGGCCCGACACGGACATGGGGGCCACCCGCAGGGAGGCGCCGAAGCGGTCGTGCCGCTCGTACCAGACGACGTCCCACTCGGAGCCGTTCACGATCCGCTCCGCCACGTCGTGCACGCTCTCCACGGAGGCCAGGGCCTGCTTGCGGACCGCGTCCTCGTCCTGGACGGACTTGTCGCGGGTCGCGCCGATGGCGGAGATGACCGTACGGGCGGCGTCGCGCAGCGCCATCAGCGCGTAGCCGAGGTCTTCCGGGATCTCCTCCAGGCGGCCGGGCAGCGCCAGCTCCATCAGCCGTTCGAAGCCCTCGGCGGCGGTCTGGAGCTGGTCGGCGGCCTTCTCGTTGACGAGCTTGGCGGAGCGGCGCACCGCGCGGTTGACCTGGCCCGGAGTGAGCTCGCCGGTGGCGACCCCGGTGACCCGCGAGACCAGCTCGTGCGCCTCGTCGACGATCAGCACCTCGTGCTGCGGGAGGACCGGGGCGCCCTCGATGGCGTCGATCGCGAGCAGTGCGTGGTTGGTGACGACGACCTCGGCCAGCTTGGCCCGCTCCCGCGCGCTCTCCGCGAAGCACTCCGCGCCGTACGCGCACTTCGTGGCGCCCAGGCACTCCCTGGACGAGACCGACACCTGGCCCCAGGCCCGGTCGGAGACGCCGGGAGTCAGGTCGTCGCGGTCGCCGGACTCCGTCTCGTCGGCCCAGTCACGCAGGCGCAGCAGGTCCTGGCCCAGCTTGCTGCTGGGCGCGGCCGCCTCGAACTGGTCGAAGAGACCCTCCTCCTCGTCCTGCGGGACCCCCTCGTGCAGGCGGTGCAGGCACAGGTAGTTCGATCTGCCCTTGAGCATGGCGAACTCCGGGCGGCGGCGCAGCAGCGGGTGCAGCGCGTCGACCGTGCGGGGCAGGTCCCGCTCCACGAGCTGACGCTGGAGGGCAAGGGTGGCGGTCGCCACGACCACACGCTCCCCGTGCGCGAGCGCGGGCACGAGATAGCCGAGCGACTTTCCGGTGCCTGTGCCCGCCTGGACCAGCAGATGGGAACCGTCGTCGATCGCCGCCTCGACGGCTTCGGCCATGGTCACCTGGCCGGGGCGCTCGGTGCCGCCGACAGCGGTGACGGCAGCGTGCAGGAGTTCGGGGAGGGAGGGCTTCGTCATAGCTCGACCACCCTACGGCTCGGCACTGACAAACGGGCGATCAAGCAGGGGATCGTGGCCGACGGCGCGGGCGCGGGCCGGGTCGGTGGCGGGGCCGAGGGGGGAGTCAAGGTGGGGCTTCTCGCGTCGGGGGTCGAGGCCGGAGGCGATTTGTGCGCCTGTACGGCCGGGCGGCGGCGGGACGTCACATGAGGTGGCGGCGGCTGCGGTCCCGGACCATGAGCGCGGCCCGCTTGGCGGGCAGGTCGATCTCGGCGGAGAACCGGAATCCCGCGCTCAGGAACGCCGCGACGGAGGGCGTGTTGCGCAGGTCGGGTTCGGCCACCACGCGTGCGGCGGCGGGGCACCGGTCGAGGACGAGGTCGGCGACGGCCCTGAGCAGGGTGCTGCCGAGCCCTCGTCCACGGTCCGCGACACCTCCGATCAGCAGGTGGATCCCGGTGTCGTGAGGTCGCGCGGGGTAGTGACGGGCGAGCGGGTCGAGGTCGGCCCGGTAGATCTCCCAGTAGCTCATCGGGGTGCCGTCCAGCAGCCCGAGACAGGGCACGTCACGCCCGTCACCGGCGAGCCTGTCCCTGAGGTGGTCCTCCGTCGCGGTACGAGGGCCGGCCAGGTGCCAGAAGGCCGCGACGGCCGGATCGTTCATCCAGGCGCCGATCAGGGCGAGGTCCCGGTCGAGGCTGACCGGCACCAGACGGAACTCGCCGGCGGGGGTGGTGACCGGACCCCAGTCGGCGACACCCCCGAGCAGGTCGCCGCCGGCCGCCTCGTACGGCCCCGCCGGTGCCGCGCCGGCCGGCCCGTCCGGACTCCGTCCCAGGTCGGGCCCGGCCCCCTCCTGCGTGATGAACGCGAGCAGCTCGTCGGGCAACCGCAGGTCCAGCGTGTCCTCGGTGTTCACGGTGTCCGCGACGGGGAGGGTGCCGGCTTCGGAACCGGCGTCGGTGGCAGGCACGGCGACGCTCCTCTCAGGAGTGGGGCTGGGGCGTGTTCCTCGGGCGCGAAGGGACGGCGACGGTCGGGCGACGCGAACGCCCGGGGGCAGGGTCAGGCGTGCAGGGGGTTGGCGATGGTGACGTAGACGGACTGGGTGTCCACCGGGCCGACGAGTTCGTCGAGGCCGTGCAGCCGGGTCAGCAGATTGGCCTTGCAGCGCAGGACGGGTGAGTCGAGGAGGCGGGCGGGCAGGGAGGTGCGCGGCCGGTCGGGGCCGGTGGCGACGGAGTGAAGGAAGCGGCGGAAGGCGGCGAGCAGCAGCCGCTCGTCGGCGAGGCGCTGGGACCCGAACGCGCCGACGAGCCCCAGGACGTTGTTGATCGCGAGGTAGTACACGAAGCGCTCGTCGGTGACCTCGTCGGAGACGAAGGTGTCGCTGTGCTCTCCGATGCCGGGCAGCTGGGCGTCGAGCTCCGCGCGCCGGGACTGCCGGAAGTAGTAGCCCTGGTTGTCGCGGTAGCGGCCGCCGGTGGGCCAGCCGTCGCCGTCCATCAGGAGCAGCGTGTTCTGCTGGTGCGCCTCCAGTGCGATGCCCGCGTGTCCGTCGAGCCACAGCACGGGCCGTACGACCTGTTCGAGATAGCGCAGGAACCACTCGGCGGCCACGGCTCCGAGGGGGCGGCCGGTCCGGCCGGCGAGTCGGGTGACGACCTCGGCCAGCCGGGACCGCGCCCCGGGCACGCCCGCCCCCTGGTACGCGGTGCCGCCCGGGAACCCGTCCGGGGCCGGGCGGTCGTACGGGCGGGGCGAGACGAGCCCGGCGACGCAGGCGACGTCGTCCCAGGGGGTGAACGGGTTGTGCCTGATCACCACGTCGAGTCCGGTCACCGGGTCACCGTCCCTGCCGTCGACGGCGAGCCAGGCGGGGTCGCGGACGATGTCGAAGCCCGGGTGCGCGGCCTGCCACCGCTCGGACAGTCCCGCCCGCAGCAGGCGGTGCACCTCGACGCCGCGGTGCAGCTCCTTGCGGAGGTTCTCCCGGCGTGAGTTGGTGATGCGCAGGCCGAGGGAGAGTTTGAGCATGGCGGGGGCGCCGGACCGGTGGACGGTGCGCACCGAGGAGGTGGGGTGCCACGGCGAACCGTGCGGGCCGAGATCCTGGAGCAGACCGGACTCGAAAAGGGCCGCGGTCTCGGCCCGGTGGCGGACCTCCTGGGCCTGCCAGGGGTGCAGGGGCAGGGCCGCACAGCCGTCGGGCAGGGGCAGCCCGGTTCCCGCGAGCTCTGCGGTGAGGGCGGCCGCGGAGACCGGACGACCGCGCTCGGTCCAGGCGGAGTCGGTGGCGAGGACCGCGGGGTCGACAGCCAGCCAGTGCAGGTGGTGCGATCCGCGCAGCTCGGGTGAGTACAGCCGGGCTTCGGCCGCGGAGAGGCCCTCACGGCTCTTCGGGGTCGGGTGCATCGGGTGCCCCAGCACGAGTGCCTGCTCGGCCGCGAGGAAGAGGTCGCTGGCGTCGGCGGGCCGTTCCCTGCGCGCGCGGACGAACACGGCGGTACGCCGGACCGAGTCGGCGACCTGGGCGACCAGGTCCGCGGATGTCCCGGCCCCGACGTCTGCGTCGGTATCGGCAACGGCAGCGGGACCGGTGCTGTTGCCGGTGGCGGCTCGGGGGCGGGACGTTGCGGGCGTCTCACGGGTGAGCAGGGCGGCGATCGTGACCGCGTCGGCGGGTGGGGACTGCGCAGGCGTGCCGGCCAGGCGCGGAAGACCGAAGCGGTGCCAGCCGGTCGGGGACCAGTAGCGGACGGGGACGAGCAGGGCCGTGGCGCTGCCGGGGAGGGGGATGCGCAGGATGCCGTCGTCGGGTGCGGACAGGCCGGACTCGCGTACCCAGCAGCGCAGCAGGTTCTCGACGGCGGCGGCCTCGGCGGCGGTG
This sequence comes from Streptomyces sp. NPDC104096, assembly GCF_055584385.1. Lineage (NCBI taxonomy): Bacteria > Bacillati > Actinomycetota > Actinomycetes > Kitasatosporales > Streptomycetaceae > Streptomyces > Streptomyces sp. NPDC104096. The sequence continues at coordinate 84,804 of NZ_JBVJMD010000018.1, forward strand.
AGCGGGTCGGGATGCTCCAGGAGGTCGCCCGCGGCCCCGAGTACGTCCACGGTCGAGGATCCGTCCGCAGTCGAGAATCCGTCCGCGGTCGGGAGTCCGCCCGCAGCCGGGAGTCCGCCCGCAGCCGGGAATCCTTCCCCCGTGAGACGTCCGTTCGTCGGCTGGACTCCTTGCTGCTGCCGGGGGACGGACCCTTCGTCGAAACCCGTGTCCACGGCGGGCTGGGTCCGCGCCCCGGAATGGTCCGGCATCGGCACGGAGGTGGCATGGGAGGTGATGTTCAAGTCGGTTCCTCACGGGTGTTTCTGGCTTGGCGCGGCGGCGCCCGGCGTCCGGGGCGGCTGCCTCGGGGGCGTGGCCCCGACGGGAACGCGGCCCGGCACGCCCGGCACGGAACACCGGCCGCACGGGTGAGCCGTCTGTCGCTCGCTACCCCGCGCGTTCGGCGCGGTCGCCCTGACGTGGTCGACGGCCCTGCGGCACCGGCGCCCGGTCCCGGCCCCCACGCTCGCCGGCCGCCGACGCCACCGCCTCGGCCAGGCGGTCGAGCACGGCGGAGGCCTGGTCGTCGGTGATGGTCAGCGGCGGAAGCAGGCGTACGACGCTGGAGTGCCGGCCGCCGAGTTCGACGATCAGGCCGCGTCGTAGGCACTCCCGCTGGACGGCGGCCGCGAGTTCGGGGGCCGCCGGGCGCGGCCCGCCCGCGGATGCGACCCTGCCCCCGCCTCCGGCCGCCTCTGTCTCTGCTTCTGCCTCTGCGTCCACCAGTTCGACGCCGATCATCAGCCCGCGCCCCCGCACATCCCCGATGCACGGGAACTCCCGGGCCAGGTCGCGGAGTCGGGCCAGCATGCGCGAACCGAGGGTGGCCGCCCGTTCGGCGAGGTGGTGTTCGCGGACGTAGCGAAGGGTCGCGGTGCCCGCGGCCATGGCGAGCTGGTTGCCCCGGAAGGTGCCTGCGTGGGCGCCGGGTTCCCAGACGTCGAGGTCGTCGCGGTAGACCACGACAGCCAGCGGGAGGCTGCCGCCGATGGCTTTCGAGAGCACCATCACGTCCGGGGTGACACCGCTGTGCTCCACGGCCCAGAAGGCGCCGGTCCGGCCGACCCCGGTCTGGATCTCGTCGGCGATCAGCGCGATGGACCGGTCGGCGGTGATCTGCCGCATGCGCCGCAGCCAGGTGTCCGGCGCGGGGATCACCCCGCCCTCGCCCTGGACGGGTTCGAGGATCATCCCGGCGGGCTGCCGCACCCCCGACTTGGGATCGTCGAGGACGGACTCGGTCCAGCGGGCGGAGAGTTCGGCGCCGCTCGGACCGCCGACGCCGAACGGGCAGCGGTAGTCCTGCGGATAGGGCAGGCGGGTGACGCGGACGTCACAGGCCCCGCCGGACGCGGCGAGGGCTCCGGCCGTCATGCCGTGGTAGGCGCCGGTGAAGGCGAGGACGCCGGAGCGGCCGGTCGCGGCCCGTACGAGCTTGAGCGCGGCCTCCACCGCGTCCGTGCCGGCCGGCCCGCAGAACTGCACGCGGGCTCGGTCGGCCAGTCCGGGGGGCAGGTTGTGGAACAGCTCGGTGACGAAGGCGTCCTTCACGGGGGTCGCCAGGTCCAGGACGTGCAGCGGCGCGCCCGAGTCGAGGACCTTGCGGATCGCGTCCAGGACGACCGGGTGGTTGTGCCCCAGGGCGAGGGTCCCGGCACCGGAGAGGCAGTCGAGATAGCGGCGGCCGTCGGCGCCTTCGATGGTCAGCCCGCGGGCCCGCACCGGCACGATCGGAAGGGCGCGCGCGTAGGTGCGCGCCGCCGACTCGCGTGCCGACTGCCGCCGCAGGATTCCCTCGGTCACCGCCACGGCTCACACTCCTCCCCACATGCCCCCGCGCAGTCCCCACCGGTAACAACCGCGGACCGCCCGCCGGGTTACGGCCCGCTTCAAGATCGTTGCCGCGCCGGGACCCGCGGGGAGGGAGCAACCAGGTGTGGAAGCCGGGTGTGAAGGGCCGCCGATTCGGCAGCTCCCCCGACGACCTGGCAGGTCACACGCCTTGTAGCCGAACCGTTGCCGATCCGTCGGCGCTCCCCCACGGCGACCGCATAGTGTGTGTTGCCGTTCCCACGGCGTGCGCCACACGCCAAGTCGTTTCCGTTCAGGGGGAGTCAGACCATGCGATCCATACGGCCGTCGTTCACCGCTCGACGTGGGGGGAGTGCGCGCCGCAGGACCTCCCCCGTGCCGGCCGCCGTCGCCCTGGCCTCGGCGCTGGCGCTCACCGCCACCGCGTGCTCGTCGGGCGGGACGGACGCCGGGATCCAGGCGTCCGCGTCGGCCTCCGCGGCCACCGGCGGCGACGACAAGATCAAGATCCCGGACGACATCAGGGACAAGCTCAAGCAGCACGGGATCGACATCGACAAGTGGAAGAACGGCGACTGGAAGAAGTGGGACAAGGACGACTGGCTGCGTGAGGCGCAGGACTACGTCAACCCGATCATCGAGGGGCTGTGGAGTCCGGACCGGATGCGGGGCGCCGACGACCCCGACCGGGGCGTGGACGAGAACGACCTCTCGGGTGACCAGGGCGTGACCGACCCGACGCCCGCGCCGGTGCGGGCCGCGTCGGTGGCGCCCGAGTACCACGCCAACGCCCCGGAGGCGGGCAAGGTGCTCTTCGACTCCCCGGAGGGCACGATGGTCTGCTCGGCGACGGTCGTGCGGGACCCGGCCCACCCCGGCAAGTCCAACCTGGTGTGGACGGCGGGCCACTGTGTGCACGCCGGCAAGAAGGGCGGCTGGTACCGCAACCTCGCGTTCGTGCCGTCGTACAACAACTCGGGTGACACGGCGGAGGAGTTGCAGACCGCGCCCAAGGAGGAGGTCGCTCCCTACGGCGTGTGGTGGGCCGACTGGGCCCAGACCTCGGACCAGTGGATCAACGGGGGCGGTCCCACGGGCGGCGACGGCGCCCCGTACGACTACGCCGTCATCCATGTGACGCCGGAGAAGGGCGGCACGGGCAAGTCCCTGGAGGAGACGGTCGGTTCGGCGCTCCCGGTGAACTTCGACGCCCCGGCGGTGCCCAAGGTGAAGAGCATCACGGCGACGGGCTTCCCGGCGGCGCCGCCGTACGACGGTCAGACGCTGTACCGGTGCCAGGACAAGCCGGGCCGGCTGTCGATCAACGCCTCGGACCCGACGATGTACCGGATCGGGTGCACGATGACCGGTGGCTCCTCGGGCGGCGGCTGGGTCGCGGCCGGTGCGGACGGCAAGCCCGCGCTGGTGTCCAACACCTCGATCGGCCCGGTGACCGCGGGCTGGCTGGCGGGCCCGCGGCTGGGCCCGGTGGCCAAGAAGGTGTACGACTCGGTCAGCGACAAGTTCGCCCACTAGCTACTGCTGCTGGCCCCTCGTACGCGAAGGCCCGCCCCCGCGGAGAATGTCTCCGGGGCGGCGGGCCTTCGCGCAGTCGGTCAGAGCGCGGGAGCGGGCACGTACGGCGCGAGGTCCGCCGCGAGCTCCTCGTGCACCCGGGCCTTGAGCAGGGTGCCCTCCGGGGTGTGCTCCTCGGAGATCACCTCGCCCTCGGAGTGGGCACGGGCGACCAGCTTGCCGTGCGTGTACGGCACGAGCGCCTCGATCTCGACCGAGGGCCGGGGCAGCTCGTTGTCGATCAGCGCGAGCAGTTCCGGGATGCCCCGGCCGGTACGGGCCGAGACGGCGATGGAACGCTTCTCGATCCGCATCAGCCGCTGGAGCGTCAGCGGGTCGGCCGCGTCGGCCTTGTTGATCACGACGATCTCGGGCACCTGGGTGGCGCCGACGTCCCGGATCACCTCGCGCACTGCGGCCAGCTGCTCCTCCGGGTTCGGGTGCGAGCCGTCCACCACGTGCAGGATCAGGTCGGCGTCGCCGACCTCCTCCATGGTGGAGCGGAACGCCTCGACCAGGTGGTGCGGCAGGTGCCGGACGAACCCGACGGTGTCGGCCAGCGTGTACAGCCGGCCGCTCGGGGTCTCGGCCCGGCGCACGGTCGGGTCCAGGGTCGCGAACAGGGCGTTCTCGACCAGGACGCCCGCGCCGGTGAGGCGGTTGAGCAGCGAGGACTTTCCGGCGTTGGTGTAGCCCGCGATGGCGACGGACGGCACCTTGTTGCGGCGTCGCTCCTGCCGCTTGATCTCGCGGCCGGTCTTCATCTCCGCGATCTCCCGGCGCATCTTCGCCATCTTCTCGCGGATCCGGCGCCGGTCCGTCTCGATCTTGGTCTCACCGGGACCACGGGTGGCGAGGCCGCCGCCCTTGCCGCCGCCCATCTGGCGGGACAGCGACTGACCCCAGCCGCGCAGCCTGGGCAGCATGTACTGCATCTGCGCGAGCGCGACCTGTGCCTTGCCCTCTCGGGACTTCGCGTGCTGGGCGAAGATGTCGAGGATCAGGGCCGTACGGTCGATGACCTTGACCTTGACGACGTCCTCGAGATGGATCAGCTGACCCGGGCTGAGCTCACCGTCGCAGATGACAGTGTCCGCGCCCGTCTCGAGGACGATGTCGCGCAGCTCCTCGGCCTTGCCGGAGCCGATGTAGGTGGCGGCGTCGGGCTTGTCGCGGCGCTGGATGACGCCGTCGAGCACGAGCGCTCCCGCGGTCTCCGCGAGGGCGGCGAGCTCCGCGAGGGAGTTCTCCGCGTCGGTCACGGTTCCCGAGGTCCAGACGCCGACGAGCACGACCCGCTCCAGGCGGAGCTGGCGGTACTCGACCTCGGTGACGTCCTCGAGCTCGGTGGAGAGGCCGGCCACGCGGCGCAGGGCCGCGCGCTCCGAGCGGTCGAACTGATCGCCGTCCCGGTCTCCGTCGATCTCGTGGCTCCAGGCGACGTCCTCTTCCATCAGGGCATCGGCCCGAAGACCTTCGGGGTAGGCGTGCGCGAAGCGCTTGGTGTCCTGGGAAAAGGAAGAAGAGGAGGTCATTGGATCCTTACGTCGATCGTGATTCGGGTTCGGCGACGGAGCGCGATCCGTCACACCTCACAACGTCGGAGTACCCCGGGAGATTCCCGGCCACTCGTGACACGGAGGGCGGACCGCCGGGCGCGCCGCCGGTCCGACGATGGTCGCACGGGACGAGCCGCGCCGTCATCCGTGTTATCGCGCGCCGTGCCGGCCGGTGCGGGCGGGTGCGGGGGCGACGGGGGCGGAGGCGGGGGTGGTGGACTTCCAGTCCGGGTGGCCCGGCATCGGCGGGGTCTTCTTCCCGTAGAGCCACGCCCTGAAGAACCCGGTCAGGTCGCGTCCCGCGACGTTCGAGGCGAGGCGTACGAATTCGGCGGTGGTGACGGTGCGGTCGCGGTGGGTCTGCGCCCAGATCCGTTCCAGGCGCTCGAAGCGCTCGCGGCCGATCTTCTGGCGCAGGGCGTAGAGGGCGAGGGCGGCGCCGTCGTAGATGTTGGGCCGGAAGATGCCGATCTTCTGGCCGGGGTCGGGCTGCTTGGGGGCCGCGGGCGGTCCGCCGGCCGCGCGCCAGCGGTCGGAGGCGGTGTAGGCCGCCTTCATCCGCGCCTCCATCGGCTTGTGCGCCTTCTCCTGCGCGTAGAGGGACTCGTACCAGGTGGCGTGTCCTTCGTTGAGCCACACGTCGGACCAGGTGCGAGGGGTGACGCTGTCGCCGAACCACTGGTGGGACAGCTCGTGCACCATGACCGACTCGACGTACCACTTGGGGTAGGCGGGATCGGTGAAGACGTGTCGTTCGAAGAGGGAGAGGGTCTGCGTCTCCAGTTCGAAGCCGGTGGAGGCCTGGGCCATGAGCAGGCCGTAGGTCTCGAAGGGGTAGGGCCCGACCTTGCTCTCCATCCAGGCGATCTGGTCGGGCGTCTTCTTGAGCCACGGTTCGAGCACGGCCCGGTCCTTGGTGGGCACGACGTCCCGGACGGGCAGTCCGTGCGGCCCCTGGCGGTGCAGGACGCTGGAGCGGCCGATGGACACCTGGGCGAGCTCGGTCGCCATGGGGTGCTGGGTGCGGTAGGTCCAGGTGGTCGACCCGCCCGCCCGGTCGACCCCGGTGGGGATCCCGTTGGCGACGGCGGTGTAGGCGTTGGGCGCGGTGACCCGGATGGTGAACATCGCCTTGTCGGACGGGTGGTCGTTGGACGGGAACACCCGGTGGGCGGCGTCCGCCTGGTTGGCCATGGCGAGTCCGTCCGCGGTCCGCACCCAGCCGCCGTCCCGGCCCTCGACGGGCCGGGGATCGCTGGTGTGCCGCACGGTGATGCGCATCCAACTGCCCGCGGGCAGCGGTGTCCCGGGAGTGATCACCAGGTCGTCGCCGGCGGTGGTGAAGGAGGCGGGCAGGCCGTCGACCTCGACCGACCGTACCGTGCCGTGGGCGAAGTCGAGGTTGACGCGGTCCAGCGGGGCGGTCGTCCAGGCGTCGATGGTGGTGACCGCCTGGAGGGGCTTGTCGTTGCGGCCGGGGTAGGTGAAGGAGAGGTCGTACGACGCCACGTCGTAGCCGGGGTTGCCCAGGTACGGGAAGAGGCGGTCGCCGACGCCGAGCGGGGTCGGCGGGGCGCTCGCGGCGACGAGGCAGACGGAGACGGCGGAGGCGAGCAGCGCTGCCGTCAGCCGTCGGGGGGCCCGGGTACGCGGCCGGGAAGCCCGGATGCGGAGGGTGTGCGACATGCACCACGGCTACCAGCGCATGCATGCACCGTGGTGACGGCGCGCGTCGAACCCACCCGAACGGGTAATTCGGGCGCACTCATGGTGCGGTGGGGCGCGACGAGGTGCGGTGCGGCGCGGCCGGGGGTGCTCAGATCGCCGGCGCGTGATGCTGCGCGCGGCTCACGTCGAACACGCCGGGCACGTTGCGCATCGCCCGCATGAGGGCGGGCAGGTGGGCCGCGTCGGCGAGTTGCAGGGTGTAGGTGTGGCGGACGCGCTGCTGGCTCGGGGGCTCCACGGTCGCGGAGACGATCTCGGCGCCTTCCTGGGCGATGGCCTCGGTGAGGTCGGCCAGGAGGTGGGGGCGGCCGAACGATTCAGCGACCAGGGTGACCCGGCACGCGGTGGTGTCCCCCCAGTGCACGCCCATCTCCGGGCGGCCCGCGTCCTTCATGCGCGTGGCCCCGGCGCACTCCACGCGGTGCACGGTCACCACTCCCCCGCGTACGGCGAAGCCGGTGACCTCGTCGGGCGGTACGGGCGTACAGCAGCCGGCCAGTCGTACGGTCGCGCCGGGCAGGTCGACCACGGCACTCGCGGCGGGGCGGGATCCGCCCCCGGTGGTGGCCGGTCCGCCGTCCGCGCCTCCCGCCGCCTCCGCCGCTCGTACCGCGCCCCCGGCGTCGGCCTCGTCGCGGATCTCCGTGTCCTCGTCCTCGCTCACCGGGTGCGTGGCGAGCCATCGTTGGATGGCGATCCGGGCGGCGGGCGTGTGCGCGTGCTCCAGCCACTTCCTGGAGGGCTCGGAGGCCGGGTCCTGGCCCATGAGGAGCTGGACGGTGTCACCGTCCTTCAGGACCGTGCTCAGCGTCGCCAGCCGGCCGTTGACGCGGGCGCCGATGCACGCGTGCGCGTCCTCTCCGTACTGCGCGTACGCGGCGTCGACGCAGCTGGCCCCCTCGGGCAGTCCGAGCGCGCCGCCGTCGGGCCGGAAGACGGTGATCTCGCGGTCCTGGGCGAGGTCCTCGCGCAGGGTGGACCAGAAGGTGTCGGGGTCGGGCGCGGCCTCCTGCCAGTCCAGGAGACGGGAGAGCCAGCCGGGCCGGGTGGGGTCGACGCGCTCGCCGTCGCTCACGGCCTGCTCCTCCGAGGGCGGAGCGTACGGATTGCCGAGCGCGACGACGCCGGCCTCGGCGACCTTGTGCATCTGGTGGGTGCGGATGAGGACTTCGACGACCTGGCCGTCCCCGCGGGCCACGGCGGTGTGCAGCGACTGGTACAGGTTGAACTTGGGGACGGCGATGAAGTCCTTGAACTCCGAGACGACGGGGGTCATGCAGGTGTGCAGTTCACCGAGCACGGCGTAGCAGTCGGCGTCCTCGTTGACGAGGACCAGCAGTCGGCCGAAGTCGGCGCCGCGCAGTCGGCCGCGCTTGCGTGCGACGCGGTGCACGGAGACGAAGTGCCGTGGCCGGATGAGGACTTCGGCCTGGATGTCGGCCTCGCGCAGGACCCCGCGCACCTCGTCGGCGATCTCGGCGAGCGGGGCGTCGGGGCGGGACGCGTCGTCGCTGATCAGTTCGCGGGTGTGCCGGTACTCCTCGGGGTGGAGGATCGCGAAGACGAGGTCCTCCAGTTCGGTCTTGAGCGCCTGGACGCCGAGCCGCTCGGCGAGCGGGATGAGGACGTCCCGGGTGACCTTGGCGATGCGGGCCTGTTTCTCGGGGCGCATGACGCCGAGGGTGCGCATGTTGTGCAGCCGGTCGGCGAGTTTGATCGACATCACGCGGACGTCGCTGCCGGTGGCGACGAGCATCTTGCGGAAGGTCTCGGGCTCGGCGGCGGCGCCGTAGTCGACCTTCTCCAGCTTCGTGACGCCGTCGACGAGGTAGCGCACCTCCTCGCCGAACTCGTCCCGCACCTGGTCGAGCGTGACCTCGGTGTCCTCGACGGTGTCGTGGAGCAGCGAGGCGGTCAACGTCGTGGTCTCGGCGCCGAGTTCGGCGAGGATGAGGGTCACGGCGAGCGGGTGGGTGATGTACGGCTCACCGCTCTTGCGCATCTGGCCGCGGTGCGAGGACTCGGCGAGCACGTAGGCGCGGCGCAGTGGTTCCAGGTCGGCGTCGGGATGGTGGGCGCGGTGCGCCTCGGCGACATGGCTGATCGCGTCGGGCAGCCGGTCCCGGGAGGCTGGGCCGAGCAGGGCTGCCCGGCCGAGGCGGCGCAGGTCGATCCGGGGGCGGGCCCTCCGGCGCGGCGCGGCGGGCGCCGTGGGAACGGCGACGGCCGGCGTCACCGGGCCTGGGGTCGCGGGGTTCGTGGCCTCCGCACTCATGGGCACCTCCGGCTGCGTGGACCGGCGGACGGGTGCCCCATGGCGGGCACGGCTCGGGGGACGACTACGGTCCCCCGTCCGAACCGGTGCTTGATGCTACCGAGCCCACCACGTGCGGCCGACCGTCTCTCGCCGAGCGTGAAACGGATCACCCATTCGAGCGATGAGAACGAGGTTTACGCTTTCCCGCCAAGCGAGTTGAGGTCGGCCGTGCTTTCGTACGTACGTCTGTCGCTCAGATGGACACATCGTGCCCGCGACGGGTTCCGCGGCTGGGATGCCAAGCCCGGCACCCGCTCAGCGAACCGCGTTTTCCAGCCACTCCGAGTCGATCTCGCCTTCGGCGACGATCACCGCGGGACCGGTCATCTCGATCTCTCCGTCGGGCCGCTCGGTGATCAGCAGCCGCCCGCCGAGCACGTCGACGGTGTACGTCGCCGGAGTTCCGGTCACGGCCGGGTCGGCGCCGTCCCTGCGGGCGGCCGCCACGGCGACGGCGCACGCGCCCGTGCCGCACGAGCGGGTCTCGCCGACGCCGCGCTCGTGGACGCGCATCGCCACGTGGCCCGGACCGCGGTCGGCCACGAACTCGACGTTGACCCCGTGCGGGTACGCGGAAGCGGGCTGGAACGGCGGCCGGGCGCGCAGGTCACCGGCGTGCGCGAGGTCGTCGACGAAGGCGACCGCGTGCGGGTTGCCCATGTTCACGTTCCGCGCGGGCCAGCTGCGCTCGCCGACGGTCACGGTGACGTCCCCCGCGGGGAGGACCGCCTTGCCCATACCGACGGTGACGTCGCCCGCGGCCGGGCCGCCGTCGGCCGTCGCCTTGGCGATGTGCACCGTCTTCACGCCCCCGCGCGTGGCCACCGCGAGGTCGCCCTCGGTGACCAGGCCGGCGTACTGGAGATAGCGCGCGAACACCCGTACGCCGTTGCCGCACATCTCGACCGTCGAACCGTCGCCGTTGCGGTAGTCCATGAACCACTCGGCCTCGGCCGCCATGGCCCTGGCCTCCGGGTGCGCGGCGGACCGCACCACGTGCAGCAGGCCGTCGCCGCCGATGCCCGCGCGGCGGTCGCACAGGGCGGCCACGGCGGCCGCGGGCAGGTCGATGACGTTGTCGGGGTCCGGGACGATCACGAAGTCGTTCTCGGTGCCGTGACCCTTGAGGAAGGCGATCCGCGAGCTCATCCCTCGATCGTACGGGGTGGGCGTGACACCCCGACGGCGGCGGGAGGGCCGCCCGACGGGGACAGCGGGTCAGCGCAGCCGGGCGACGCGCCAGACGGCGAGGACCACGACCGCGGCGACCAGCACCACGTACATGAGCACCATCCGCCAGTCGGGCCGGCGTCCGGAGCCCCGGGCGGGCAGTCCGGGCCAGGTGTGTCCGACCCGGAGGGCGGCCATCATGCCCCAGCCGGCCGCGCAGGACGAGATCAGCAGGCCGAGCATGGCGATCACCGCGCCGCTGTCGCCGAAGTCGAAGGCCAGCGGGAAGGCGAACATCAGGGAGCCGGTCGCGGCCAGGGCCACGATCGGCGCGAGCTGCCAGATGCGCAGCCGGCGCTGCGGACGCAGCTCGACCTCGACCTCGGGCCCGCTCGCGAACATCTCCTCGGGCTCGGGACCGTCGGCGGTCACACCGCCCTGGATCTCGTCGGGGCCGTCGGGACTCAGCCGATCCACATCCTGCTCCGCATCACCGTGATCGATGATGACGGGCTCGGTGTCTCGTGCGGTGTCGCGAGGGCCGGCCTCCATCGCCACGCGCCCTCCCAACTCGGACTCCACTTGGTCGATCGAAGCTCGATGATGGCATGACGCAACAGGCCTGGATGACGGCCTGGGCGTCCCGATGCCATCACGTGATCAGGCTGTAACCGGTCGTTCGACCAACGCCAACGCAAGCCGGGGAAGTTCTGTGAGATCCGCCGCAGCCCCACTCAACCAGTGCACCCGCGGATCGCGCCTGAACCATGAATCCTGACGGCGCGCGAAGCGTTTGGTGGCACGGACGGTCTCCGCGCGCGCCTCGTCGTGCGTGCACTCCCCCGCGAGCGCCGCGAGCACCTGCTGGTAGCCGAGCGCGCGCGACGCCGTACGCCCCTCGCGCAGGCCTCGCGCCTCCAGCTCGCGGACCTCGTCCACGAGCCCCGCCTCCCACATCCGGTCGACCCGGCGCGCGATGCGCTCGTCGAGCTCGGGGCGGGCCACGTCGACGCCGATCTGCACGGTGTCGTAGACGGAGTCGTGACCGGGGAGGTTGGCGGTGAAGGGCTGGCCGGTGATCTCGATCACCTCCAGGGCCCGCACGATACGACGCCCGTTGCCGGGCAGGATCGCCTGGGCCGCCTCGGGGTCTGCGGCGGCCAGCCGGGCGTGCAGCGCGCCGGAGCCGCGCAGGGTCAGCTCCTCCTCCAGGCGGGCCCTGACCTCGGGGTCGGTGCCGGGGAACTCCAGGTTGTCGACGGCACCGCGCACGTACAGGCCGGAGCCGCCGACCAGGATCGGCCAGCGCCCCTCGGCGAGCAGCGCGTCGATCCGCTCCCGGGCGAGCCGCTGGTACTCGGCGACCGAGGCCGTGACGGTCACGTCCCAGACGTCGAGGAGGTGGTGGGGGACGCCGCCGCGCTCCTGCCGCGTCAGTTTGGCGGTACCGATGTCCATCCCCTGGTAGAGCTGCATGGAGTCGGCGTTGACGACCTCGCCGCCGAGCCGCTGGGCCAGGAAGACGCCCAGATCGGACTTTCCGGCCGCGGTCGGTCCGACGACGGCGATGACTCGGGGGGCGAGGGGTGCGCTGCTCACCGCACCAGTCTCGCAAACCTCACGGCCTGCCCTCGAACGAGTTACGTGACGGCACCTGTTCGGCGTCGTTGCCCGTTGCGAGATCCCGGCCGCCGGTTCCTGGGCGGCACCGACCCGGACGGCGCGACCGGACGCACCGGGCGACGCGACATTTCGTCCGCGCGAGTAACGTATGGAGTGGATATGGGCGTTTTTGCTCGGCTTCTTCGGAGGTCGAAGGCCACGGAGGAGACCACGGAGAAGGTCGCGGGCGGGGGCGCCGAGGAGACCGGCAGGGAGTCGGCGGCCGCCGGGGAGCGGGCCGAGACGGCCGCGACCGGTCCCGAGGCGGCGACGCCCGCCGCGACGGCGGGGCCGGACGTCACCGTCGCCGGTGCCGTGGCCGACCCCGCCGAGATCCCGAAGCAGCCGTCCGCCGAGGATGCGGCCCACCGTGCGGCGGCCGAGGGCGCCCGTCGGTGACCGCACCGTGAGGGAAGGTGACCCCATGGGTCTGAAGGACAGTTTGAAGGCCAAGATCGCCCCGGCGAAGGACAAGGTCTCCGACCTCGCGCATCAGCACGAGGGCAAGATCACCCACGGTCTGGACAAGGCCGCGAAGGTGGTCGACGAGAAGACCAAGGGCAAGTACAGCGACAAGATCCAGACGGGCACGGGCAAGGCCAAGGGCGCCATGGACCGGCTCGCGCACAAGAAGGGCCCGGAGACGGCCGGCGGCGACCCCGCCACCCCGCCGGGGACACCTCCTCCGGCCTCCTGAGACTCAGGAGACTCCTGGGGCAGGACGGCACGACGATCGGCGGACGGCCGCGGCGCATCGACGCTCGCGGCCGTCCGCCGTTACCGTCCGCCCTCTGCCCTCTGCCGTACGGAGTGGGCCGTACGGGGTGGGCCCGACTCGGCCGCCGTCAGCGCTCTACGACCACGCGGCGACCATGTATCCGACCCCGTACGGCGCGTCCTCGTACAGCAGCGCGCCGGTGAGTCCCGCGTCCTCGGCCGCGCCGGCCAGGACCTGCCAGGGAGCCCGGCCCGAGGCCTTGAGCTCGTACGCCAGCTCGGCGTCCAGCGCCTTGACGGCGGCGATGTCCGCCGCCCCCAGGGCGCGCGCGGCCGCCGCGTCGAACGGCTCCGCCCGTGCGTCGAGATAGCCCGGTGCCTTCACCGTCCGGCATGCGGTGCCGTCGCCCATCACGAGCAGCGCGAGCCGCTCGCCGCCGGCGACGAGGCCCCGGCCCGCCTCGACGCACCGCTCGGGCGCCAGGGGCTCCCCGACGCCGAGTCCCTCGATCGGGGCGTCCGACCAGCCGGTCCGCTCCAGCAGCCACGCGGCCACGGCGAGGGAGGGCGGCAGCGGGCGCTCGCCGGGCGTTCCCGTGTCGCGGCCCAGCGTCACGTCGAGATCCACGCCGAAGCCGCGGAACGAGCCCCGCGCGCCCTGCGGGTAGGGGCCGCGTGCGACCTGGTCGGCGGGTCCGACGACCACGAGCCGGTCCGGCCGGGCGGCGGCGAGCAGTCCCAGCGCGTCCACGCAGGCGGCACGGGCGGCGTCCAGTTCGGACGCGGCGCCCGCGGCGACCTCCGGTACGAGCAGGGGCGGGGCGGGGCAGACTGCGGCGGCGACGAGCATGATCCGCAGGGTAACCCGCCCGCGGTGGTCAGTCGCAGCCGCAGCCGCTGCCCGTGGCCACCGGCAGCGGAGCCGGTGCGCCGATCTTCGGCAGCCCGAGCATGACGCCGGCCGACGGAGCCGCCTTCTCGGCGTTGCGCTTCTCCCAGGCGTCCCCCGCGCGCGTGCGCCGCACGTCGAGCGTGGGTCCCTCGGCGAGGAGGTGGTGCGGAGCGGCGTACGTGATCTCGACCGTGACCACGTCACCGGGGCGGACCTCCTGGTCCGGCTTGGTGAAGTGGACCAGGCGGTTGTCGGGGGCGCGGCCGGACAGCCGGTGGGTCGCACCGTCCTTGCGGCCCTCGCCCTCGGCGACCATCAGTTCGAGGGTGCGGCCGACCTGCTTCTTGTTCTCGTCCCAGGAGATCTCCTCCTGGAGCGCGACGAGACGCTCGTAGCGGGCCTGGACGACCGCCTTGGGGATCTGGTCGTCCATGGTGGCGGCCGGGGTGCCGGGACGCTTGGAGTACTGGAAGGTGAACGCCTGCGCGAACCGCGCCTCGCGCACCACGTGCAGCGTCTGCTCGAAGTCCTCCTCGGTCTCGCCGGGGAAGCCCACGATGACGTCGGTGGTGATCGCGGCGTGCGGGATGGCGGCGCGGACCTTCTCGATGATGCCGAGGTAACGGTCCTGCCGGTACGACCGGCGCATCGCCTTCAGGACCGGGTCCGAGCCGGACTGGAGCGGCATGTGCAGCTGCGGCATCACGTTCGGGGTCTCGGCCATGGCGGCGATGACGTCGTCGGTGAAGTCGCGCGGGTGCGGGGAGGTGAAGCGGACGCGCTCCAGGCCCTCGATGCTCCCGCAGGCCCGCAGCAGCTTGCTGAAGGCCTCGCGGTCGCCGATGTCCGAGCCGTACGCGTTGACGTTCTGGCCGAGCAGGGTGATCTCGGAGACGCCCTCGCCGACCAGGGCCTCGATCTCGGCGAGGATGTCGCCGGTGCGGCGGTCCTTCTCCTTGCCGCGCAGCGCCGGGACGATGCAGAAGGTGCAGGTGTTGTTGCAGCCGACGGAGATCGACACCCAGGCCGCGTAGGCGCTCTCGCGCCGGGTCGGCAGCGTGGAGGGGAAGGCCTCCAGCGACTCGGCGATCTCGACCTGTGCCTCTTCCTGCACGCGGGCGCGCTCCAGCAGAATGGGCAGCTTGCCGATGTTGTGCGTGCCGAAGACGACGTCCACCCAGGGCGCCTTCTTCACGATGGTGTCGCGGTCCTTCTGCGCGAGGCAGCCGCCGACGGCGATCTGCATGCCGGGGCGCTTCGTCTTCATCGGCGCGAGGCGGCCGAGGTTGCCGTAGAGCCGGTTGTCGGCGTTCTCGCGGACGGCGCAGGTGTTGAAGACGACGACGTCCGCGTCGCCGTCCGACCCCTCGGGCGCGCGCACGTAGCCGGCGTCTTCGAGCAGCCCGGACAATCGCTCGGAATCGTGGACGTTCATCTGGCACCCGTAGGTGCGGATCTCGTAACTCTTGGGTCCTTCGACGTCCACTGCGAGGCTCCGGTCGCTGCTGCTGGTCATGCCTCCAGAGTAGGCGGTGCCGACGACAGCCCCGCCCGGGTGTTCCAGGGCCGCCGCCTCCGCAGCCGCTGCCCCCGGGGGCGGCGCGGGAGCGAGGGGAAGCGCCACGGGCCGGTCACGGATCGATGAGGCCCGCCCGGATCGCGTACCGGGTGAGCTCCAGCCGGTCGCGCATCCCGAGCTTGTGCAGCAGGTTGGCCCGGTGGCGCTCGACGGTCTTCGCGCTGATGAACAGCAGCTCGCCGATCTCCTTCGACGTGTGCCCCTCGGCGACGAGCTTGAGGATCTCCTCCTCGCGGTCGGTGACGACCCGCTCCGGCAGGCCGTCGCCGCGGTGCAGTCGCTCCAGGTAGGAGCGGACCAGGGCCCGCTCCGCGCCCGGGTAGACGAACGGTTCGTCGCGCACGGCCGCCCGGCAGGCCTCGACCAGGTCACGGTCGGCGACGGACTTCAGGACGTAGCCGACGGCACCGGCCCTGAGCGTCTCGAAGAAGTACTGCTCGTTGTCGTACATGGTCAGGATCAGGATGCGCAGGCCGGGCAGTCGGCGGGAGAGCTCGCGGGCCGCCTGGAGCCCGGTCATCCGGGGCATCGCGATGTCGAGGACGGCCAGGTCGATGTCGCCTGCGCGGGCCCGGGCCACCGCCTCGGCGCCGTCGCCCGCCTCGGCGACCACCGTGAGGTCCGGCTCGCTCTCCAGGATGAGGCGTACGCCACGTCGTACGAGCGTGTGGTCGTCGGCGAGGAGCACCCGGATCGGGGCGCCGGGCCGCGCGGGCGGCGTCGGGGGCGTCGGGGGCGTCGGGGCGTGGTGGCTCATCGGGGCACCCGCAGACGTATGTCGGTACCGCGCCCGGGCGCGGGTGACAGGGACAAGGTCGCGCCGATCAGCAGGGCCCGTTCGCGCATCCCGCGGATTCCGGCTCCCTCCCGCCCTTCCTCCAGGCCCGTGCCGTTGTCGCGTACGAGGAGTTCGACGCCGTCCGTGACGGGGTGCAGCCTGATCTCGGCCTGATCGGCACCGGAGTGCCGGACGGTGTTGGTGAGGCCTTCCTGGGCGACCCGGTAGAGCACGAGCTCCGACTCCTCGGTCAGCGGGGGCAGCTCCCCGGCGACCCGATGGCTCACCGTCACCCCGGGCGTGGTGAACTCGGCGGCGAGCGCGCGCAGGGCACTGGCCAGGCCGAGTTCCTCCAGCACGCCGGGGCGCAGCCGGCGGGCGATGCGGCGGACCTCGTCGAGACCCGCCCGGGTCGCCTCCTGCGCCTGTCCCACCTCCGCGCGCAGCTCCTCGGGCACCCGGTCGGCGACCCGCTTGAGCTGGAGCAGGACCGCGGTCAGGGTCTGGCCGACCTCGTCGTGCAGTTCCCTGGCGACGCGTCGGCGCTCGCGCTCCTGCGCGGACAGCGCCCGCGCGGCGCTGGTGGCGCGCTCGCGCTCCAGCCGGTCGAGCATCGTGTTGTACGTGGTGATCAGCGCCGCGGTCTCGGCGGGACCGGCGACGGGGGCCCGCGGTCCCGGACGCAGCAGGTCGGCGGTGGCCATCGCGTCGCCGAGCCGGTGCAGCGGGGCGAGCCCGATCCGCAGCACGGCGGCGTTGCCCACCAGGAGGGCCGTGAGCCCCAGGGCGACGACCAGTGCCTCGCGCGGCAGCACCGGGGTCGACACGGTGACCGGTCCCAGCAGCAGCGCGGCGGCCACGGCCAGGCCCGTGGCGTTGAGCGAGAAGATCCGCCAGAACAGCGACAAGGTCCGGTACCCGCCTCTCGCCATCTGCGCCGACCCGCTCCCGCCACCAGGGGCCGTCGCCTCGACCGGCGGCGCCGCCCCGACCAGCTTCTCCGCCCCGCGCCGACCACGTCCATCCGTCATGACACCCATGTCGTCACCGTACGGGCGGATGGCAGCATGGCGGCTCCGGGAACCTGCGGGCGCCCCTCCTCATCGCCCTCGGCAGCGCTTCCCGCACCGGCACGACGGTCCGGGGAAGGAGCCGCGGGAAGAGTCCGCACGAAGGTCCGCAAGAACGTCCGCAAGTAGATCCACAACGGGATCAGCGAAGAGACCAGCAAGGGGAAGAAACGTGTCTGCTCCACGCCTCCGGGCGACGCCGCTGCCGGGCATCGGGGTCCAGTACGACCTGGTGACGCGGGAACAGCGCCACCTGTCCGTGGTGGCGCACCGCGACGGCACCCGCACGGTGAACATGTACCGGACGGACGACCCGGACTCCTGCGCCCACTCGCTGCGGCTGACCGGCGCGGAGGCCGGGACACTGATCGACGCGCTGAAGCCGTCCCACCACAGCCCGAACCTGCTCTACACCACCGACCTGGGCCTGGTGGCCGAGCGCATCGAGATCGCGGCCGGCTCGTACTGGAACGGACGGCTGCTGGGCGAGACCCGGATGCGGACCGAGACCGGCGCGTCGATCGTGGCGGTGCTGCGGCGGTCCGGGGCCACCCCGTCCCCGGCGCCGGACTTCCGGCTGGCGGGCGGCGACACCCTCATCGTCATCGGCACCCGTGAGGGCGTCGACACGGCTGCGGCGATCCTCGGACGGGAGTGAGTGTGCATTCAGCGGTCCTGCTGATCGAGTTCGGTTCCATCATCCTCGCGCTCGGCCTGCTCGGCCGGGTCGCCGCCCGCTTCCGGTTCTCGCCCATCCCGCTGTACCTGCTGGCCGGGCTCGCCTTCGGCGAGGGCGGACTGCTGCCGCTCGGCGCGAGCGAGGAGTTCGTCGCCACCGGCGCCGAGATCGGCGTCATCCTGCTGCTGTTGATGCTGGGTCTGGAGTACTCGGCGAGCGATCTGGTCTCCAACCTCAAGGCCCACTACCCGTCCGGGCTGGTCGACTGCGCGCTCAACGCCCTGCCCGGCGCGGCGGCGGCCCTGCTGCTCGGCTGGGGCCCGGTGGCCGCGGTGGTGCTGGCGGGGGTCACCTGGATCTCGTCGTCCGGAGTGATCGCCAAGGTGCTCGGCGACCTCGGCCGGGTCGGCAACCGGGAGACCCCGGTGATCCTCAGCGTCCTGGTGCTGGAGGACCTGGCGATGGCGGTGTACCTGCCCATCGTCACCGCGCTGGTCGCCGGGGCGGGGCTGGCCGCCGGGAGCCTCACGCTGGCCGTCGCGCTGGGGGCCGCCGGGCTGGTGCTGTTCGTCGCGGTCCGCTACGGGCGGGTCGTCTCCCGTTTCGTCTCCAGCGACGACCCGGAGAAGCTGCTGCTCGTCGTACTGGGGCTGACCATCCTGGTGGCGGGCGTGGCGCAGCAGCTCCAGGTGTCTGCGGCGGTCGGCGCGTTCCTGGTCGGCATCGC
Organism: Streptomyces sp. NPDC104096; assembly: GCF_055584385.1. NCBI lineage: Bacteria > Bacillati > Actinomycetota > Actinomycetes > Kitasatosporales > Streptomycetaceae > Streptomyces > Streptomyces sp. NPDC104096. The sequence continues at coordinate 103,111 of NZ_JBVJMD010000018.1, forward strand.
GCTGTCCGGGGAGGCCGCGGAGGGCGCGCACACGCTGCTGAGCCCGTTGCGCGACCTGTTCGCCGCCGTCTTCTTCGTCTTCTTCGGTCTGCACACGGATCCGGCGAGCATCCCTCCGGTCCTGCTGCCCGCCCTCGTCCTCGCCGTCGTCACCGCGGCGACGAAGATCGCCACCGGGTACTGGGCGTCGTGGCGCGCGGGTGTCTCGGTCAAGGGACGCTGGCGGGCGGGCGGGGCGCTGGTGGCCCGTGGCGAGTTCTCGATCGTCATCGCGGGCCTGGCGGTCACGGCCGGCATCGAGCCGTCCCTGGGGCCGCTGGCCACGGCGTACGTCCTGCTGCTCGTCGTCCTCGGCCCGCTCACCGCGCGCTACACGGAGCCGCTCGCGACCTGGTGGAGCCGTCGCGGCACGACGCGGCGGGCGGCCCCGGAGGAAGCGGCGCGCACGGCGGAGGGCACCGCGGTGGAGGAAGGTGCCCGGACCGGGACCAGCGTGGGCGACTGAGCCCAGGGGAACCGGGGGCCTCGGCCCGGCGCGCGGACCCCGGTCGGCGGGCTCCTCCTCAGGCGGCTCCGTCGGGCATCCATCCCTGGCGGCGCAGCACGCCCGACACGTCCGGTGCCTCGTAGTGGTCGCCCTTCAGGACCTTGCCGTCCGCGCGGCGGGCGACCTGGCCGTCCGGGCCCAGCTTGGTCATGTTGGAACGGTGGATCTCGGCGATCACCGCGTCGAGGTCGATGCCGTGGACGAGGGCCGTGCCGTACGCCACGTAGACGACGTCGGCCAGTTCGTGGGCGAGGCTGTCGAGCGGGCCCGCGACCGAGACCTCGGCCACCTCGGCGGCCTCCTCCGCGAGCAGCTCGCCCCGGTGCGCGGCGAGCCGCTCGGACACCTGGGTCGGGATGCTGCGGGCGTCCAGCCCGAAGGCGAGGTGGAACTCACGGACCAGGTCGGCGGGCGAGGTGCTCATGCGCCCGACTGTACCGACCACCACCGACGGTCCCGGCCGGCCGACCCCCGCCCCGGTCACCTCCTGCCTTGTCTCCTCGGCCCCTGGCCAGCACCGCGCCCGTGCTGGCAGGATCGCGCCCATGTCCAAGGTGATCCCCCGTGTCGGCAGGCGCCGTGCCCTCCAGGGCGCGGCCGCCGGTTTCGTGGCCCTCGGGCTGCTGCTGTGGTGGCTGGTGCCGCTCGGCGAGGAGCCGCCGGGCGGGACGATCACGTTCAGCACCGGGGCCCCGAGCGGTGTCTACCAGGAGTACGGCCGGCTGCTGCGCAGTGAGCTGGACCGGGACATGCCCGACCTGACGGTGAAACTGCGGACCAGCGACGGTTCGCAGGAGAACGTCGCGCGCGTGGCCTCCGGACAGGCCGACTTCACCATCGCCGCGGCGGACGCGGTGGAGACGTACGAGGTGAACGGCGGCAGGGGGGCCGCCGGACTGCGCGGGGTCGCCCGCCTCTACGACGACTACGTCCAGCTCGTCGTCCCGCGCGACTCGGACATCCACTCCGTGGCGGACCTGAGGGGCAGACGCGTGGCCATCGGCCCGCCGGAGTCCGGGGTGCGGCTCATCGCCGACCGGGTGCTCGGGGCGGCCGGCATCGACGCGCGCGAGGACATCACCCCCGAGCCCGACGGCATCGGCACCGCGCCCGACCGGCTGAGGTCCGGCGGGATCGACGCGTTCTTCTGGTCCGGCGGCCTGCCGACGGACGGCGTGCGCACACTCGCCGAGGGCTTCTCCCTCCGGTTCGTGCCCATAACGCCCGAGCTCGTGACGAAGCTGCACGGGCAGGGCGACGTCACCCGGTACTACCGCGCCACCAACATGCCGGAGTCCGCCTACCCGACCGTGCAGAACGGGGCGGTCGTGCCGACGATGGCGGTGTCCAACCTGCTGATCACCCGGGCGGACGTGGACCCCCGGCTCACCGAGTGGGTGACCCGGACCGTGATCAAGAGCCGGGACGGCATCGGCGCGCACGTCCACTCGGCCCAGCTGGTCGACCTGCGCACGGCGATCTACACCGATCCGCTCCAGCTCCACGAGGGCGCCCGGCGCTACTACCGGTCGGTCAAGCCGTAGGTTCCGACCGCGGCAGCGTCACCGTCACCCGCAGTCCGCTCGGCTCCTGATGGCCGTAGGAGATCGTGCCGCCGCCGGCCGCCAGCAGGACCCGGGAGATCGACAGGCCGAGGCCGGAGCCCTTGACGTTCTGATGCCGGCCGCTGCGCCAGAAGCGGTCGCCGACCCGGGCGAGCTCCTCCTCGGTGAGTCCGGGGCCGTTGTCGGTGACGACGACGGTCGAGGTGCCGCCGTGGGAGGCGACGGTCACCTCGACGGTCTCGTCCCCGGGCGTGAACTTCACCGCGTTGTCGATGACCGCGTCCAGCGCGCTGGACAGCGTGACCGGGTCGGCCCAGGCAGTGACGGGCGGGCAGTTGCCCACCAGGCGCACCCCCTTGGCGTCGGCGGTCGGTGCCCAGGCCGCGACCCGCTCGGCGGCCAGCGCGCCGATGTCGGTGAGCGTGAGGTCCGCGTCGGCGTGCTCGGCGAGCGCCAGGTCGAGCAGGTCGTCGAGGACCTGCGCCAGGCGCTTGCCCTCGGTCCGCACGGAGGCGATCTCCTCGTTGCCGTCGGGCAGTTCCAGGGCGAGCAGTTCGATGCGCAGCAGCAGCGCCGCGAGCGGGTTGCGCAACTGGTGCGAGGCGTCGGCGACGAACGCGCGCTGCTGCTCCAGCACCTCCTCGACGTTGTCCGCCATCTCGTTGAACGAGCGGGCCAGCCTTCTGAGTTCCGGAGGTCCGCCGCCCACCGCGACCCGGGACTTCAGGCGTCCGGTGGCGATGTCGTGGGTGGTGGCGTCCAGGACCCGTACCGGTCGGAGGACCCAGCCGGTCAGCCGCAGCGCGGCGCCGACGGCGAGCAGCATCGCGGCGATCTCGCCCGCGCCGACGATCAGCCAGCCGTGCAGGATCCGGGCCCGCATCGCCCCGGTGGGCGAGTCGGTGACCACCACCGCGACGACGTCACCGTCCCGGATGACCGGCGACGCGACGACGAGATGACGTCGCTGCCAGGGCCACACCTGCTCGGGGTCGTGGCTGCGGCGGCTGAGGAGCGCTTCGCCGAAGGCCTCCCGCACCTCGCCCGCCTGGGGGAGGAACCAGTCGGCGGGGGCCTGGGCCATGGGGGTGTCGGTGCGGTAGAACACCCCGGCACGAATGCCGTAGACCTTGTAGTAGCTGGCGAGTTCGGTGTTGAGCGTCTCCTTGCGCTCGTCCCTGGTCCTGGTACGTGAACCGCCGGGCACCTCGGTGACGAACTGGGCGAGGGCCGCGAAGCGCGCCGTGTCGTCGATGCGGTCGACGACGACCTTCTGTTGCTGGGCGGCGGCCACGCTGACGGCGAGCGGGATTCCGAGGGCGAGCAGCACGGCCGCCATCAGGACGATGAGCAGCGGCAGCAGACGAGTGCGCAAGCTGTCCCCGCTAGGCGTCCGGGGCGACGAGCCGGTAGCCCACGCCGCGTACCGTCTCGATCAGGGCGGGCAGGCGCAGCTTGGCGCGCAGGGACGCCACATGCACCTCCAGGGTGCGACCGGTGCCCTCCCAACTGGTGCGCCAGACCTCGCTGATGATCTGCTCGCGGCGGAAGACGACGCCGGGGCGCTGGGCGAGCAGCGCGAGCAGGTCGAACTCCTTGCGGGTCAGCGCGACGACCGAGCCGTCCACGCTGACCTGGCGGGTGGGCAGTTCGATGAGTACGGCCCCCAGGCGCAGCGCGCTGTCGGTGCCGCCGGAGGCGTCCTCGGGCACGGCGCGCCGGCTGACGGCGTGGATGCGGGCGAGCAGTTCACCGGTGTCGTACGGCTTGACCACGTAGTCGTCGGCACCGAGGTTGAGGCCGTGGATGCGCGAGCGCACGTCGGCGCGGGCGGTCACCATGATCACCGGTGTGGCGGTGCGCTTGCGGATCTTGCCGCACACCTCGTAGCCGTCCTGGTCGGGCAGGCCCAGGTCCAGCAGGACCACCCCGAAGCCGGGGCCTTCTGGGACGAGCGCCTGAAGGGCCTCCTCCCCGCTGCGGGCGTGCGTGACCTCGAAGCCGTGCCGCGCCAGGACCGCGGACAGCGCGGCGGCGACATGGTTGTCGTCCTCGACGAGGAGCAGTCTCACCCCCGCCCCCCTCCGGTTCATCGGTCGTACGACGTCGGTACGAAGTCGTCGGATACAACGCGTGCACGCACGCGTGCACGATGGCAGTCACGCTGATTGACGACGACGGCGTCAAGGGGGTTCCGGTCCCGGGCACGTTCCGTTACCCGGCCGATACGCGCCCCGGGCGCAACTGCTACGACATGTGTCCGATTGCTATCGGATCGTGATGCTCAGATTCCGCTCAGATGTAATGACGCTGGTCGTACGGCATCACTACTGTCCTGCGAAACCGAGGAGGACGGAGCCTTGAAGCGATGACCGAAGTATCGGTGGCCGAGGAGAACGCGGCCGCGACCGACGAACTGGTCGTCCTGAAGAGCGTCAACAAGCATTTCGGCGCGTTGCACGTACTCCAGGACATCGATCTGACGATCACCCGCGGCGAGGTGGTCGTGGTCATCGGGCCCTCCGGGTCCGGCAAGTCCACCCTGTGCCGCACCATCAACCGTCTGGAGACCGTCGATTCGGGCGCGATCACGATCGACGGCAGGCCGTTGCCCCAGGAGGGCCGGGAGCTGGCCCGGCTGCGCGCCGACGTCGGGATGGTCTTCCAGTCCTTCAATCTCTTCGCGCACAAGACCGTGCTCGAGAACGTGACGCTGGCCCAGATCAAGGTCCGCAAGGCGAACAAGCAGCAGGCCGAGGAGAAGGCGCGGGCGCTGCTCGACCGGGTCGGCGTGGGCGCCCAGGCCGACAAGTACCCGGCGCAGCTCTCCGGCGGGCAGCAGCAGCGCGTCGCCATCGCGCGGGCGCTGGCGATGGACCCGAAGGTCATGCTCTTCGACGAGCCGACCTCGGCTCTCGACCCGGAGATGATCAACGAGGTGCTGGAGGTCATGCAGCAGCTCGCCCGGGACGGCATGACCATGATCGTCGTCACCCACGAGATGGGTTTCGCCCGGTCGGCCGCGGATCGCGTGGTCTTCATGGCGGACGGCCGGATCGTCGAACAGGCCGTGCCCGAGCAGTTCTTCAGCAACCCGCGCAGCGACCGCGCCAAGGACTTCCTGTCGAAGATCCTGCACCACTGACCGCGCCCGGCACGCCCGTCGTGTCCCGACGACCTGCGCCACCCGCACTCGCCGGCCCGCTTACCCTCATCACCGAAGGATGTTCACCATGAAGCTCCGCAAGGTCACCGCCGCCTCTGCCGTCGCACTCGCCCTCGCCCTGAGCGCCACCGCCTGTGGTGGCGACAACAAGGACAACGACAGCAGCGGCTCCGGCTCCGGCGGCGGCGGCAAGATCAAGATCGGCATCAAGTTCGACCAGCCCGGTCTGGGTCTCCAGAAGCCCGACGGCTCCTACGCCGGTTTCGACGTGGACGTGGCGACCTACGTGGCCAAGCAGCTCGGCTACTCGGCCGACAAGATCGAGTGGGTCCAGACCAAGAGCGCCGACCGGGAGAACGCGCTCGCCCGCGGCGACGTGAAGTTCATCGCGGCCACCTACTCCATCAACGACGAGCGCAAGCAGAAGGTCGACTTCGCCGGCCCCTACCTGCTGGCCCACCAGGACCTGCTGGTCAAGGCGGACTCCAAGATCGCCAAGGGAGACGACCTCAACGGCAAGAACCTGTGCTCGGTGACCGGTTCGACCTCGGCGCAGAACGTCCAGAAGTCCATCGCCCCGAAGGCCAACCTGCGGGAGAACAGCGGCTACTCGGAGTGCATCGCCGCCCTCCAGAGCGGCGCCGTGGACGCCGTGACCACCGACGACTCGATCCTCGCGGGCTTCGCCGCGCAGGACAAGTACAAGGGTCAGTTCAAGCTCGCCGGCCTGAAGCTGAGCAACGAGAACTACGGCATCGGCGTCAAGAAGGGCGACTCCGCGACCGTCGACAAGATCAACGACGCGCTGAAGAAGATGGTCAGCGACGGCTCCTGGCAGAAGGCGGTCGACGCGAACTTCGGCCCGGCGAACTACAAGAGCGAGCCCGCCCCGGCGATCGGCAACATCGTCAAGTGACGCGAGGCTCCGGCCGAGCAACGCAGGGTTCCCAGGGCGCGCCGCCCCCGCCACCTGACAGGCGGGCGGCGGCGCGCCCCACCCTCCACGTACGCCACACACCCGGAAGCGCGGGAGATCGTGTTCGACTTTCTTGAAGGTTACGACGTCCTCGGGGCGTTCTGGACGACGGTGGAACTCACCGCCCTGTCCGCCGTCGGCTCCCTGGTCTGGGGCACCCTGCTGGCGGCGATGCGGGTCAGCCCGGTCCCGCTCATGCGCGGCTTCGGCACCGCCTACGTGAACATCGTGCGGAACATCCCTCTGACGGTCATCATCGTCTTCTCCTCGCTGGGCCTGGCCGACATCTTCGGCGTCACCATGGGCGCTTCCGACGACTTCAAGGTCCAGGGATTCCGGCTCGCGGTGCTCAGTCTCTCCGCCTACACGGCGGCCTTCGTCTGCGAGGCGATCCGGTCCGGCATCAACACCGTGCCCGTGGGACAGGCGGAGGCGGCCCGCGCCATCGGGCTGAACTTCAGCCAGTCGCTGCGGCTGATCGTGCTGCCGCAGGCCTTCCGGGCGGTGATCGCCCCCCTGGCGAACGTACTGATCGCCCTGACCAAGAACACCACCGTGGCGGCCGCGATCGGCGTGGCCGAGGCCGCCACCCTGATGAAGACGATGCTCGAGAACGAGGCCCAGACCCTCGCCGTCGGCGCGTTCTTCGCCCTCGGCTTCGTGGTGCTGACCCTGCCCACCGGCCTCCTCCTCGGCTGGGTCGGCAAGCGCATGGCGGTGAAGCGATGAGCTCGGTCCTCTACGACGCCCCCGGCCCGCGGGCCAGGCAGCGCAACATCGTCATCTCGGTCGTCTTCTTCCTCCTGCTCGCCCTGCTGCTGTGGTGGGCGTGGGGGATGATGGACGACAAGAACCAGCTCGAATGGGCCCTGTGGGAGCCCTTCGTCACCGCCCAGGCCTGGAACACCTACCTGCTGCCGGGGCTCGGCAACACGCTGAAGGCCGCCGTGCTCTCCGTGATCATCGCGCTTCCGCTGGGCGCGGTCTTCGGGATAGCCAGGATGTCCGACCATCGCTGGGTCCGCGTCCCGGCCGGTGTGGTGGTCGAGTTCTTCCGGGCGGTACCGGTACTGCTGCTGATGCTGTTCGCGATGGAGTTCTACGTCCGTTCCACGGACGTCTCCAGCGAGGACCGGCCCTTCTACGCCGTCGTCACCGGTCTGGTGCTCTACAACGCCTCGGTCCTCGCCGAGGTCGTCCGGGCCGGCATCCTCTCCCTGCCCAGGGGACAGACGGAGGCCGCGTACGCGGTCGGCCTGCGCAAGGGCCAGACGATGAGCAGCATCCTGCTGCCACAGGCCGTCACGGTGATGCTGCCGGCCATCGTCAGCCAACTGGTCGTGATCGTGAAGGACACCGCGCTGGGCGGTGTGATGCTCACCTTCCCCGAGCTGATGAGCTCGCGCAGCACCCTCGCGGCCAACTACGCCAACGTCGTCCCCAGCTTCATCGTGGTGGGGATCGTCTTCGTCGTGCTGAACTTCGCCCTCACCTCGTTCGCCGCCTGGCTGGAGCGCCGGCTGCGCGGCAGCAAGCGGGGCACCGGCAAGGCGCTCGGCACCAAGGACGTCGAGGAGCTCAACGCCGCCGAGGTCGGGGGCACCTTCGGCGCCGGCGCGGGCGGCACCATCTGACACACGCTCAAGTGGCGTGTGCGGCCCGGGAGCAGTGGCGTGACCAGTGCGGAAGCCCGACGGGAACCGTCGGGTGACCGATACGGAGGCCGTGGCGTGATCGCCACGGCCTCCGTCACTTGACGCAAGCAGTGGCAATGGGTTGCATACGTTCTGTGATCGTGCACCCTGCCCCGACCTCCTGCTCACCAACGTCCCTGAGGACATCGCCGCGGGCAGGAGGCGCCGCGCCGTGGACCCGGTGATCGTCGTCGGCGCGGGGCCCGTGGGACTCGCTCTCGCCCTGGCGCTGGCCCGTCAGGAGGTGCCGTCCGTCGTCCTGGACGAGGGACCGGGCAAGGACGAACCACGCCTCGCGCGCAGTGTCGTACTGCGCCCGGACACCACCGCGCTGGTGGAACGGCTGACCGGGATGCCGCTCGCCGAGGCGGGCGTGCGCTGGGCCGGATGGCGGTCGCTGCGGCGCAAGCAGGTGATGCGCGAGATCGTCTTCGACGACGCCGAACCCGGCCCGCTGCACCTAGCCCAGCACGTGCTGACCGGCGCCCTGCGCACCGCCCTCGCCGGCGAGCGGCTCGTCAAGGTCGTCGTGAACAGCCGCCTGGACGCCGTCGAGCAGGAGACCTCCGGCGTCACGGCCCGCACCCGGGGCGACAAGGGCACCTGGTGGCGCGGCAGTTACCTGGTGGGCTGCGACGGTCCGCGCTCGACGGTGCGCAAACTTCAGGACATCCGCTTCCCGGGCCGCACCGCGGTGGAACGACACGCCGTGGCCGCGCTGCGCACGGAACTTCCCTGGACCGACGAAGCGTTGATCCATCGGATGCCGCCGTGGCGGACGTCCGGCCCCTGGGCCGGAGAGGTCACCGGACGCCCGCTGCCGGACGGCGTCTGGCGGCTGGACTGGCTGCTGCCGCCCGGCAAGGACCTGGTCACCCCCGAGCTCCTGGTGACCCGGGTCCGGGAGACCCTGGCCGGCTGGACGGACGGCTCCACGCCGCCGTACGAACTGCTGGACACCGGCGTCCACACGGTCCACCACCGGCTGGCCCGTCGCTGGCGTGCGGGGCGGGTCTTCCTCGCCGGGGACGCCGCCCACCTGCTCGGCACGCTCGGCACCCAGGGACTGGACGAGGGGCTCAGGGACGCCGACAACCTCGCCTGGAAACTGGCCCTCGCCTGGCACCACGGCCCGCACGAGACGCTGCTCGACAGCTACCAGACGGAACGGCGTGCCGTCGTCGCCGCCCGGCTGCGCGCCGCCGACCAGGTACTGCCGCTGCTGCGCGGCGGCGGCGGGCTCCGCGCCTTCGTCCCCGGCTCGGCCCGGGGTCACGAGACACTGCTCACCGACGGCCACCTGGGCCGCGGCCCGCTGGGGGAACCCGGTGGGTACGCCGGCTCCCCGCTCGCACCGCCGCTCCTGGAGGCGGAGGTCCCGGTCGACACCACGCCGGGCGCCCAGGTCGCGGACGTACCGGTGACGGCGGAGGACGGCTCCTTCGTACCGCTGCGGGAGCGGCTCGGCCGGGGGGCGCTGCTCGTCGTCCTGGTCGCACCGGGCACGGGTGTGTGGGAGCGCAAGCACTGGGTGACGGCCGGGATCATGCCCCGGCTCGCCGCCGCGGTGACCGCGCTGCCGCATCCGGCGGAACTGCTGGTCGCCGAGAGCTACCCGGGGGCGGCCCCCCACACCGTGCTCCTCGTCCGCCCCGACGGCCATCTCGTCACCGCCCTGAACGGCGTGCGCCCGGCCGACCTGTACGCGGCCGCCGAGGCGACGCTCGGCGGCCCGGCCCGCAGGGAGGCGACGGTCGGCTCCGCCTCCACGTGACCGGGCGGAGGTCGGCGGAGGTCGGGCGCGCGCCCGCGCTGCCACCCGAGCACGACTCGCTGTCACCCTGCGGTCCGCATAGTGACAGTGAGTTGACCGTCCGGCACCGGCATGGTCTACTCCGGATCGTGACCGACACCTGCGTGCGCCTTTGGCGGAGGGTCCATATGGACCTCGTCCGCTACGCGGGCTGCGTGTGTCGCCCGTCCTGCTGAATTCGCATCCCTCTTCACCCGCGCGCGCCGCCCTCGGCTGCCGCGCGCGCTCTCGCGAACGCTGATCAGGACGGTGCCCGTGTCTGTCACTCCCTCTGCCCCCGCTCCCGCCTCCCCCTCCCTGTCCCACCCGGCCCGGACTCCCACGCAGGCGGACCTCCTCGACTTCGTACGGCGCACCGCCGCCGACACCGAGTTGATCGCCTCGCTCCCGCTCGACCCGCAGGGCCGCACCTGGGTGCGCCTGGACGGGCCCGGCGGCAGCGAGGCCTGGCTGATCGGCTGGCCGCCCGGCAGCGGCACCGGCTGGCACGACCACGCCGAGTCGGTCGGCGCCTTCCTCACCGCGCGGGGCGAGCTCAAGGAGCACTCGCTCGCCGCGCGCCTGCCCACCGACGGCTGGAAGACCCTGGAACTCTCCGACGGCGTCGACCGCGCACGCCGGCTCCCGGCGGGACGGGGCCGCTCCTTCGGCCGCCACCACGTCCACGAGGTCCTCAACGAGTCCGCCGCCGAGCACGCGATCTCCGTACACGCCTACTACCCGCCGCTGCCGCAGATCCGCCGCTACAGCCGTACCGGCCCGGTGCTGCGGCTGGAGCACGTCGAGCGTCCGCAGGACTGGCAGTGAGCGGCCCGGGCGAGCGCCGGCCGACCGGCATCGACGAGTTGCTGGAGCGGGTGCGCGAGGGCTACGAGCGGATCGAGGCTCCGGCGGCGTACGAGGCCGCCCGGGCGGGCGAGGCCCTGCTGGTGGACATCCGGTACGCGGCGCTGCGCGAGCGGGACGGGCTGATCCCCGGCGCGCTCGTCGTGGAACGCAACGAGCTGGAATGGCGCCTCGACCCGCAGGGCAGTCACCGCGCCCCGGAGGCCACCGGTCACGATCTGCGCATCGTCGTGATCTGCAACGAGGGCTACGCCTCCAGCCTGGCCGCCGCGTCCCTGCACCGACTGGGCCTGCACCGGGCGACCGACCTGGTCGGCGGCTTCCAGGCGTGGCGGACGGCGGGGCTTCCGGTGGCCTAGGACCTGTCCGACCATCCCCGTCGTCCGCCCGGAGGGCGGTGCTCGTGGCAGGCACGGGCGCGCCGAGGCCGTCCGCTCACAGGTCGTCCGACGGGCAGTAGAGCGGGGCCGTGTCCGCGTTGTCCTTGGTGACCAGGCGCAGGGGCGTCCGGGCGATCCTGTCGACCCGGTCGTCCTCGCGCAGCAGGGCCACGGCGTCGGTGACGGCCAGTGCGCCGGTGTCCGCGGCCGAGTTGGCGACCGTGGCGGAGAAACGGCCGTCCTTGAGGGCGGCCAGGGCCTCGTCGGTGCCGTTGACCGTCACGATCTCGACGTCCTCGGCGCCGGCCGCGTCGAAGGCCTTGCGGACCGCGAAGGCCATCTCCTCGTTCGCGACGAAGGCGTAGTCGAGGTCCGGGTGATCCTTGATCATGTTTTTCGCGACCTCCCGCGCCCGGCCCGGGTCGAACATGCCGGCTCCGGTCGCGACCACCTCGGCGTTGGCCGGCAAGGCACCCTCGAATCCGCCCACGAGGAGGTCGGACGCGGCGCCGGGGGCGCCCGCGACGATGCCGACCCGGACGTCCTTCCCGGCCGCGTCCTCGTCGATCCAGCCGGCGTCGAGGCTGCCGACCTTCTTCAGGTCGACCACCACGGCGCCGAGCAGGTCGGACGTGTCGTCCGGGACGACCGAGGTCAGGAAGATCGGGATGCCCGAGGCCTTCGCCCTGGCGATGTCGTCCTTGAGGGCGTGGACGTCGACGGTCTGCACGATCAGCGCGTCGACCTTCTTCGCGATCATCTCCTTGATGTTGGCCAGCTCGGTGGCGGCGTCCTGGTGCGAGTCGGCCGTGTAGACCGTGGCCCGGTTGTTCTTCGCCTCCGCCTCCACGGCCGCCTGGAGGCAGGTGTGGAACTGCGTGGTACCGCCGTTGACGAAGCCGAAGGTGAGCGGTCCGGTGACCGCGTCCGAGGCCGCCTCCTGACCCGGGCCGCATCCGCTGAGCAGCAGGCTGGTACCGAGGGCCGAGGCGACCAGCGCTCTTCGGGGGCGAGCGGGCACGGGCATGTCTGGGCCGCCTTTCGGACGCATGCGGGGATGCAGCGGCATGCCACGACCGTCGGGATGTACGGCGACAGAAGTTCGCGGAACCGCGGGACGGCAGCAGACGGTACAGCCGGGGCGAAGAAGGACACCCTCCCGGGAACGCAACGTAAAGCTGCGCGCCACAGGCCCCTCACGCGGCGCGGCGGCCTCTAGTGTCGGACAGCTCGACAGGGCCTTTTGCGGGGGCCTTGTGAGGGTCCACCCCACTCCGCGGCTGCGGGACCGGAGCGGCGCTCAGCCCTCGTGGTCCTCGTAGTGGTCCCCGTCGGCGAGGAACTCCGTGTCCTCGCCCTCCTCCTCCAGCGCCTGTCGGACCACCCGCAGGGCCAGGCCCTGGGAGTAGCCCTTGCGGGCGAGCATGCCGGCGAGGCGGCGCAGTCGTCTGTCCCGGTCGAGTCCGCGGGTGGCGCGCAGCTTGCGGGCGACGAGTTCGCGCGCGGTCGCCTCCTCCTGCTCCGAGTCGAGCCGGGCGACGGCCTCGTCGATCAGGGTGGAGTCGACGCCCTTGGTCCGCAGTTCCTGGGCGAGAGCGCGCCGGGCCAGCCCCCGGCCGTGGTGCCGGGACTCCACCCAGGCACCCGCGAACGCGCCGTCGTCGATCAGCCCGACCTCCTCGAACCGCGACAGCACCGAGTCGGCGACCTCGTCCGGGATCTCCCGCTTGCGCAGGGCGTCCGCGAGCTGCTTCCGCGTGCGCGGGGTCCCGGTGAGCAGGCGCAGACAGATCGCCCGCGCCCGCTCAGCCGGGTCCCCCGAGGACTCCCCCGGCTCACCCCTCGACGAGGAGGAGCCTTCGTCCTCCGGGGCGCCGGACGGCTGGGCGGCACCGCGCCGCCGTCGACCGCGTCCGCCGCGCCCCACGGAACTCTCGCGCGACACCGGCTCACCCCCGTACGCGTCGGAATCCGGCCCCCCGTGGCCGTGACCGTCGTCGTCCGGGACTCCGTGCCCGTGACCGCCGTCGTACGCCCAGTCGGTTCGTCGTGTCACGGGTCAGCTCTTGGCAGCCGCGGCCTTGGTCCTGGTGGCCTTGGCAGCGGCGGGAGCGGGCACGGTCTTCGCGGTCTCGTCCGCGGCCGCGGTCGCCGAGGCCGCCGCGTCCGCGCCGGGCTGCGCGGTGGGCTCCTCCGGCCGCACGCCGACGCCCAGCTTCTCCTTGATCTTCTTCTCGATCTCGTTGGCCAGGTCGGGGTTGTCCTTCAGGAAGTTGCGCGCGTTCTCCTTGCCCTGGCCGAGCTGGTCGCCCTCGTACGTGTACCAGGCGCCGGCCTTGCGGACGAAGCCGTGCTCCACGCCCATGTCGATCAGGCCGCCCTCACGGCTGATGCCCTGGCCGTAGAGGATGTCGAACTCGGCCTGCTTGAAGGGCGGCGCGACCTTGTTCTTGACGACCTTGCAACGGGTGCGGTTGCCGACCGCCTCGGTGCCGTCCTTCAGGGTCTCGATACGGCGGATGTCGATACGCACGGAGGCGTAGAACTTCAGCGCCCGGCCACCGGTCGTGGTCTCCGGGGAGCCGAACATCACGCCGATCTTCTCGCGGAGCTGGTTGATGAAGATCGCGGTGGTCTTCGACTGGTTGAGCGCGCTGGTGATCTTCCGCAGGGCCTGGCTCATCAGACGGGCCTGGAGACCCACGTGACTGTCGCCCATCTCACCCTCGATCTCCGCGCGCGGGACGAGCGCGGCGACCGAGTCGATCACGATGAGGTCGAGCGCACCGGAGCGGACCAGCATGTCCACGATCTCCAGCGCCTGCTCGCCGTTGTCCGGCTGGGACAGGATCAGGTTGTCGATGTCGACGCCGAGCTTCTTCGCGTACTCGGGGTCGAGCGCGTGCTCCGCGTCGACGAAGGCGACCTGGCCGCCCGCCTTCTGCGCGTTCGCCACCGCGTGCAGGGTCAGGGTCGTCTTGCCGGAGGACTCCGGGCCGTACACCTCCACCACGCGGCCGCGCGGCAGGCCGCCGACGCCCAGGGCGACGTCGAGCGCGGTCGACCCGGTGGGGATGACCTCGATGGGCTCGTTCGGGCGCTCGCCCAGGCGCATCACCGCGCCCTTGCCGAATTGCCGTTCAATCTGTGCGAGCGCGGCGTCGAGCGCCTTCTCGCGGTCGGTTCCTGCCATGGGTTCCACCCGGTTTGCTTGAGTCGATCGCTTCACGTCAAAGACGCTAACGCCTGCCACTGACAATGCGCCCCGACGCCGGTCCGGTCTGTGGATAACTCGGGCACCTACCCCACCAAACCAGGCTTAAATGCCACCCGAGGGCCATGCCGGAGCCTCCATAAGAATGGATGTTCGATTTTCGTGTCAAGCGCACCAGGCGCCACCTCCGAGCCTACGTTCACGCACCGACGGCACCCCGGATCCGGCGCCGGGGCCGCCCGGGAGGCCCGGGACGGTCCGGGCCGCCCCGCCGGCTACTTCCCCCGGCGTACGGCGATCGCCTCCGGCCGGACGACGACGGCACGCGCCGTTCCCGGGAGGCTCATGCCATGAACAGCAGCGACGGGACCGTGCCCGGCAGCAGGGAGACCGGTCGGGAAGCGGGCCACGGAGTCGGCCGGGGCGACGCCCAGGGGGCCGGCCGCGGAGACGACCGGAAGGACAGTCGGGCGGACGGCCGCGGGCGCGGCCTCCCCGGCGCCGCCCCCGACCCTCCGGGCCCGGTCATGGACCCCGCCCTCGACCAGCCGGGCCCCGTCATGGACCGTCTCCCTCTGGTGACCGGCCTGCTCCTGGTCCTCTCCGGCCTCCTGCATCTGCTGGTGTTCGCCGTCGACGGCGGCCCCTGGGACGGCCCGGTCTCCTGGCGCAAGCCGGTGACCTTCGGACTGTCCTTCGGCGTGACACTGATCACGATCGCCTGGGTCACGTCGTATCTGCGCATGGGGCGCCGGCTGCGCTCCGGGCTGCTGACCGTCTTCGCCGCGGACTGTGTCGTGGAGGTCGGGGGGATCACCCTCCAGGCGTGGCGCCGGGTGCCCTCGCATCTGAACATGGAGACCCCCTTCGACGCGGCGGTTTCCATGACGCTCGCGGTGGGCGGGGGCGTCCTCGTGGTGCTGCTGACCGTGTTCGCGGTCCTGTCCTTCCGGAACCGGCCGACGGGCCCCGCGGGCATGCCATTGGCGGTGCGTTCCGGCTTCGCGGTCCTGCTCGTCGCGCTGGCCTCGGGCGCCGCGATGATCGCGCGCGGGGTCGTGCTCACCCGTACCGGTCATCAGGAGGCCGCCTACCACTCGACGGCTTCGCTGAAGCCGCTGCACGGGGTCAGCCTGCACGCGGTCCTGGTCCTGCCCGCGCTGGCCTGGCTGCTGTCCCGCACGTCCTGGAGCGAGCCGGTCCGGCACCGGATCGTGGCCGTGGGAGCCGGCTGCTACGCCGCCGCCGTCGCCGCCGCCGGGGTGTGGGCGGTCCTCATGTACTGACCGGCCCCGGGCGGGGCCCGCCGCGCGTCAGTCGGACTCCCTGCCGGACTCCGCGTCGGACTCCCGGCCGGACTCCGCGTCGGACTCCCCCTCGGCGCCCCGGACGGGACCTCCGCCGGGCCCGGGGTCCGGGGACCGCCGCGCCAGCTGCCACGCGCGCGTGAACAGACCGGAACCCGCGCCGCGTCTTCGGTGCCCGTGCACCCGGGGATCGTCCGTGACGGCGTACCGCTTCACATACGCTCCGAGGAACGCCTGCAACGTGGCGACCGCGGGGATGGCGATCAGCGCGCCGACGGCGCCGAGCAGGGCGGTGCCCGCCACGACCGACCCGAAGGCGAGCGCGGGATGGATGTCGACGGTCTTCGAGGTCAGCTTGGGCTGCAGCACGTAGTTCTCGAACTGCTGGTAGACCACGACGAAGGCCAGCACCCACACCGCGTACCAGGGATCGACGGTGAAGGCGATCAACATGGGCAGGGCACCCGCGAGATACGTGCCGATGGTGGGGACGAACTGGGAGACCACACCCACCCACAGACCGAGCACGGGCGCGTACGGGATACCCAGGGCCTCCAGCAGGATGTAGTGGGCGACGCCCGAGATCAGCGCCATCAGTCCGCGCGAGTACAGATAGCCGCCGGTCTTGTCGACGGCGATCTCCCAGGCGCGCAGCACCTCGGCCTGTCGGGCGGGCGGCAGCACGGAGCAGATGGTGCGGCGCAGCCGTGGCCCGTCGGCGGCGAAGTAGAACGAGAACAGCGCGACCGTCAGCAGCCGGAAGAGGCCGCCGAGCACCTGCGTGGACACGTCCAGCACGCCCGCGGCGCTGTTCTGCGCGTACTTCCTGAGCCAGTCGGAGTGGAGCAGGCCCTCCTGGACGTCGACCCGTCTGAGGTGGGTGTGGAACGTGGTGTTGATCCAGTTGATGACCGAGTCGAGATAGTCCGGGAAGCCCTCGATCATCTTGATGATCTGCCCGGCGAGCATGGACCCGAGCAGGACGACGAATCCCGCGGTGACGATCAACAGCCCGAAGAACACCAGGAAGGTGGCGAGCCCCCTGCGCATGCCGTGGGCGGCCATCCAGCTCACCGCGGGCTCTATGGCGAGCGCCAGGAAGAACGCGATGACTATGTTGATCAGCAGCCCGGTCAGCTGGTGGAAGGCCCAACTGCCGAGCTGGAAAACAGCGATGAGTGAGAGCGCGAGCACCATGGCGCGCGGCAGCCAGCGGGGCATGCGTGCGGCCGCCCCGGCGGCCGCGTCCGCCGGCGGGGCCGGCGGCGTCGTGCCGAACGGGGATGCGTGCGGGGCGGGCTGTCCGGTCTCGTCAGTGGGTGCCACGGACCAAGTCTCGCCCACGCCGCCGACAACCGGTCACCGCATGCCGGTCTTCATGACTGTTCAGCGCTTCTCCTGCGGTACGCCCATCACCGTGCAGACCACCCGCCACACGTCCTTGGCCGCCCAGCCGGCCGCCAGCGCCTCGTGCACCGTACGCCCGCCGAGTTCCGCCATCACGTGATCGCGTGCGAACGTCTCGGTGCCCGCACCGAAGTGCTCCGCCATCCGCTGCCAGAAGACCGTCAACCGCATGACCCCAGTATCCCGCCCCCTGGGGGTGGGCCGTCGCCGGGACCGCTTGTCGAGACCGCTTTCCGTCCTACGGTCTGACGCATGTCCGCAACAGGAGCTTCCGCACCCCCCTCGACGCCTCCGGCCCGTTCCCCGCTCTTCCGCGCCGAGCAGTTCGTCTGGCTCACCGCGCGCGTGCTGGAGCAGCGCCTCTTCGCGTATCACTTCCTCAACGGCGCTGCCGATCCGGTGGAGACGGCGCTGGACGCCTACCGCAACCAGGACGGCGGGTACGGCAACGCCCTTGAGCCCGATCTGCGCGGCCCGGTCAGCCAACCGCTGCACACGGCGCACGCCCTGAGCGTCCTGGACTCCATCGGACGCTGCGGCGGTCAGCGGGTGGAACGCGTGTGCCGCTACCTGACCGCCGTCTCCACGCCGGACGGCGCCCTGCCCGCCGTCCACCCCAGCCAGCGCGGTTACCCGGCGGCGCCCTTCGTCCCGATCGTGGACCAGCCGCCCAGCGAACTCCTGGCCACCGGGCCGGTGGTGGGCGTGCTGCACCGCAACGAGGTGTGGCACGCCTGGCTGTTCCGGGCCACGGACTTCTGCTGGCAGCAGGTCGAATCCCTGGAGAAGTCCCACCCCTACGAGATCGAGGCCGCCGTGGCCTTCCTGGACTCCGCTCCCGACCGCCCGCGCGCGGAGGCGGCCGCCGACCGTCTGGGCCGCCTGGTGCGTGAGCACCGACTGGTGGCCCTGGACCCGGACCGCCTCGACGCGTACCCCGTCGCGCCGGGTTACGCCCCGGGCGAGCACCACTTCCCGCACGACTACGCCCGCACCCCGCGCTCCCTCGCCCGCGCGTGGTTCACGGACGAGGAGGTGAGCCGCTCGCTGGACTTCCTCGCGAGCGAGCAGCGGGAGGACGGCGGCTGGCCGCTGCGCTGGCGGCAGTGGGCCGCGGGCCCCGCTCTGGAGGCCCGTCCGATGGTGACCGTCGAGGCGCTGCGCACCCTCAGGGCGTACGGCCGCTCGGTCGGCTGAGCGGACCCCGCTCAGCCGCCCAGGGCCCGCACCCCCGCGGTCACCACCACGGCTGCCGCCACGACCAGCAGGAACGGCGCGCGCAGCACGAGCGCCACCGCCGCCGCGGCAAGCCCCGCGGCCCTGGCGTCCAGCACGAGCGTGTGGCCGTCGGCGAAGGTCTGCTGGGCCGTGAGGGCGGCGAGCAGGGCGACCGGCAGCAACGCGGCGAGCCGCCGGACCAGCGGGCGCTCGAGTGCCCCCGCGGGGACGAGCAGTCCGGCGAGTTTGGCGGCGTAGCAGCCGAGGGCGGTCGCGCCGATGGCGATCCACGTGTTCAACGGTCTTCCTTGTCCACAGGGCCGGGTTCCGCAAGGGTTTCCACAACGGCGGTTTCCACAGGGGCGGTTTCCACAACGGCGGTTTGCACGGGGGCGGTTTGCACGGGGGCGGGTGCCGTGCGGCCGGGATCCACCCGGTCGCGTTCCGCCGGATCGTGTTCCGCGAGGTCACGCGCCTCGCCCCGGCGGCGTCCGGTCGCGTAGAGGACGACCGGCGCCGCGAGCGCGGCCACCAGGACGGGGACCCCGGCGGGCAGTACCGACAGCAGCCCGAGGCCGAGCAGGACCGCGACACCCGCGACGGCCCGCTCGGTGGTGGACCTCAGCATCGGGGCCAGCAGCGCCAGGAAGACCGCGGGTCCGGCCGCGTCGAGACCCCAGGCGTCGGTGTCCCCGATGGCCTCGGCGCCCAGCGCGCCGAGCAGAGTGGTGAGGTTCCACAGCAGGTACAGGCTGAGCCCGGTGACGGTGAACCCCAGGCGGGCGCTGCGCCGGGTCGGCTGCGCCAGCGCGACGGCGGTCGTCTCGTCGATGACCCAGTGGGCGGCGAACGGACGCACCCCGCGCGGAAGAGCCAGCAGCTGCGACAGACGCAGTCCGTAGAACGCGTTGCGCACCCCCAGGAAGAACGCGCCCGCGGCGGCCGTGAGCGGGTTGCCGCCGGCCGCGAGGGCCCCCACCAGCGCGAACTGGGACGCCCCGGTGAACACCAGGAGGCTGAGGACGCAGGTCTGCGCCGGGGTGAGCCCGCTGCCGGCCGAGGTCACCCCGAAGGCGAAGCCGGACAGTCCTACGGCGACCCCGACCCCGAGGGCGTCCCGTACGACGGCGCCGTCGGGTTTCTCCTCGCGCCCGGCGCGGCTGTCCGCGAGTGTTGTCTGTTCTGTCACGTTCCGGACGGTACGGACGGCCGCCGCCGCACGTCTTGTACGTTCTTGCGCTTTTATACGTCCTTGCGCTCGGGCACGCCCTCGCACCCGCGTACGACCTCACGCCCGCGCACACCATCTCGCCCCGCGCACGACCTCACGCTCGCGTACGACCTCACGCTCGCGTACGACTTAACGCCCGCGTACGACCTCACGCCCGCGTACGACCTCACGCTCGGGTACGCCCTTGCGCTCGCGCTGGTAGGCGCCCGGGGGCACGCCCACGATCCGCGCGAAGTGGCGGTTGAGGTGCGGCTGGTCGGCGAACCCGACCGCGAGCGCGGTCTCCGCCGGCGCCGTCCCCGCGTCCAGCAGCCGCCGCGCCCGGCGCACGCGGGCGTCCGTCAGCCAGGTGTGCGGCGGCATCCCGTAGACGTCCCGGAACGCGCGGAGCAGCGCGAACGGGCTGGTCCCGAGGTCGGCCGCCAACTGCTCCAGGGTCGGCGGCCCGGCCATCCGGTCCTCCAGCACGGCACGCGCGCGTGCCGCCGTCCGGGCGCCCGCGGTGCGTACCTCGCGCCGTGGCAGGGGGCCGCCGTTCAGCCGGAGCAGCCGGGTCACCGCGACCCTCAGCAGGGTGTCGGCGGCCAGCGCGTTGCCCTCGTCCGCGGCGCGCAGCACCTGGTGCACCAGTCCGACGGTGTACGGGTCGTCGAGGACGGGGCTGACGAATCCCGGGGTGCCCCGGACGGCGGTCGTCTCGGCCGCTATCTCCGCCACCAGGTCCGGCGAGGGGTACACGGCCCCGTACCGCCAGCCCTCGGGCACACCCGCCCGTCCGGTGTGCGGGGTGTCGGGGTTGACCAGGGCGAGCGCCCCGGCGCCCGCGTACTGGTCGCCGCCGCCGTGGTGGAAGACCTCCACGCCCTCGGCGATGGCGGCGATCACGAAGTTCTCGTGGGTGTGCCGCACGAAGGTCTTGCGCACGTAGCGGGCGCGCAGCAGATCGACGCCCGGCAGTTCCGCGTACTGCCAGTGCCGTGCCCGCTCGCCCGAACCCGCCATGGGCTCATTCTCCGCCACGGCCGGTCGAGCGGCGATCGCCGGGGCCGTGAACCGAGGGCATCCGCACAGGTCAGCGTGATTGTCAGTGGCCGGGTGCAGGATGGACGCATGGTCAGCTCCGCACACCGAGCCCTCGACGGCTTCTCCCCCGCGACCCGCGGCTGGTTCACGGGGGCGTTCTCCGCGCCCACCGCGGCCCAGGCGGGCGCGTGGCAGGCCATCCGCGAGGGTTCGGACGTGCTGGTGGTCGCCCCGACCGGCTCGGGAAAGACGCTGGCCGCGTTTCTCGCCGCCCTGGACCAGCTCGCCTCGGCGCCGCCCCCGGCCGACCCCCGCAAGCGCTGCCGGGTGCTGTACGTCTCCCCGCTGAAGGCCCTCGCGGTCGACGTCGAGCGCAATCTGCGCAGCCCGTTGACCGGCATCCGCCAGGAATCCGTGCGCCTGGGCCTGCCCGAGCCCGAGGTGAAGGTCGGCATCCGCTCCGGCGACACCCCGCCCGCCGAGCGCCGCGCGCTGGCCACCCGCCCGCCGGACATCCTGATCACCACCCCGGAGTCCCTCTTCCTGATGCTGACGTCGGCCACCCGCGACGCGCTGACCGGCATCGAGACGGTGATCCTCGACGAGGTGCACGCGGTGGCGGGCACCAAGCGGGGCGCGCACCTGGCGCTCTCCCTGGAGCGGCTGGACGAGATCCTGCCGAGGCCGGCCCGCCGGATCGGCCTCTCGGCGACCGTCCGCCCGGTCGACGAGGTCGCGCGCTATCTCTCCCCCCGCCGCAAGGTGGAGATCGTCCAGCCGAAGTCCGGCAAGGAGTTCGACCTCTCGGTCGTCGTCCCGGTCGAGGACCTGGCGGAGCTGGGCGGCTCTCCGGTCGCGGACGGTTCCGAGGGCAAGGAGCGTCCCTCGATCTGGCCGCACGTGGAGGAGCGGATCGCCGACCTCGTCCAGTCCCACCGGTCCACGATCGTCTTCGCCAACTCCCGCCGCCTCGCGGAACGGCTGTGCAACCGGCTCAACGAGATCGCGTACGAGCGGGCCACCGGGGAGCCCCTCGACGAACACCACGCGCCCGCCGAACTCATGGGCGGTTCGGGAGCGGCCCAGGGCGCGCCGCCGGTCATCGCGCGCGCCCATCACGGCTCGGTGTCCAAGGAGCAGCGCTCCCTCGTCGAGGAGGACCTGAAGGCGGGCCGGCTGCCGGCCGTCGTCGCCACCTCAAGTCTCGAACTCGGCATCGACATGGGCGCCGTCGACCTGGTGGTCCAGGTCGAGTCACCGCCGTCCGTCGCCTCCGGCCTCCAGCGCGTCGGCCGCGCGGGACACCAGGTGGGCGCCGTCTCCACCGGTGTGGTGTTCCCGAAGTACCGCGGTGACCTGGTCCAGGCCGCCGTGGTCACCGAGCGGATGCGCGTGGGCGCCATCGAGTCCCTGAAGGTCCCGGCCAATCCGCTGGACGTGCTGGCCCAGCAGGTGGTCGCGATGACGGCCATGGACACCTGGCAGGTCGACGACCTGCTCGCCGCTGTCCGCCGCGCCGCCCCGTTCGCCTCGCTGCCGGAGTCGGCGTTCACCGCCGTCCTCGACATGCTCGCCGGCCGTTACCCGTCCGACGCCTTCGCGGAACTGCGCCCGCGCGTGGTGTGGGACCGGGTCGCGGGCACGATCACCGGCCGTCCCGGCGCCCAGCGCCTCGCCGTCACCTCCGGTGGCACGATCCCCGACCGCGGCCTGTTCGGCGTGTTCCTGGCCGGTGCCGACCCGAAGAAGGGCGGCGGCCGGGTCGGCGAGCTGGACGAGGAGATGGTCTACGAGTCCCGGGTGGGGGACGTCTTCACACTGGGCACCAGCTCCTGGCGCATCGAGGACATCACCCGCGACCGGGTCCTGGTCTCCCCCGCCCCCGGGGTACCGGGCCGGCTGCCCTTCTGGAAGGGCGACCAGCTGGGCCGGCCGCTCGAACTGGGCCGCGCGCTGGGCGCGTTCCTGCGCGAGGTCGGGTCGCTGCCGAAGCAGGACGCCCGGCTGCGCCTGCTCACCGCGGGTCTGGACGCCTGGGCCGCGGACAACGTGCTGACCTACCTGGACGAGCAGCGCGAGGCCTGCGGCCATGTCCCGGACGACCGCACGATCGTGGTGGAGCGCTTCCGTGACGAGCTCGGCGACTGGCGGGTCGTCGTGCACTCCCCCTTCGGAGCTCAGGTCCACGCCCCGTGGGCGCTCGCCCTCGGCGCCCGCCTCGCCGAGCGGTACGGCATGGACGCACAGGTCATGCACGCCGACGACGGCATCGTGCTGCGCCTTCCCGACGCCGACCTGATGGGCCTGGACCTGCTCGACCAGGCACCGATGAAGGCGGGTACCGAGTACGACGCCGACCGGGCCCCGGTCGGCGCGGCGGACGTCGTCTTCGACAAGGGCGAGGTCGACCGGGTCGTCACCGACCAGGTGGGCGGTTCGGCCCTGTTCGCGTCCCGCTTCCGCGAGTGCGCGGCGCGCGCCCTGCTGCTGCCCCGCCGCAACCCGGGCAAGCGCACCCCGCTCTGGCAGCAGCGCCAGCGTGCCGCCCAACTGCTGGAGGTGGCGAGCGAGTTCGGCTCGTTCCCGATCGTGCTGGAGGCGGTCCGCGAATGCCTCCAGGACGTCTTCGACGTCCCCGGCCTCGTCGAGCTGATGGGTGACCTGGAGTCCCGGAAGGTGCGCCTGGTCGAGGTCACCACCCCGGAGCCGTCCCCCTTCGCCCGCTCCCTGCTGTTCGGCTACGTCGCCCAGTTCCTCTACGAGGGCGACTCACCGCTCGCCGAGCGCCGCGCGGCCGCGCTCTCGTTGGACTCGCGGCTGCTGGCCGAGCTGCTCGGCCAGGCGGAGCTGCGGGAACTGCTCGACGCCGAGGTGCTGGCCGAGCTGGAGCGCGAGCTCCAGTGGCGCACCGAGGACCGGCGGGTCAAGGACGCCGAGGGCGTCGCGGACCTGCTGCGCCTGCTCGGGCCGCTCACCGACGCCGAACTGGCCGAGCGCGGCGCCGAACCACAGTGGGCGCCGGAGCTGGCGGCCGCCCGCCGCGCGATCCGGGTCCGCGTCGCCGGAGCGGACCACTGGGCGGCGATCGAGGACGCGGGCCGGCTGCGCGACGCCCTGGGCACGGCGCTTCCGGTCGGTGTCCCCGAAGCGTTCACCGAGCCGGTCAAGGACCCCCTCGGCGACCTCCTCGCCCGCCACGCCCGCACGCACGGCCCGTTCACCTCCGTCACGGCGGCGGCCCGCTTCGGCCTGGGCGTCGCGGTCACCGAGGGCGCCCTCCAGCGGCTGGCGGCGTCCGGACGGGTCGTACAGGGCGAGTTCCATCCCGCCGGGATCGGCCAGGAGTGGTGCGACGCGTCCGTCCTGCGCCGACTGCGCCGCCGCTCGCTGGCGGCGCTGCGGCACGAGCTGGAGCCGGTGAGCCCACCCGCGCTCGCCCAGTTCCTCCCCCAGTGGCAGCACATCGGCAAGGGGCACGGGCTGCGCGGCATCGACGGACTGGTGCGTGCGGTGGAGCAGTTGCAGGGCGCGTCGGTGCCCGCGTCCGCGCTGGAGAAGCTGATCCTGCCGTCCCGTGTCGCGCACTACACCCCCGCGCTGCTCGACGAACTCACCTCCGCGGGCGAGGTGGTGTGGGCCGGAGCGGGAGCGCTGCCCGGCAAGGACGGCTGGATCTCGCTGTATCTGGCGGACACGGCCCCGCTGCTGCTGCCCCCGCCCCACCCGCTGGATCCGACCGCGCTCCACCAGTCCGTGCTGGACGCCCTCTCCGGGGGCTACGGACTGTTCTTCCGTCAGATCGCCGACCAGGTCCGGGCGACCACCCACCCCGACGCCACGGATCCCCAACTGGCCGACGCGATCTGGGATCTGGCCTGGTCCGGCCGGCTCACGAACGACACGCTCGCGCCCATGCGCTCCCTCCTCGGCTCGGGACGCACCGCGGGCTCCACCGCGCACCGCGCCAAACGCACGGTGCCGCGCGGGCGTTACGGCTCGCTGACGGCGGCCGCCCGCCCCGCCTCCCGCGGCGGTCCGCCGACCGTGGCCGGCCGCTGGTCGCTGCTCCCGCAACGCGAGCCGGACGCCACGGTGCGTGCCCACGCGCTGGCCCGCACCCTCCTCGACCGGCACGGGGTGGTGACCCGGGGTGCGGTCGCCGCGGAAGGCGTCGAGGGCGGGTTCTCCGCTGTCTACCGGATTCTGTCCGCCTTCGAGGACAGCGGTCAGGCACGGCGCGGTTACGTCGTCGAGGGGCTCGGCGCGGCCCAGTTCGCGATGGACGGCGCGGTGGACCGCCTGCGCGCGGTGGCCAACGCCCGCGAACGCGGCGAGAGCCTGTCGGACCAGGCGTCCGCCCCCGGCTCCCCCGACGGCCACGGCACATCCGGCCATCCGGCCGACGGCTTCGGTACGACGGGCGCTCCCGGGGCGGCCGACGTCTGGTCCCGACCCGGCGGCTTCGCCTACACGGACGGCGACGAACTCGGCTCCCCGGACTCCGGCACCACCCCGGATCTCGGCGCCCCGGACTTCGGCCCCCCGGATTTCGGCCCCCTCGCCGCCTCGGACGCCCTCGCCGGCCCCGGCACGGGCGGCCCCCGAGGTGGCCCCGGCGTGCCGTACGGCGCCGGATCCGCCTTTCCCCACCGCCGCGCCCGCCCCGCCCCCGCCCCCGGTTCCCGAGCCGTGGTCCTGGCGGCCGCCGACCCCGCGAACGCCTACGGCGCCGCCCTCTCCTGGCCTGAGCCCCCGAGCGGCGCCGGGCACAAGCCCGGCCGCAAGGCGGGCTCCCTGGTGGTACTGGTCGACGGCGAACCGGCCCTCTACATGGAGCGCGGCGGCAAGACCCTGCTGGCCTGGCCCGAGGATCCGGAGGGCAAAGCCACCGACGACCCCCGCCTGCGGGAGGCGGCGCAGGCGCTCGCCGATGCCGCCCGGGCGGGTTCCCTCGGCACGGTCACCGTGGAACGCGTCAACGGCGCCTCGGCCCTGACCTCGCCCATCGGCACGCTGCTGGAAGGAGCGGGTTTCATCGCCACACCCCGGGGCCTGCGGCTACGGGCCTGAGCCGGTCCCGAAGCCACCGCCCCTCCCCGCACCCCGCACGGCCTCCCCCGTGCCACCCTTGACCCATGCCCGAAGGTGACACGGTCTGGCAGGCCGCGCGGCGTCTGCACATCGCCCTCGCGGGCCGGGTACTGATCCGGTCCGATCTGCGGGTACCGAAGTACGCCACGGCCGACCTCACCGGCCGCGCCGTCCTGGACGTCACCCCGCGGGGCAAGCACCTCCTCACACGCGTCGAGGGCGGGCTGACCCTGCACTCGCATCTGCGGATGGACGGCTCCTGGAAGATCTACGCCCCTGGTGCGCGCTGGACCGGCGGCCCGGCCCACCAGATCCGGGCGATCCTGGGCACCACCGAACACACGGCCGTCGGCTACCGCCTCCCGGTGCTCGAACTCCTGCGCACCGCCGACGAACACCGTGCCGTCGGCCACCTGGGCCCCGACCTGCTGGGCCCGGACTGGGACCCCGAGCAGGCCCTGGCCAACCTCCGCACGGACCCCGTCCGCGCCCTCGGCGAGGCCCTGCTCGACCAGCGCAATCTCGCCGGCATCGGCAATGTCTACAAGAGCGAGCTCTGCTTCCTGCTCGGTGTGACCCCGTGGCTCCCCGTCGGCGCGCTGCCCGCCGAGCGCGCGACGCGGCTCCCCGCGCTCGCCAAGAGGCTCCTGGAGGCCAACCGCGAGCGCCCGGTCCGCAGCACCACGGGCCGACGCGGCCAGGAGCTGTTCGTGTACGGCCGGGCGCGCCGCCCCTGTCTGCGCTGCCGCACCCCGATCCGCGCGGCCGACCAGGGCGACGGCTCCCGGGAGCGCCCCACCTACTGGTGTCCCGCCTGCCAGCCGGGACCCGCCCCGGCGCCGGGCGCTCCGGCCTCCCGAGGATTCCGGCCCCGCGCTACGGATTGACGACCCGTCAGATCCGCTCGTACCGTCCCTTCATGCCCGTCAAGGCGTACGACCTCACCGGACGCACCGCATTCGTCACCGGCGCGGCGGGCGGTATCGGCCGCGCCGCCGCCGTGCTGCTCGCCGAGGCGGGCGCCACCGTGCACGGCGCGGACCGGGACGCGCAGGGTCTGCACGAGACGGCGACGCTGATCAAGGAGCTCGGCGGCACCGCCCACGTCCATCATCTCGACGTCACCGACCGCGACCGGCTCCAGCGGGCCGTGGAGTCCTGCGGCCGTCTGGACGTCATGGCCGCGATCGCCGGCATCATGCACAGCAGCCCGGTCCTGGAGACCCGGGACGAGGACCTGGACCGGGTGCTGGACGTCAACTTCAAGGGCGTGCTGTACGCCTGTCAGGAGGCGGCCCGGCTGATGCTCGCGCAGGGCATCCGCGGCAGCATCGTCACCATGGCCTCGGGCGCCGTCGACACGGGCGGTGCCGGTCTGCTCTGCTACGGCGCGGCCAAGGCGGCCGTCGTCCAGCTGACGAAGACGCTGGCGACCGAGCTGGGCGGGCACGGCATCCGCGTCAACGCGGTCGCCCCGGGCTGGATCCGCACGCCCATGACCGACCGCCACGACGCCGCGGCGCAGGCCCACACCGAGGCGCTGATGTGCCGGATGTCACCGCTGGGCCGGGTCGGCGCACCTGAGGACGTCGCCCATGCCGTGCTCCATCTGGCCTCCGACGCGTCGTCCTTCACGACGGGCCAGATTCTGCGTCCGAACGGCGGAGTGGCGATGCCGTGGTGACCGGAGCGCCCCGCCAGGCCCGGCTCCAGCGTCCCGCCCCGAGCGCACCGGGCGCGGCCGCCTTGGGCATGCAGTGGACCGGCAGCAGGCTCAGCCCCCAGCCCCCGGCCGCGACCATGCCCTCCAGCGCACCCGGGTCCGGCGCGAGCGCGAGCCGCAGCACGGCCCACCACCACAGCGCCCCGAGTCCGAGAGCCGCCCCCCGGCGCACCGCCCGTATCCGCCCTGCCATGGTCCGCCACCACCTCCAGCCCGACGCCGGAAACCCACCGGCCCCTACGGGACGACGCTAGAACGCCGCCCTCGACACCGGGAGGGCGCACCGACAGCACACAGGCGCACCTCGCCTGTCAGACGTTCTCGGCCTGGAACATCCAGTGGTGCTTCTCCAGATCCGC
Source organism: Streptomyces sp. NPDC104096 (assembly GCF_055584385.1). NCBI lineage: Bacteria > Bacillati > Actinomycetota > Actinomycetes > Kitasatosporales > Streptomycetaceae > Streptomyces > Streptomyces sp. NPDC104096. The sequence goes on from NZ_JBVJMD010000018.1 coordinate 130,671, forward strand.
CGTGACCGAGATGAAGATGTCCTGGCTGACCGGATCGGCGTCGCCGGTGGCGGCCACCCGCTCCCGCATCCGTGTGATCACCGCGCCGAGCGCCGCGACGAGCGTGCTCACGGCGTCCGTGTCCTTGATCCAGCCCTCGGGCACGGCGCCGATGCCGCTGCCGCCGGCCACCGTGGCGGCGCGTCCGTCGGGTGACACACCCAGCGCCGAGGCCCGTTCCGCGACGGTGTCGGAGTGCAGGCGCGCGCTGTCCACGACCTCGTCGAGCTGAAGGTGGATGGACCGGAAGCGGGCGCCGACGACGTTCCAGTGGACCTGCTTCGCCACGAGCGACAGGTCCACCAGGTCGACGAGCGCGCCCTGGAGCGCCTCGGACACCGTCTTCAGGTCGTTGTCGGACAACGGGCTCTTCACGACGTTCATGCATCTCCTCCGCTGGCTGGTCCGGCCATGTCCCTCCACCATGACCGCCCCACCGGACCCCGGCAAACGGACCCGGAACGGGCGCGGGAAACGGACCCCGGAAAGGCACGGGGGAACGCGGAAGCCCCGGCAGCGCCCCTCCGGAAGGTCTGTCCGGAGAAGCCCCGGCCGGGGCTCGACACATGTGCGTCGGTTCACACACCCACGGTGGTGGGTGTCACGCGGCGACCACGTCCACCGCTTCGGCGGGTGCCTTGATGGTCACACGCTCCGGTGGCACGCCGGTCACCGAAACGGAACCCAGCATGGCGCGCACCGGGGTGGGCACGGGCTCGCTGGGGGTGGCCGCAGCGGACTGGGCCAGCTCGGCGAGAGCGAGCTCGTCGCTGACTTCCCGCATGAGCTCGGACATCCGTACGTCCAGCGCGTCGCAGATGGCGGAGAGCAGCTCGGAGGATGCCTCCTTCTGCCCCCGCTCCACCTCGGAGAGATAGCCGAGTGAGACTCGGGCGGACGAGGAGACTTCGCGCAGAGTACGGCCCTGGCGTTGGCGCTGCCGACGCAGCACGTCACCCAACAGGCGACGGAGCAGAATCATCGGTGGCTCCCTCCTCGGACCGCGTAGCCGCATCCTTCACGCCCCACCGTACCGCCTTGCGCCGCGGCCGTGCGGGGAGCGATGTCGTGTTCACTCAGGGCTGCAAACATCAAAACCCCCCGTTCTGTTCCGTATCCTGTGCGCGCTCATTCCCGGTCTGTTCGCTCGCGAGCTCCCTCAGGAACAGTGCGAGTACGCTCCGTACACTCTCCATACGGATTTCCGCGCGGTCGCCGTTCAACCGCAGCGCCATCACTTTTCCGCCGCCGGCAGAACCGGAATGCGCCGGGGAGGGGCCGTCCAGGGCCACGAAGACCGTCCCGACCGGTTGGCCGTCCTGTGGTTCGGGGCCGGCGACGCCGGTGGTCGCAAGGCCCCAGTCGGCGCCCAGCGCCTTGCGGACTCCCGCCGCCATCTGGGCCGCGACCTGCGGATCCACCGCCCCGCGCTCGGCCAGCAGAGTGACGTCGACGCCCAGCAGGCCGTGCTTGAGGTCGGTGGCGTACGCGGTCACCGACCCCCGGAACGCCTTGGACGCCCCGGGCACCGCCGTGATCTCCGCCGCGACCAGACCGCCGGTGAGCGACTCGGCGACGGCGACCGTCTCGCCCCTCACCGTGAGTAGTCGCACCACGTCGGCGGCCACGGGACTCACGCCCCCGCCTCCTCCGCCGCCGCTTTGCGCTCGGCGATTCCCTGCCTGCGCAGCACGATGGCCTGTCTCACGTAGTCGAGCCCGGTCACCACGGTCAGGACGACGGCCACCGCCATCACCCAGAACCTCATGGTGGCCAGCCATCCCGTCAGTGCCAGGACGTACATCCCGACGGCGATGCCCTGGGCGAGCGTCTTGAGCTTGCCTCCTCGGCTCGCCGGGATGACGCCGTACCGGATGACGAGGAAACGGATCAGCGTGACCCCGAGCTCCCGGCCGAGGATGACGCCGGTCACCCACCAGGGCAGGTCGCCCAGCCAGGAGAGACAGATCAGCGCCGCACCCATGATCGCCTTGTCGGCGATGGGGTCGGCGATCTTCCCGAAGTCGGTGACGAGGTTGTAGGTGCGGGCCAGATGGCCGTCGAACAGGTCGGTGATCATCGCGACGGCGAAAGCCGCCCAGGCGAGCGAGCGCCACGCCGGGTCGTAGCCGCCGTCGGCGAGCATCAGGGCCACGAAGCCGGGGACCAGGATCAGCCGGAGCATGGTCAGCAGGTTGGCGATGTTCCAGACGCTGGCCTGGTTGACGGCCGCGGCCGTCAGTTTCTCGCGCCGTGCCGACTTCACGCCCTCGTGCTCGCCCTGCCCCGCGGCACCGGATTCACGACCGGCCTCGGATTCACGAGCGGCGACGGAGTCGCGGACCGCGCCGGACTCGCGACCGGCTCCGGACCCGACCGCCGACGCGGCGCCCTTCCCGGACGGCTCGTTCACCGTGCGCGCCCGCGCGGGGCCGCCCGCCGCTGATGCCGGGACACCGGTCATCTGCCCGCCTCCTCAGGACACGCGGGCGAGCCGACGAGCGGCTCGGCCACCAGGTCGACACCCTCCGTACCGACCACCTTCGCCTCGACGATACGGCCGACGCTCAGTCCGGCGCCGCTGGTGAGCAGCACCTGTCCGTCGGTCTCCGGGGCCTGGTGCGCCCCGCGGCCGTACGCGCCGTCCTCGGAGTCCACCGACTCCACCAGGACCCGCACGGTCTCGCCGAGGCGCTCCTCGGCCCGCTGCGAGACGAGTTCCTCGGCCAGCCGGGAGATCCGGGCCAGCCGCTCGGCGACGACGTCCTCGTCGAGCTTGTTCTCGTAGGTCGCCGCCTCGGTGCCGTCCTCGTCGGAGTACCCGAAGACGCCGATGGCATCGAGCCTCGCGCCGTTGAGGAAACGCTCCAGCTCGGCCAGGTCGGACTCGGACTCGCCCGGGAAGCCCACGATGAAGTTGGAGCGCACACCGGCTTCGGGCGCCTTGCCGCGGATGGTGTCGAGCAGTTCCAGGAAGCGGTCCGTGTCGCCGAAGCGGCGCATCGAGCGCAGCACCGCGGGTGCCGAGTGCTGGAAGGAGAGATCGAAGTAGGGCACGACCTTGGGGGTCGAGGTCAGCACGTCGATCAGGCCGGGCCGCATCTCGGCCGGCTGGAGGTAGCTGACCCGCACCCGCTCGATGCCGTCGACCTCGGCGAGGTCGGGCAGCAGCGACTCCAGCAGCCGGATGTCGCCCAGGTCCTTGCCGTACGAGGTGTTGTTCTCGGAGACCAGCATGATCTCCTTGACGCCCTGCTCGGCCAGCCAGCGCGTCTCGTTCAGCACGTCGCTCGGGCGGCGCGAGATGAAGGAGCCGCGGAAGGACGGGATGGCGCAGAAGGAGCAGCGGCGGTCGCAGCCGGAGGCGAGCTTCACCGAGGCGACCGGGGAGCCGTCCAGACGGCGGCGCAGGGGCGCCCTGGGCCCGGAGACCGGGGCCACGCCCTCGGGGAGGTCCGTGGGGGCGCCGTGCCCGGGGAGGGCCACCTCGGCGCCCGCGTCCTGCCGCTCGGCGGGGCTGATCGGCAGCAGCTTGCGCCGGTCGCGCGGGGTGTGGGCGGCGTGGATGCCACCGGACAGGATGGTCTGGAGGCGGTCGGAGATGTCGGTGTAGTCGTCGAAACCGAGCACCCCGTCGGCCTCGGGGAGTGCCTCGGCGAGCTCCTTGCCGTACCGCTCGGCCATGCAGCCGACCGCGACGACGGCCTGGGTTCTGCCCCGGCCCTTGAGATCGTTGGCCTCCAGGAGGGCGTCGACGGAGTCCTTCTTGGCGGCGTCGACGAAGCCGCAGGTGTTGACGACCGCGACGTCCGCGTTCGCGGCGTCCTCCACGAGGTCCCAGCCGTCCGCCTCCAAGCGGCCTGCGAGCTCCTCCGAGTCCACCTCGTTACGGGCGCAGCCAAGGGTGACGAGTGCGACGGTACGGCGTTCAGGCATGGGCTCAAGACTACTTCGTCCCGCTGACACCCCACGTCGACGGGGTTGGCCGATCTTGGCCAACCCCGTGCCTGTTCACGTGTTCACAGGGTCACCCGACCTGCGGGTCACCCTTCGTGTACGTCAGACGCTCCACGGCGCCCGGCCGGAAGTCGTCCTCGATCTTCTTGCCGTTGACGTAGAGCTGGATGGCGCCGGCGTCGCCGAGCACCAGGTTGATCTTCGAGGAGTCCTGGAAGGTCTTGGACTCGCCCTGCTTGAGCAGCCCGTCGAAGAGCAGGCGGCCGTTGTGGTCCTTGGCGGAGATCCAGCTGCGGCCGTCGGCGGCGCTGACCTGGACGGTCACCTTGTCCTGCGGGGCGGCCGCGATGGCGCTGTCGGACGGCTCCGGCTTGGGGTCGACGGGCTTGCTGTCCTTCTTCGGCGTGGCGGACGCGGTCGAGCTCGTCGTGGGCGTGGAGCCTTCGGCGACCTGGTCCCGGCCGTCGTCGCCGCCCTTGAACGCGGTGAAGCCGACGAAGCCGACCACCGCGACGATGGCGGCCACCATGGCCGCGGTCCAGTTGGGGCCGCGCCGCTCGGGACGGATGCGCTCCGCCTCGAACAGGGGTGCGGCCGGGGTCGGCGCCGGGCTGCCGCCACGCTCGGCGGAGAACTGTGCCAGCAGGGGTTCGGGATCGAGGTGGACGGCCTTGGCCAGGGTCCTGAGGTGACCGCGGGCGTAGACGTCGCCGCCGCACGGGGCGAAGTCGTCCGCCTCGATGGCGTGCACGATGGCGATACGCACCCGGGTGGCGGTGCTGACGTCGTCTACGGTCAGCCCGGCGGCGATGCGCGCCTGCTGCAGGGTGCGGCCGATGGAAAGGTGGGCATCCTCACGATCGTCCTCGAACGGACGCTCGTCTTCAGGGGAGTTGCCGATGGACACGGGGGCGCCTTTCGAGCGAGTAGCCACCTGTGCTGGAAGTTCAGTCTAGGGGTGGTACGAAAGGGTGGGGCAACCGGGCGGCAGGACTTTGTACGCCATCGGAATGGCCGGTCATCCCGACGGTTCGGCAGCGGCTTTGCGCTTCCTCCAAGTTGACGTATGCCAGGGGGAAACGGTTGCCGTTGATCGCTTACGGATGGGTCACGATCCAACATCATCCTGCGGTACGGAACCCGCTGCCGACCGCCCGACGCGCGCCAGTGTCCCTATTATCCTTCAGAATCACCGCGGATGACCGCGAGCACGCCGTCGAGTTCGTCCGCCTTCACCAGCACGTCACGCGCCTTGGACCCCTCGCTGGGTCCGACCACGCCACGGGACTCCATCAGGTCCATCAGCCGCCCCGCCTTGGCGAAGCCGACGCGGAGCTTGCGCTGGAGCATGGACGTCGACCCGAACTGGGTGGAGACCACCAGTTCGGCCGCCTGGCACAGCAGGTCCAGGTCGTCCCCGATCTCCTCGTCGATCTCCTTCTTCTGCTTGGTGCCGACCACGACGTCGTCCCGGAAGACCGGGGTCATCTGATCCTTGCAGTGTTGGACGACGGCCGCGACCTCGTCCTCGGTCACGAACGCGCCCTGCATACGGGTGGGTTTGTTGGCCCCCATCGGCAGGAACAGCCCGTCGCCCTTGCCGATCAGCTTCTCGGCGCCCGGCTGGTCGAGGATGACCCGGCTGTCGGCGAGCGAGGAGGTGGCGAACGCGAGCCGCGACGGCACGTTCGCCTTGATCAGGCCGGTGACCACGTCGACGGACGGCCGCTGGGTGGCGAGCACCAGGTGGATGCCGGCCGCGCGGGCCAACTGGGTGATGCGCACGATCGCGTCCTCGACGTCCCGCGGCGCGACCATCATCAGGTCGGCGAGCTCGTCGACGATGACCAGCAGGTACGGGTACGGGCTGAGCTCTCGCTCGCTGCCCTCGGGCAGCTTCACCTTGCCGTTCCTGATGGCCTGGTTGAAGTCGTCGATGTGCCGGAACCCGAACGCCGCGAGGTCGTCGTAGCGCAGGTCCATCTCCCGTACGACCCACTGCAACGCCTCGGCGGCCCGCTTGGGGTTGGTGATGATCGGCGTGATCAGGTGCGGAATGCCCTCGTACGCGGTCAGCTCCACGCGCTTGGGGTCCACGAGGACCATCCGGACGTCCTCGGGGGTCGCCCGCACCATGACCGAGGTGATGAGGCAGTTGATGCACGAGGACTTGCCGGAACCGGTGGCTCCGGCGACCAGGATGTGCGGCATCTTCGCGAGGTTGGCCATCACATAGCCGCCCTCGACGTCCTTGCCGAGCGCCACCAGCATCGGGTGGTCGTCCTCGGCGGCGTCCGCGAGGCGCAGCACGTCCCCGAGGTTGACCATCTCCCGGTCCGTGTTCGGGATCTCGATGCCGACCGCCGACTTGCCGGGGATCGGGCTGATGATCCGCACGTCCGGACTGGCGACGGCGTACGCGATGTTCTTGGTGAGCGCGGTGATGCGCTCGACCTTCACGGCGGGCCCGAGCTCGACCTCGTAGCGCGTGACCGTCGGCCCGCGGGTGAACCCGGTGACGGCCGCGTCCACCTTGAACTCGGTGAAGACGGTCGTCAGCGAGGCGACGACGGCGTCGTTGGCGGCGCTGCGCGCCTTGCCGGGCCCACCTCGCTCCAGCAGGTCGAGCGAGGGCAGCGCGTACGTGACGTCGCCGGAGAGCTGGAGCTGTTCGGCACGCGGCGGCAGTTCGCGCGCGTGTTCGGGGGCTGCCTTGGTCAGGTCGGGGACCGCCCCGACCGGCAGCCGCTCCTGCTTGGGCCGCGCCGCCGGTACGGACGTCGGGGCGGTCGGCTCGCGGTCGGCGACGCTGACGCCCTGGGTGAGGTCGGCGACGATCGGCGAGGGCGGCATTCCGTGCAGCACCGCGCCGTCGAGCGCCGCCGCGGCGGCCGCGGCCACGTCCACGGCGTCCGGCTGGCGCCCCATGTCCGGCTGCGGCACCGCGGAGCGCCGGGGGCGGCCGCGACGTCGGGACAGCGCCTCCTGCTCCGCGTCGTCCGGGTCGTACGGCCGGGCGGCGCCCGGTTGTCTGCGGGCACCTGCGGGCAGCCCCTCGCGCCACTGCTCGTCGTACCGCTCGTCGTCGTCGGTGAGGTCGTCCGCCGCGGGGTCGTGCAGCACCCCCAGCCGCACGGCGAGCAGCCGCAGCCGCTGCGGGACGGCGTTGACCGGGGTCGCCGTGACCACGAGCAGCCCGAAGACCGTGAGCAGCACGAGCAGCGGCACGGCCAGCACGTCGCCCATGCCGTACGTCAACGGGGTCGCCGCGCCCCAGCCGATGAGACCGCCGGCGTCCCTTATCGCCTGCATGCCGTCGCTGCGGGCGGGCGCGCCGCAGGCGATGTGGACCTGCCCGAGCACGCCGACGACGAGCGCGGACAGACCGATCACGATCCGGCCGTTGGCCTCCGGCTTCTCCGGATGCCGCACGAAGCGCACGGCGATGACGGCGAGCAGGACCGGGACGAGCAGGTCGAGACGGCCGAAGGCACCGGTCACCAGGATCTCGACGAGATCGCCGACGGGACCGCGCAGGTCGGCCCAGGTACCGGCGGCGACGATCAGCGCGAGACCGAACAGCAGCAGCGCCACACCGTCCTTGCGGTGCGCCGGGTCGAGGTTCTTCGCGCCCTGCCCTATGCCCCGGAACACCGCGCCGACGGCGTGCGCGAGGCCGAGCCAGAGGGCGCGCACCAGCCGGTAGACGCCCCCGGTGGGGCTGGGCGCCGGCTTGGGGGGCGCGGCCTTCTTCGCCGCGGCCTTCTTGGCGGGCACCTTCCTCGCCGGGGGTTTCTTGGCAGCGGCCTTCGCCGGAGCCTTCGCTGAAGCGGCCGCCTTCTTCGCGGGCGGCTTCTTGGCTGCGGAGGAACGTGAGGCCATAGGTGTGAGGTTACCGGTGGAGTCGACAGCGGACACGTGTGGCCAATGCTTCACCCGTTCGTGTCGCCCTTGCGAGGGCGCGGAACTGACGCGGGTTCATGCTCACCCGCGACCTCACCACGCGTCAGTTCTGCGACGGGACCGGGGTCGTGCCGCCCGTGCCCGGCTCCAGGGCGTCCAGGGCCCGGCGCAGCCCGGTCAGCTTGCGTTCGAGATGGGCCGCCGTGGCCACCGCCGCCGCGTCGGCGGAGTCGTCGTCGAGCTGCTTGGACAACGCCTCGGCCTGCTCCTCGACGGCCGCCAGGCGCGCGGAGAGCTCCGCGAGCAGTCCGGGCGACTCCTTCGCCCCGCCGGGCACGGCCTTGCCGCCGCCCTCCAACTGGAGCCGCAGCAGCGCCGCCTGCTCCCGCAGCTGGCAGTTCTTCATGTACAGCTCGACGAAAACGGACACCTTCGCACGCAGCACCCACGGATCGAAGGGCTTCGAGATGTAGTCCACCGCGCCCGCCGCATAGCCGCGGAAGGTGTGATGGGGACCGTGGTTGATCGCGGTGAGGAAGATGATCGGGATGTCCCGGGTCCGTTCCCGTCGCTTGATGTGCGCGGCTGTTTCGAAACCGTCCATACCCGGCATCTGGACGTCCAGCAGAATGACCGCGAAGTCGTCCGTCAGCAGCGCCTTGAGCGCTTCCTCCCCGGACGATGCCCGCACCAGCGTCTGATCGAGCGCAGAGAGGATCGCCTCCAGCGCCAGCAGATTCTCCGGCCGGTCATCGACCAGGAGGATCTTGGCCTTCTGCACCATGGCCCGCCCTCCTCGCCCCGGCATGGGGCCTCCCCGGTCCGCAGGACTTGGGGAAGCACCACCCGGTGCCTCCCCAGCGGACGACTCCCTTGCGTCGCCCGTCCTCGTGCCGGTCATGGTAGCCGCACCCCGCCCGTCGCCACACCCTGTCACCGCGATGTCACTGTGCACGTAGCAGAAACGCGGCGGGAGACCAGAAGGTTCCCCGAATACCGTACTTCTACACGGCTTCGGACACACTGCGTCAGCAACTCCGTGTGAACTCCCGAGGATCCCGCCACATCCACACCAGCCCCGTGCGAACTCCGACCGAAACCGCCACTACTGCCGCATCCACTGCTCCATCACGGCCAGCAGGTGATCGGGATCGACCGGCTTCGTCACATAGTCGGAGGCGCCCGACTCGATCGCCTTCTCCCGGTCGCCCTTCATCGCCTTCGCGGTCAGCGCGATGATCGGCAGCCCGGAGAACTGCGGCATCCTGCGGATCGCGGTGGTCGTCGCGTACCCGTCCATCTCCGGCATCATGATGTCCATCAGGACCACCGCCACGTCGTCGTGCTGCTCCAGCACCTCGATGCCCTCACGCCCGTTCTCGGCGTACAGCACCGACAGCCCGTGCTGCTCCAGGACGCTGGTGAGCGCGAACACGTTGCGGATGTCGTCGTCGACGATGAGCACCTTCTCGCCGCCGAACCGGAAGCCCTGCGTCGGCCGCGCCTCAGGGGCCTGCCCGACCGGCCACTCCTCAGGCTGCCCGACGCCCTGCTCGAGCCCCGGCGCGCCCCTGCGACGGCGCCGGAAGAGCGCGGCCGGACCGTTCTGCGTCTCCCGGTACGACTTCACCTCGGCCGGCGTCTCGACCTCCGCCTCGGAGAGCGCGGTCAGATCCCCCTCGGACGCCACCAGCTCGCCCGCCTCCAGGGCCGGCACCGGCTGCTGGTAGCCGTGCGGGGGCAGCTCGCTGGGGTGCAGCGGCAGGTACAACGTGAAGGTCGAGCCCCTGCCCGGCTCGCTCTGCGCGTGGATCTCGCCGCCGAGCAGCTGCGCGATCTCCCGCGAGATGGACAGCCCCAGACCCGTACCGCCGTACTTGCGGCTGGTCGTCCCGTCCGCCTGCTTGAACGCCTCGAAGATCACCCGCATCTTGCCGGCCGCGATCCCGATCCCCGTGTCGGTCACCGAGAACGCGATCAGCGGCGCGTCCGGGGCGCCGAGCGAACCGGCCTCCAGCAACTGCTCCCGGATCGCCATCGGAACGTCCGCCCCGGCCGGCCTGATCACCAGCTCGACCGACCCGGAGTCGGTGAACTTCACCGCGTTGGACAGCAGGTTGCGCAGCACCTGGAGCAGCCGCTGCTCGTCGGTGTGCAGGGTGGCGGGCAGCTCGGGCGACACCCGCACCGACAGGTCGAGGCCCTTCTCCGCGGTCAACGGCCGGAACGTGGCCTCCACATAGTCGACGAGCTGCACCAGCGCGATACGCGTCGGGGAGACGTCCATCTTGCCCGCCTCGACCTTCGACAGGTCGAGGATGTCGTTGATCAGCTGGAGCAGGTCGGAACCGGCCCCGTGGATCGTCTCGGCGAACTCCACCTGCTTCGGGGAGAGATTGCCCTCGGCGTTGTCGGCGAGCAGCTTGGCCAGGATCAGCAGCGAGTTCAGCGGCGTACGCAGCTCGTGCGACATGTTGGCCAGGAACTCGCTCTTGTAGCGCATCGACACGGCGAGTTGCTCGGCGCGCTCCTCCAGGACCTGCCGCGCCTCCTCGATCTCGGTGTTCTTCACCTCGATGTCGCGGTTCTGCTGGGCCAGCAGCTCGGCCTTCTCCTCCAGTTCGGCGTTGGACGCCTGGAGAGCCTTCTGCCGCTGCTCCAACTCGACCGAACGCTCACGCAGTTGCTCGGTGAGCTCCTGCGACTGCTTCAGCAGCCGTTCCGTCTTGGTGTTGACCGAGATGGTGTTGACGCTGGTCGCGATCATCTCGGCGATCTGGTTGAGGAAGTCCTTCTGGATCTGCGTGAACGGCGTGAACGACGCCAGCTCGATGATGCCGAGCACCTTGCCCTCGAAGAGCACCGGCAGCACGATCACCTGCGCGGGCGGCGCCTCGCCGAGCCCGGACGCGATCTTCAGATAGCCGCTCGGCGCGTTCTCCACGAGGATCGTGCGCTTCTCCTCGGCCGCCGTGCCCACCAGCGCCTCTCCCGGCCCGAACGACGTCGGCATGGAGCCCATCGAGTAGCCGTACGAGCCCAGCATGCGCAGCTCGTACCGGTCGTCCACGCCGCCGCCCATCTCCTTGCCGTCGACCAGCGGCATGGCGACGAAGAACGCGCCGTGCTGCGCGGAGACCACCGGGGTCAGCTCGCTCATGATCAGCGAGGCGACGTCCTCCAGGTCGCGGCGGCCCTGCATCAGCGCGGAGATACGGGCCAGGTTGCCCTTGAGCCAGTCCTGCTCCTTGTTGGCGATCGTGGTGTCGCGCAGGTTGGCGATCATCTTGTTGACCGAGCCCTGGAGCTCCTCGATCTCGCCGGAGGCGTCCACGTCGATCTTCAGGTTCAGATCGCCGCGGGTCACCGCGGCCGCCACGCGCGCGATGGCACGCACCTGCCGGGTCAGGTTCCCGGCCATCTCGTTCACCGACTCGGTGAGGTCGCGCCAGGTGCCGTCGACGTCACGCACCCGTGCCTGACCGCCGAGCTGGCCCTCCGTGCCCACCTCGCGGGCCACCCGGGTGACCTCCTCGGCGAACGAGGAGAGCTGGTCGACCATGGTGTTGATGGTGGTCTTCAGCTCCAGGATCTCACCGCGCGCGTCGATGTCGATCTTCTTCGTCAGGTCACCCTTGGCGATGGCGGTCGTCACCATCGCGATGTTGCGCACCTGACCGGTCAGGTTGGACGCCATCTGGTTCACCGACTCGGTGAGGTCCTTCCAGGTGCCGGCCACACCGGGCACGTGCGCCTGGCCTCCGAGGATGCCGTCCGTGCCCACCTCACGGGCCACCTTGGTGACCTGCTCGGCGAACGAACTCAGCGTCTTCACCATGGTGTTGAAGGTGTCGGCGAGCTGCGCGACCTCACCGCTCGCGTCGATCGTCACCGTCCGCGTCAGGTCGCCGTTGGCGACCGCCGCCGCGACCTGGGAGATGTTGCGCACCTGCACGGTCAGGTTCTTGGCCATCAGGTTGACGTTGTCGCTGAGGTCCTTCCAGATGCCCGTGACGCCGGGCACGTGCGCCTGGCCGCCGAGGATGCCCTCGGTGCCCACCTCACGGGCCACCCGCGTCACCTGCTCCGCGAACGACGACAGCTGGTCCACCATCGTGTTGACGGTCGTGACGAGTTCGAGGATCTCGCCCTTGGCGTCGACGGTGATCTTCTTCGACAGGTCGCCCTTGGCGACCGCCGTCGTGACCTCGGCGATGTTGCGGACCTGGATGGTCAGGTTGTTCGCCATGAAGTTCACGGACTGGGTCAGGTCCTTCCAGGTGCCCGCGACCCCCTGCACCTCCGCCTGCCCGCCCAGCATGCCCTCGGTGCCCACCTCACGGGCCACCCGCGTCACCTGCTCCGCGAACGACGACAGCTGGTCCACCATCGTGTTCAGGGTGTTCTTCAGCTCCAGGATCTCGCCGCGCGCGTCCACGGTGATCTTCTGCGACAGGTCACCCCGCGCCACCGCCGTGGCGACCTGCGCGATGTTGCGCACCTGGGCGGTGAGGTTGCCGGCCATGCCGTTCACCGAGTCGGTCAGGTCCCGCCACACACCGGCGACGCCGGGCACCTGGGCCTGACCGCCGAGGCGGCCGTCCGTGCCCACCTCGCGGGCCACCTTGGTCACCTGGTCGGCGAACGCGGACAGCTGGTCCACCATCGTGTTGATGGTGATCTTCAGCTCCAGGATCTCGCCGCGCGCGTCCACGGTGATCTTCTGCGACAGGTCACCCCGCGCCACCGCCGTCGTGACCTGCGCGATCTGCCGCACCTGGGCCGTCAGGTTGCCGGTGATGGAGTTGACGGAGTCGGTGAGCTCCTTCCAGGTGCCGGACACCCCGGGCACCTGCGCCTGACCGCCGAGCCGGCCCTCCGTACCCACCTCACGGCCCATCTGGATGACCTGGTCGGCGAACGACGACAGCTGGTCCACCATCGTGTTCACGGTGTTCTTCAGCTGGAGCATCTCGCCGGCCACGTCCACCGTGACCTTCTGCGACAGGTCGCCGTTGGCGACCGCCGTCGTCACCTGGGCGATGTTCCTCACCTGCCCGGTGAGGTTGCGGAACGCCGTGTTGACGGAGTCGGTGAGGTCCTTCCAGTCGCCCGCGACCCCGGGCACCTGGGCCTGGCCGCCCAGCTCGCCCTCGTTGCCGATCTCCCGGGCCACCCGGGTGACCTCGGCGCCGAAGGCGGACAGCTGGTCCACCATCCCGTTGACCGTGTTCTTCAGCTCCAGCATCTCGCCGGCCACGTCCACCGTGACCTTGCGGGACAGATCACCGCTGGCCACGGCCGTCGTCACGGCGGCGATGTCCCGCACCTGCGTGGTCAGGTTCCGGAAGACGGTGTTGACGGAGTCCGTCAGGTCCTTCCAGGTGCCCGCGGCACCCGGAACGTTCGCCTGCCCGCCGAGCCGCCCCTCGCCACCGACCTCGTTGGCCACTCGCGTGACCTCGTCCGCGAAGACCCGCAGTGTCTCGGTCATCTGGTTGATCGTGTCCGCGAGCCGGGCGACCTCGCCGCGCGCCTGCACGGTCACCTTCCGCGACAGGTCACCGCTGGCGACCGCGGTGGTCACCTCCGCGATCCCGCGCACCTGGGCCGTGAGGTTCCCGGCCATGGTGTTCACCGAGTCGGTGAGTTCCTTCCACACCCCGTCGACGCCGGACACCTGGGCCTGACCGCCCAGGATGCCCTCGGTACCCACCTCACGGGCGACCCGCGTCACCTCGGAGGAGAACGCGGAGAGCTGGTCCACCATCGTGTTGACGGTGTTCTTCAGCTCCAGCATCTCGCCGGCCACGTGCACCGTGACCTTGCGGGACAGATCACCCTTGGCGACCGCCGTCGTCACCAGCGCGATGTCGCGCACCTGGGCGGTGAGCCGGTACGCCATCGTGTTGACGGAGTCCGTCAGGTCCTTCCAGGAACCCGACATGCCGCGCACCTGGGCCTGCCCGCCCAGCTTGCCCTCCGTACCGACCTCGCTGGCCACCCTGGTGACCTCGTCGGTGAACGTCGACAACTGGTCGACCAGGTTGTTGACCGTCCGCCCGACCTTCAGGAACTCCCCGCGCAACGGATGCCCCGGCCCGTCCGGCCCCTGGGTCCGCAGATCCATCCGCGGTGACAGATCACCCTCGGCCACCCCCGACAGCACCCGGCTGACCTCGGAGACGGGCCGTACGAGATCGTCCACGAGCGCGTTGGAGTTGTCGATCGCGGTCGCCCAGGAGCCCTCGCAGGCCCCCGTCTCCAGACGTTCGGTGAGCTTTCCCTCACGTCCGACCATGCGCCGCACCCGCGACAGCTCGCCCGTGAGATGCAGATTGCGGTCCGCGACCTCGTTGAAGACCGCCGCGATCTCCGACATCACGCCGTCCCCGGACACCGTGAGCCGCTTGCGGAAGTTCCCGTCCCGCATGGCCAGCAGAGCGACGAGCAGCCGGTTCAGGGCGGCCGTGTCCACCGTGGTGGTGCCGTTGCGCCCCTTGTCCCGGCTGCCAGGGGGCTGCCCGCCTTTCGCGCGCGCCTTCGTGGCCCGCGTCGGTGCGTCAGACTCCACTGTGTCCCTCCCGCAAGGGTCGACCATTGCCGCTCTGTGCCCCGGTACTCCTGATCGGCGTACCGGTGTGATGCTGCCTGCTTGTGCCCGATGCGGTCAGACCGCCGAGAGGCTGCTGCCCACCATCCGCAGTACCCACTCAGCCTGCCGGTTCCTTCACCGGAAGCTTGCCCAGTGTTTCACCCTCGCCGAACCAGGCCATAACAGTTCGGCAGCTTCGCACACCGTCCGCACACCCTCCGGACGGAAACACGGAGAACCGGCATCCGCGCGGGCAGGGAAGGTAAGTAACCTTGCATGCGGCTGTCCAGCCGGGCCGGGGCGTCCGGCCTGGGCGGTGGCACGAGCACCAGCGGGCATCGGAGGGGCGGCCGCACACAATGACCACCGGACTGATCCCCGGGGGACAGCCCCCGGACCCCCGGCCGACGGACGGCCTGTCCTCGCAGGCCCCGCACCCTCCGGTCGGACCGGGAACCCTGCACGTAGACGACCGGCCGAGGAGTTCTGTGATCACCGCGCGCGCGGCCGCCAGCTTCGAGCCCGTCGGGCGCTCCGTAGCCACCGCCCGCTCCTTCGTCCGCGACACCCTCCAGGGGTGGGGCTTCGCCGACATCGTCGACGACGCGGTGGTCCTCACCAGCGAGCTGGTGACCAACGCCGTGGTCCACGCGGGCACGGCCGCGGACGTGCTGTGCCTGCGCAGCGACGACGGCGCCCGCATCGAGGTCTCCGACCGCTACCCCGAGCGGGAGATCCCGCTCCAGAGCACCGCCGTCAACATGGGCAGCCCCGACCGTGAGGGCGGGCGTGGACTTCAGCTCTGCGCGGCCCTGGCGGGCCGGTGGGGCGTCGACTACACCCCGACGCACAAAAGCGTCTGGTTCCAACTCGACCTCCCCGCACGCCCGGTGGGCACCCGCACCGCGGGCCCCTCGCTGCCCGCCCACCTCCTCCCGCTCGCCGACGGCCGGGTCCGCGTCGCGGTCGTCCAGATCGACCGCAACGGCGCGATCATCGCCTGGAACGAGGACGCCGAGGAACTCTTCGGCTACGCCGCGGACCAGGTCACCGGCAAGCCCCTCACCGATCTCGCCGCCTGGCCGCACACCCCCGGCACGGGCACCGGCATCGCGGAGGCCCTTCAACTCTCGCGCTGGGAAGGCAGTTACGGCCTGCGCACCGCGGGCGGCCGGGTGATCCCGGTCTACGCCTCCCATCTGCGCGTCCGCGACACCGGCGGCGAGCCGTCCACGGTCTGTCTGCTCGTCCGCGACCACGAACGCGCGGTCCTGCAGACCCCGTTGCGCGTCCCGGCCTCCGACGCCGGCTCCGCCTCCGACGTCCAGGGCGCCGACCCCTTCGAGGTGTTCATCGGCTCCCCGGCCCCGGACGACCTCGACGGTCTCCTCCAGCGCACGGTGGAACGCGCCCGCGACATGCTCGACGGCGACTCCGCCTTCCTGCTCCTGGCCACCGACGACGAAACGGAGTTGGAGGTCCGCGCCTCCACCGGACTGCCCTCCGCACGCCAGCGCTTCGCCCGGGTCCCCGTCGAGGCGGGCCCCGGCCGCTACGGCTCGGCCCGGATGCCCGCCGTCCACGAGGACCTCGCGGCCGTACCCGGAGCCGTCCCCCTCCTGAACGCCACCGGTATGCGCTCGGTCGTGACGGTCCCGCTGAAGGTCGAGGGCCGGCTCACGGGCTCCCTCGGGGTGGCCGCGGAGGCCCCGGGCAGATACTCCAACGAGGAGGCGCTGCGCCTGCAGTTCGCCGCGGACCGTATCGCGCTCGCGGTGGAGTCGGCCCGCCTGGGCGAACTGGAGCGCCTGCGCCGAGGCTCCCTGAGCTTCCTCGTCGAGGCCTCCGACCTGCTGGCCGGCACCCTCGACCGGGACCAGACGTTGGCGCTGATGGCCCAGATGACGGTCCCCACCCTGGCCACCTGGTGCGCGGTGTACACGATCGCCGACCAGGCCTCCGAGCCGTACCTGTCCTACGTCCTGCACGAGGACGAGGAGCTGATCGACGGCATCAAGTCGCTCCTGTCCAAGATCTCACCCCCGGACCCGGTCCCCACCCCGGGCGCGCGCGTCTGGTCGGCGCCCGGCGAGCTGGCCCACCAGGCGGCCCTGCGCAGTTCCATGCGCAGCCTGGGACTGAGCGGCGGCACCCCGATCCACCATGTCGCCTCGCGTATCGGTCCGACGCTGGCCACGGCGGCCGCGGTCGGCGGCGAGACGGTCGTCCTCCCGCTGGTCGCCCGCAACCGCGTCATCGGCATGCTGACGCTCGGCAAGCCGACCGACGAACACTTCCGCCAGGAGATCCTGGAACTGGCCGAGGACCTGAGCCGACGCGCCGCCCTGGCCCTCGACAACGCCCGCCTCTACTCCGAGCGCACGGCGATCAGCCAGTCGCTCCAGCGCAGCCTGCTGCCGCCCGAGCTGCCGACCATCCAGGGCGTCGAGGTCGAGGTCATCTACCGCGCGGCCGGCGAGGGCAACGAAGTCGGCGGCGACTTCTACGACCTGTTCCCGATCAGCGACGGCGCCTACGGCTTCGCCATCGGCGACGTGTGCGGTACCGGACCGAACGCGGCGGCGGTCACGGGCCTGGCCCGGCACGCGCTGCGGCTGCTGGCCCGGGAGGGCCTCAGCGGGCCGGCCGTGCTGGAGCGCCTGAACTCGGCGATCCTCGACGAGGGCGCCCGCAGCCGCTTCCTGACCCTCCTGTACGGCGAGTTGCGCCCCCAGGCGGACGGCAGCGCGGAACTGAAGGTGGTCTGCGCCGGTCACCCGCTGCCGCTGCGACTGCGGCAGGACGGCACGGTCGAGGCGGCCGCCGAACCCCAGCCGCTGCTCGGCGTCATGGAGGACCTGGAGCTGTACGAGCAGACGGTCACCCTCGACCCGGGGGACGTCCTGCTGTGTGTCACGGACGGGGTCACCGAACGCCGGGAAGGCACCCGCATGCTGGGCGACGACGGCCTCGCCGACGTTCTCACGACGTGTACGGGCCTGACGGCCGGCGCGGTCGCGGCGCGCATCATGCGCGCGGTGGAGCGCTTCGCTTCGGACGCCCCGTCGGACGACATGGCGATCCTGGCGATGCGGGTCCCGGGCCTCCAGCACGATTAGGCGGCAAGGAGCAGGACATGAGAAAGGCCCCGCCCGATGGGCGGGGCCTTTCTGGTGGAGCCCCCAAACGGAATCGAACCGTTGACCTTCTCCTTACCATGGAGACGCTCTGCCGACTGAGCTATGGGGGCCAGTTACTTTTTCGAGGTTTCCCTCGCGGCAACGAAATAGAGCATACCCCGAACACGCCCGTGCTCCCAACTCGCTCAGAAGGCAGGTTGGAGCAATCCTCCGAGCGCATTGCACGCGGCCACGATCCGCTGCATGTCCCTCTTCGTCAGGGACGCTTCCACGGGCAGCGCGAGCGTCTCGTCGGTGGCCAGTTCGGTCTCCGGCAGGGACACGCAACGCCGGAACTCGGGCAGTCGGTGCACCGGCGTCTTCACCGGCACTCGGCAGTCAACTCCCCTGCCGCGCAGGGCGCGTGCGAAGGCGTCACGGTCGGGCCGCCCGTTCCCGGGGACCCGGACGACGTACTGCTGGTAGGTGTGTCCGTCGCCCCCGTCGGGCGTGCGCACCCCGCGCAGCTTCCCGTCGAGGTACGCGGCACGCTGCCGACGCCGGGCGATCTCGTCGTACGGCGCCTCGGACTCGCCCTGCTCCAGCACGAGCAGGCCGTGCCGCTGACCCAGTGCGTGGATGCGGGCGATGTCGGCCGGTCGGCCGAAGCGGTGCACGGCCACGACGGCCGCCGTCCGCGAGGTCACGGAGGCCTCGACAGCGGACACGTCGAGGCAGTAGGTCACCGGATCTATGTCGGCGAACACCGGGAGCGCACCGGCCAGGGTCGCCGCTTCGGCGACCTCCATGTTCCCGAAAGCCGGCACGATGACCTCGTCACCGACTCCGACGCCGGCGGCCCTGAGTATTGCAGCAGTACCCATGCCGTCGATGCTCATAGCGGAATGTGAACGTCAAGTGTCGACCAACGAAAAAGGGTTGGTCCCTGAACAGAAGTTCAGGGACCAACCCTTTGAATGATTGTTCGGCGGCGTCCTACTCTCCCACAGGGTCCCCCCTGCAGTACCATCGGCGCTGTGAGGCTTAGCTTCCGGGTTCGGAATGTAACCGGGC